>DKZK01000048.1 GCA_002493625.1 Lachnospiraceae bacterium UBA7076 | reverse complement strand
ACGTTCGGTCAGAAATAAAAGCAGGCATACAGACAGCTATTAATGTGAAAACCCAGAGTGCGGTGTCTGGGAAAAGAATAGAGAGTGGTGGTAATTCAATTAATAAAATTGAAAATAGTGATAAAGTAATTCATAGTTACACTAGGGATGAGATAATAAATTCTTTGGATGGCGTTACGCAAAAATCAACAGAAATAGCTGATAGTATTCAAAATGGAAAGATAAAAATTAATGTTTTGGGAGATGAACTATTTGAATCATATTTAGGATGTTCTTCGGATACGATTGCGATGCAGGTTGGAAATCAAATATATGTAAGAAATAGTTCGGCAACTTTTTTTAGTGATGTAGTTCATGAAGGAGTCCATGCAATGGATTTTATTAATGGGGTAGATGAAAGTGTTATATCCTCGTGGAGTAGTGAAACATCAGCATATAATGCTGAAAGGCTATTTCAGTTAGAATTTGGTATGCAAGTTCAGTTTGAAAGTGAAGAAGATATGATGGTCCATATTTGGAGCAACTATAAAAAATGAAAGAAGGAAAAAAATGAATCTTATTGAAATGCTGATAGAATATAGAAAGGCAGGAAATAAACAGTTATTAGTTAGTTCAGAATGTAATATCGAAAAAGAAAATCTTAATATTATAGTACTGGAGATATTATCTTGGTTGAAATTAGAGCACAAGAGATGCTTATGGATAAATCAAGGTAGAAAAACATGTTTAAAGCCACTGCAATTGAATATGCAGTATCCTTGGAGTAGAGATTTATGTATGTTAGTTGAAAAAGAAAAATTATTTCATGAATATTTTAGGATAAAAGATGGAAAATTTGAATTTTCGGATAAGGTAGAAGAAAAAGATAAAATAGAAATGAGAAGATTAGCATATATCAATTATAATCCGCAGAAAAACACATAAAAATGGGTGTAACGTACTTTTAATATGGTGGACTATGTCCATAAAAGTAAACACAAAAATAAATTATATAGAGTTCAAATGCAGAAAGCGTTTGAACTTTTTTTGTTTTTCAATAACAAAAAAGTGTCATTCATGCAGAAAAATTTTAGTTTACTTTGAAGAAAAGTGTCGTTCATGCAAAAAACATGTCGTTCATGCAGAAATACTTTTAATTGCGGCGGAAAAAATTACAATTAAAGCAAGAATATTTTGTATCAAACTAAAGAGGTGATGGCATGAGGTGCTTAAATTGCGGAAATGAAATTGGTGAGAAAAAGGTATGCCCTGTCTGTAATACCCCCATACGAAACGTTCTGTGCGGACAAGGCAATGAGCAGAGGCGGTATAGTGATGAAACACAAATAATGTATATGGAGGATTTTGACGGCACAGAATTTGAAAACGCAGAAGCTCGGCAGGCAGTAACGGAAAATAGTGCTGCCGGGGGAATTGCGGAAGAAAAAATTACAGAGGAAAAAATTACGGAAGGGGGAGCCGTAATTACAGATGAGAGTATTGATAAATTATTGTGCATTAAGCCCGAAAAGAAAAAATGGTCTGTGAAAAAACGGCTGTTGATAGCAGGGCTGACGGTAGCTGTTTTACTGATAATTGCTGTTGTAATAATTATTATAAAGGACAGAAAATATTGGAGTGGGCTTGCAAAGCCGGAAATAATTTTTGTGCATGATGAAATATCATATGACATAGACGGAAATTTAATTGAAAAAGAAAATGACTGCGCCATATGGGCAGAAGAAGCGGAGAAAGCAGACGAAGGCAAGCAAATAAATTTAAAAAATAAATACGGAAGCTTTTTCGTAGATAATGTGACAAATAATTTAGCAGATATATGTATCAGCACAAGGGGGTGCTATGGCGCTTATTCAGAGACGTGGACATATAAGAAATGGGTAGAGGACAGAAGCCTGGAAGCAGGAGGAAAATATGAGACGGCTACGGTCACGGATTTATATCGTATCAGTCCGTATGGTGAAAGCAAGCTTATGGTAAGCACGGAGGATCCTGTTGTGCTGAAAGGCGTAACGGATAAAGGAACGCTTATTTATATTGACAGTGAAAAGGAAGAAACGGTTTTGGTATCTGATACGGATGAGCGGACAGTCGAGGGAAAAAGCAAAAAAACAGTTGTATACAATGACACGGGAACAGCATATTTACTGTCGGAAAAAGGTGATTTATACCTTGTCAAAGGCAATGCCGGGACGGACGTTGGGAGCGCAGAAGACTATGGAAATATACAGTCCCGAAAAATTGCTACGGATGTAAAGGATTTTTATTATATAGAAGATAACGGCTATGTGAAAAAAGCAAAGCAAGCTGAAATTGCCGCTTCAAGTGAAAGCGTTTCTATGATGATACTATATGTGAAGGAAGGAACGACTTATATTTATACGGCAGAAAAAGAAGAACCGTCAATGAGACTGATGAATGAAGAAATTGATTTTTCTAAAATTGCTTATTTAGATACAGGACAGATGTATTATGAGGACGGCGAAATTTACAGGCACTATACGAAGGAAGAAAACGGTATATGGATATGTGTACAGACAGACAAAATATCGGAATTTAAAAACTGCTGCGGCAAAGGATACTGTGTGCTTCGTGACGGAACAATGTATTACCATGACAAATGGGATTGGAAGCTTGACGCCGCAGATGAGATAAAATGTCTGGCGGGAAGATGGGTGTACTATACAAAAAACGGAGAAACATACAGACAGGATATACGAAACAAGAAAATAGAAAAGCTGTTTGATATGAATATGGATATTGAACTAATGAAAAACGGAGATGATGCATATGATAAATGAACTTATATTAAACAATGTCATATATGATGTAAGCAATGAACACTATATAGGATATTTAATAGAAGATAATTCTCTTTTTTACAATACGGTGTATCAGATAATACAAAAGGATATAAGCAAAGACTTTGTAAAATGCTATAAGACGGTTCAGAACGGACATATAAAGCTCATATATGATATTGAAGGGTATCGGTTATTTTCGTCAGTAGCAAACATGATTGACGAAAACAGTTTTTTTCAATTGATATATAAGCTTATTCTGTCATTGGAAAAAATAAAAACAAACGGATTTATATCTTTGGAGACAATTGATGCATCCGTAAACAGAATATTTGTTGATATGAAAACAATGAGCATAAAATTTATCTGCGTTCCTGTAAGCACAAATACGGCATGGAAGGAACAAGATATGTACGAGCGCGGGCTGTTAAATGTAATCGCGGACATAATATCACAGTCGGTTTACATCGGTAATTATTATATGCTTCAGCTTATGGAGGATTGCAGGTCCGGGCAGTTTCTGCCGGAGGATATTTGTAATTTCATGTATTCAGGCAAATATGGCGACTGGCAGAATATAATGGGAAGCTCATATGTAAATGAAACGTCGGGTATACATACTATTAAACTGTGCGGCGTGGAGGAAAGCCACGGCAGTGAAATAATCATAAATAAAAACAATTTCATTATCGGCAAGGATGCGGCACAGTGCAGCTATGCAATAAGCACATCAAATAATGTGAGCAGAAAGCATTGTGTTATATCTGAGGAATATGACAGATGGTATATCGAAGACCTTGAAAGCACGAACGGCACATACCTCAATGATGTGCGAATCAGAAGCGGACAAAGGATGCCTATAAAATCCGGAGACAAAATTGTCATAGCGGACAGGCATTATATTGTGGAAGATAAGGTGTAAGCTCATAGAATTCTCGATTTACAAAGTAAATCGGAACATATGCAGAAGATAAATACGGAATAGATGATGTTCAAAGGGGGACGGCCCAAGTGACGGGAGGTGTAAGGATGACAAGGAAACATATCGTAATAGCAATGTATGATGAAAAATATGTTGCATCATTGGAAATAGGTTTTTTAAAAAACGCATATGAAAGCATACGGCTTGAGACTATAACGGAGGAAGGATTTTTTGAGCAGTATTTTAACACGCCGCAAATAATTGACTGCCTCATTATAGATGAAAAACTGTATACGGAAAATATTTCAAGACAGGGCATTAATCAGGTGTTTGTTCTTGCCGGTGACGATTCAGAAGAAAATAAATATTATTATGCAAATGTAATATCGAAATTTTCAAGCGTGAAGGAAATCATACATAAGGTAACGGGGAAGTTGGGAATTTCCATGGGTATAGGCGAAAAACGGGACGGCGAAGCAGGAGCGGCTTTTATAATGGTATATTCCCCCATAGGCGGAGTGGGAAAAACCACGGCGGCAATGGCACTCTGCTATCAGCTCGGACTTTTAAACAAGAGGGTAATTTATGTAAATCTTGATACGATACAAAATTACCAGTGGATTATCAATCGGGAGGAATATATAGAAAACGGCTTGGAACGCTATATGACAAGACATGACATATCCGTGGGGGACAAGCTGTCAGAGGAAACATGGCAATGCGGCTTTGACTGCGCAAAGCCCTTTAAAAGTTCAAAATTATCCTATGGAATAAAAAACTCCGACTATTTGTTTGCAATAGAGGAGCTTAAGAAAACAAATAAATATGATTATATTGTCATAGATACCATGTCTGATCTGGGAGAATTGAATTTAAGCGTATTGGACAAATGTGACAAGGTTATCACGGTTATGGATCAAAGCGCATACGGGGTTTATAAAGTAATAAAATTCCTTGAGTGCATCAATTATCAGGATGATGAGAAATTTATGTTTCTCTGCAATAAATATTATGAAGGCGGGTACGATTACCTGCAGCAGTGCCCGGTGGATATAATCGAGAAAATACCATATTTATATTCACAAAACGGGTGTCTTACTTTAGATGAAATAACGGGTAACGGTTTAATGAAAAAATCGGCGCTTATTTTACTGTGAGGAGGAAGCATTATGACAAAAAATCTTATATTGACATTACATCTGCATAAAAGAAATTATATATGCGACATTGAGGTGGCAGGGGACGTGACAGCAAATGAGCTTGTAATAGCCCTGAATCAGGCATACGGACTGGGCATTGATTTATCCGACATAACAAAATGTTATTTGAAAACGGAAAATCCCATTGCACTGCTAAAGGGCAACAAAACATTGGAGGAATTTGGACTTAGAAACGGAACTATAATTAATTATCTGAGGTAGACAAATGAAAAATTACAATTATAAGGCGGTTGTGTTCGGAAAAAACTTATATCAGGAAATAGCGTTGCAGGGAGATTATAAAAACGAAGTCGTGCTGGGAACAACAGGAAGGTCAAAAATACGATTTGACAGGCACCGGTTTTTTGAGAATTTCGAAATAGAACTATTCTGTGACGGGGATATATGGAGAATAAGCTGTAGCAGCAACATATACATTGAGTCGGACAGCGCATTGAAGCTTTATTCAAAGGAGCTTAGCCATGGGGATGAGGTGGAAATAAAATATGAAAGCAGTAAGGCGCCTCTTTTTAAAATATCCTTCACAATAGATTTTGACGAGGTGTGTTCGGATTATAACAAGGTATATGACATCAGTGCTGTCAGCAGCATGGAAATAGGCGGTACAGACTATTGCACCATTAAAATAAATAACGAGCTTGCAGGTGAGGATTATATAGTGCTGACCAGACAGGGAGAGGAATTTGTAGTTGATGATTCCCACACAAAGTATGGCATATATATTAACGGCTTTAAAAATAAAGAAAATATAGCTGTAATACAGAATTATGATTTTTTCATGCTTGACGGGGCAAGCTTTTATCTTAAGGACAACAGGCTTTACACGGATTCCGGCAAAAACGGCACACAAAGTAAGCTGAAATGTACATATGCTGCGGAACAAAGCAATGCAATGGAATATCCGCAGTTCAGGAAAAATGTAAGAGTCCATAAAATTGTTCCCGATAGAAAAATTAAAATACTGCCGCCGGAGCCAAAGCCGGAAAAGAATAATGAAAATATTGCAATGACGCTGCTTCCTGCACTTATATCATTTATTGCAATGATTGTTTTAAGGAGTATGATGCGCGGAAATAAAATGTTTGTAATATACTGCGCCATAACTATGGGCATGGGCATTGTAACGTCAATCATTTCCTATGTGAACAGTAAAAAGCAATATAAAACGGATGTGGAAGACAGAAAAAATGAATATAAGGAATATCTCAAGAAAAAAGAAAATGAAATTGTAAATGCAAGAAAGCAGGAAAAGGAAATTCTGGAAGACATATATATTGATTCCGATACGGAGATGGATCAGATTATGTCATTTGACAGAAGACTGTTTGAAAGGGATATGTCAGATGATGATTATCTGATTGTAAGGCTTGGCTCCGGAAAGGTAAAAGCAGGCTGTGCCATAGAAATAACAGAAAAGGAGTGCATTAAAAGCGGTGATCCGCTTGCTGCGCTTCCGGAGCTTCTTGCCGGGGAATATGAGTATATACCGGAGGCTCCGGTTACCGTTGATTTAAAAAAATGTAACGGCGTCGGAATTGTGGGCAGCAGAGAAGCGCAATATAACATGCTTAAGCTTATTACGATGGATATGGCAGCCAGACAGTATTTTGAGGATGTTAAGTTTTATTATATATTTGATGAAGCATATGAGAGCATTTTTTCAAATTTAAGATGGCTGCAGAATATTTATCTGTCTGAAAAGCCCGTACGAAACATGGTGTATGAGGAGCAGGGGAAAAAGATTATTCTGGAATATCTTTACAGTGAGCTTTCAAGGAGAGAAAGCATGAATCAGGATGAGCTTAAGGACATGAAAAATCATGTTGTATTCGTATATTCGGCAGATGCATTTTTTGTTCATCCCATATCACAGTATATCAAACAGGCGAAGGAGCTTAAGTTCACGTTTCTGTTTTTTGATGAAAAAAGGGAGTTTATACCTCAATATGCGGACAGGCTTATATTGCTTGATACCCCGAATTCCGGCGTTCTGATAGATGCCGAAAATTCAGATATAAGAGAGCATTTTGTATTTGACACATTGGACGACGAAAATCTGAAAAAAGCTGTGTTAAGGCTCGGCTGTATTCAGGTACAAAGTGTAAATCTTGAAAGCAAGCTTACAAAAAGTATTTCATTATTTAAGCTGCTTAATATAATGAGCGTTTCCGACATGGACATAGGTGAAAGATGGAATACATCCAGAATATATGAAAGCATGGCGGCGCCTTTGGGGGTTATGGCAAATGGAAATATTTTATATCTGGATCTGCATGAGAAGAATCATGGACCGCATGGACTGGTAGCAGGAACAACAGGCTCGGGAAAAAGTGAGATATTACAGTCATATATTTTATCAATGGCGTCTCTGTACCATCCTTATGACGTGGGCTTTGTGATAATAGATTTTAAAGGCGGAGGCATGGTAAACCAGTTTAAGGATTTGCCGCATTTAATAGGCTCCATAACAAATATAGACGGAAGGGAGATAGAAAGATCCCTGCTTTCCATAAAGGCGGAGCTGAAAAAAAGACAGACAATATTTGCAGACGCCGGAGTAAACCATATAGACGCATACATAAAATTGTTTAAAAAGGGTGAGGTAAATGTACCTTTGCCGCATCTCATACTGATTGTTGATGAATTTGCGGAGCTTAAGCGGGAGCAGCCCGACTTTATGAAGGAGCTTGTAAGCGCTGCCAGAATAGGAAGAAGTCTGGGCGTTCATCTCATACTTGCAACCCAAAAGCCGTCGGGAGTTGTTGACGACCAGATATGGAGCAATTCAAAATTCAGATTGTGTCTTAAGGTTCAAAACAAAAATGACAGCAACGAGGTGTTAAAATCACCGGTGGCAGCGGAGATAAAAGAGCCGGGCAGGGCATATTTACAGGTTGGAAATAACGAGCTTTTCGAGTTGTTTCAATCGGCGTACAGCGGCCTCGGCGTAGATGAGGAGCATACGGGAAAGGAAAGGGAATACAAAATATATGAGCTTAATCTTGCAGGCATGAGAAAAACTGTGTTTGAGCAGAAAAAAAAGAAAAATGAGGAGGCTGAAACACAGTTAGAGGCATTGGTAAAGTATATAAATTCATATTGTGAAACAAACGAGATAAAAAGGCTTCCGGGCATATGCATGCCAGGTCTTGAAAACCATATTTGTTATGATGGTAAATGCTATGATTTTGAAGGTAATGTTGGCGTAGCTTTGGGAATATATGATGATCCGTCGCAGCAGCTTCAGGAAACAGTGCTTTTGAACATCACACATAATCATACATTGATTGCGGGATCTGCTCAGTATGGAAAAACAAACATACTTCAACTTATAATAAAACAGCTTGCAATGCACTATTCTCCTGAGGATGTAAATGTATACATGATTGATTTTGCCTCAAAGGCGCTTAACATATTTGACGGGCTTGCACATTCAGGAGGCGTAATACTCATATCAGATGAAGAAAAAATGGGAAATTTTTTCAGATTAATATCAGAGGAAATGCAGCAGCGTAAGGATAAGCTTGCGTCAATAGGAATAAGTTCATATTCCGCATATCGTGAGGCAGGTTACACGGATATGGCGCAAATAGTTATTCTTATAGATAATTTTAGTGCTGTCAGGGAAGTTTTTTTGTCAAAAGAGGATAAACTGCTTCCGATTTGCCGTGAAGGTTTGTCGGTGGGAGTTTCAATTATATGCACTGATATACAGGCTTCCGGTATCGGATATAAGTATATGTCTACATTTTCACAAAAAATAGCCTTGTATTGTAACAATGATGGGGAATATCCATCACTGTTTGGTTCCTGTAAAATTAAAAACAGGAGTATACCGGGACGGGGCATTGTGGAAATAGATAAGCAGTTGTATGAATTTCAGGCATATCTTGCATTTGAAGGTAAAAAGGAAATTGACAGGGTAAATGCAATAAAGGAATTTATAAAGAAAATAAATGACGTATATCCTGATTTAAAGGCAAAACGTATACCGGAAATACCGGAGCTTTTTTCAATGACATATGCAAGAGCGAACTATCCAAAGCTTCTTAACAAACCATATCAGGTTTTATATGGAATAAATTACAGAAATGCAACTCCTGAGCTTCTGGACATGAGAAAAATAACGGCAGTAGGGATTGTAGGCGGAAACGGCATGGAAAGCTGCAATATTGCAAGGGTTATACTCGATTCATTGGAGAACAACTGCGATAATGCACCGGTTGATATATACATTGTTGATGATTATGAAAAGAGGTTTACAACATATAGTAATCATAAATGCGTAAAAAGGTATACATGCAGCAGTGAGGATGTGGAATTTGTTCTTGATGAAATTGAAGCATATGCATCAGCGCTCAAAGAAAAGATTACAGATAATCCTGATATTTTGAATACAGCGCCGCTGAAGCTTGTTTTATTGCAAAATAAAGATGCCGTTGAAGCGATACAGGGCAATAAAAAAAGCATGGAGAGATTCAGAAATACAACAGGCAAATACAAGGAGTTTAAAATATGCTTTATTATTGCTAATGTTGATAATGCCCCTGTTGCGTATAGCGGGGCCGAGGTTTACAAATATTTAAAGGACAGCCGAAGCTATATGATTTTTGAAGATTTAAAAAATTTCAGAATCTTTGAAATGCCGGTGGCAGTAAAAAAGACCTTTGAGAAAAATATAAATGTTGGCGATGGATATTATTGCGGTAACGGAGTAGTTAAAAAACTCAAATTTATGAAGGCGGAGGACTGATACAGGGGCAAAAATTTTAGTTTACTTTGAAG
>DKZK01000016.1 GCA_002493625.1 Lachnospiraceae bacterium UBA7076 | reverse complement strand
CTTCCGCTTTTCTTTGTTTAAAATCCATAGCTACTAAGAAAACAAATCCTTAGTGCGACAGCCCCTTAAATATCAGCCGACACATCCACGGAAGCTGCACCCTCAACCGATGCCAGCGTGTCCTCAACAGATACCTCCGCCGGACCGTCTGCAAATGCTTCCGTACCTTCAGCCTCCTCCAGAGCATCTACCTGCTCCTTCTTTTCCTCATCATCCCAAAGAGAATCATATTCCTTTTTCTTTCTGAGCTTTACCATATTGCCAATGTTTTTAGCCGCCTGATAAAGCTTATCGTCAAATTCCATAAGCTTTTTCTCGTCCTGAGCAGGAACCTTATGTCCCTTCATGATACGGCGGGCAACCTCCATAATCTTGCCGATATCCTTAGCATATTCCTCCATTGCCTCGCCCTGCTGTTCTGCGGAAATCTTATCCATTATAGCATTTTCCTGCTCCAGAAGCTTATCCATGTACGCCTGATATTCACTCTGCTTTTCATCAAGTGCATCATAAGAAAGCTGTAATATAACAGACTGCTCCTTGTACATGTCATTTTCAGGCTCCTTCTTCATCTTCTCCTGCAAATCCATTTGCTGCTGATGAATATCCCACTTTTTCATATTGTAGGATTTAAGCAAAACATTGTAGTTTTGTCTTGCCTCTCCGATTTTCATACCGCCACCTCCTTGTTTTTGTACGAAAATTCATAAATTAATTGTAAGCATCTATAACTCGTATAATACACTATACTTATAATATCGTCAAATATTTATAATTACATAAGCAAATATTTATTTTGCAATTTTCAGATAGTCCGGTGTTACGTCTCTACCAAGTCTCTGCAGCATTTGCTTATCGCTGCGGATTGTGGCACAGGCAGCCGTAGTCAGCATATTGCCGGTAATAGAAGCGGACGCCCCTGACTGAAAAGCCTTCTCGCCGTCATTGGTCAATAGCGCACGTCCTGCTGCCAGACGGATATTCGCCTTAGGATTGATATAACGAAAAAAGGCAATCGTCCTTAAAATATCGTCTTCCGCCAGTGATTGCTGATGCTCCAGAGGTGTACCTGAAATTGGCATCAATGCATTGATTGGAATAGAATCAATACACAGCTCTGACAGACTGACCGCCATATCCAGCCGGTCCTCCCATGTCTCTCCCATACCAATAATACCACCGGAACAGGCGCGCATACCTTCTGCCTTTACCAGCTTTAAGGTTTCCAACTTTTGTTCATAAGTATGGGTTGTACAAATATGAGGAAAATAACGCCGTGAGGTTTCAATATTGTGGTGATAACCGGTTACGCCAACCTCATGGAGCTGATGCAGCTGCTCTGCTGTTAGAAAGCCCATGGAGGCACATAAGTCAATTTTGCACATGGCATGCATTGTCTCAAATGCATGAAGCGCTTTCTCAAATTCTTCTCCGGTCAATGCCCGCCCCGAGGTTACGATAGAAAACCGGTGTACGCCCTCTCTTTCATTCATCTTACAAGCATCTACAATAGTTTCTTCCGGAAGGAAATCATACACTTCGCAACCGGTGTGATTATGTACAGACTGCGCGCAATATTTGCAATCTTCCGGGCAACAACCGCTGCGCCCATTAATAACAGAACAAAGGTCCACCTTATCACCAACCAGACAAGCACGTATGCGGTCTGCCCCCTCACAAAGCTTTTTCAAATCACAGCCCAGAAATATGTCCAGGTCATCCTGCCTGCCTATGCGCCGACCTTCAATAACCTCCTCTGCTAACGTCATGACATCCATACAAAATTACTCCTTTTTCATGTATTGATATTTTGCCTTTTCATATAATAATTCATTTCATTAAAATTTTTATTTATATATTAAAGATTTTACTCTTAATTGTCAATCAGTTTTGTTTTTTGGTTTACAATTCAAAAAGGATGTCGCAATATTACAATAAAAAGCAGGACAAAATTAGTTTTTACAATATGGCACATATCCACAAAAAAACTAATTTAGTCCTGCTTAAATATTTTTTCAGTTGTCAATTGTTATTATGACATTATAAGGACAACCTCTGCTTTTTCACCAAGCAGGCTTGCCGGAATATAGCTGCCCTCCATCTTCTCGCCGTTTACGGTAAGCTCCACACAGCCTGACTGTACGTGTCCCGGATTTTTCACGATTATATGCATGTGGCAGCCTCTGAAATCCTTGTCAATCTCAAATTCCTCCCATGCTTCCGGAATGGACGGAGAAATATTTATACCGTCCATGTCAGGCCTCATTCCGAGAATACCCTCAACACAGCCTACCATAATTGTCGATGCGGTTCCTGTAAGCCAGTGCACATGCGACCTTCCAAAGTGAGGGCTTGCGCTTCCCTCGGTGAACTGTCCGTAGCAGTAAGGCTCAAGCTTGCGAATCTCCGCACGGTCATTTTGCGCTGCCGGTGCATTTTCTATAAAATACTCAAAGGCGCGGTTTCCATGTCCTCTCAAGGCCTCCGCCAAAATAATCCAGCCCTGTGACTGTGAAAATATACCGGAATTTTCCTTTACGCCTGCATTGTATATAACTGCAAGCGCACCGTCAAAGGCGTTAAGATGATATGGAGGGTCCATTAACACAAGACCGTACTCCGTGTTAAGTCTCCGGTTTACCATATCAAGCGCTGCGTCAGCCTGCTCATCCGTCGCAAGACCGCTGATTACAGCCCAGCTTTGCGGATTAAGCCACATATTGGCCTCAGGGTCGTTCCGGTTTCCTATAACCTCTCCCTGCTCGGTAAATCCGCGGATAAATCTGTCCTCATTCCAGCAGAGCTCATTAATGATTTCACCAAGCTTTTTCTGACTTTCGTCAAGATATTTAATATACTCGTCATCCTTTTTGTACCCGGCAAATTTTCTTAAAATTGTCATTCCAAGATAAAACTGAAGGGCAACAAATGTTGACTCTCCGTTGGCGCCAAGCCGCAGGCAGTCGTTCCAGTCTGCATAAAGTCCCGCAGGCATTCCGTGAATACCAAGATGCTCCATTGAAAAAGCAATCGCGCGCTTTAAATGCTCGTATACGGTGCCCTCGTCCTTGTTTGCAAATGGAATAACCTCATCCAGAAACGCCATGTCCCCTGTCTCGGAAATATACTTATAAACAGTAGGGAACAGCCACAGTGCATCGTCAGCGCGGTAAGCCGGGTGTCCCGTCTCCTTAACATAGGAGGCGTCATCAGGCGTATCCTCATGCCCCGGATTATGCGTGAATTTTACAAGAGGAAGTCCGCCGCCGTTATCAACCTGCGCCGACAGCATAAACCTGATTTTATCCACTGCCATTTCAGGCGCAAGGTGAATAATTCCCTGTATATCCTGTACGGTGTCCCTGTATCCGTATCCGTTTCTGAGACCGCAGTATATAAAGGACGCCGCCCGGGACCATATAAATGTCATAAAGCAGTTATATGCATTCCATGTATTTATCATTGAATTAAATTCAGAGCTTGGCGTTTTAACCTGCAAATGCGCAAATCTTCCATGCCAGTTTTCAATCAGCTCCTTACATTCCTTCTCACATACGGAAGACGGATTTTCGTAGCTGTCCATTATGGCGGCAGCCTCATCATTTTCCTTCATTCCAAGAATAAATGCAAGCTCCTTCGTCTCACCCGGATTAAGTGAAACAATGGCAGAGAGTCCGCCGCAGGAATTTTCATTGTAGCTTAAGTAATTTCCAAGGTTTCCTTCCACAACTCCCACAGGGTCCCTGTAGCTTCTGTATTCCCCGATAAACCTATCCTTGTCTCCGCAGTAGGATGAAACGGGCGCGCCCGCAAGCCCGAAAAAACGGTCTGTGGGACGTTTATCATCAACATATTCTCCTTTGTCAAGTCCGTCAAGATTTCCATGTATTGTCTGACGGATTCTGTTACCCTCAAAGCCCGTTCTGCTTATAAACAGGGAATACTGAAGGTTCACCTGATCCTGCTCATAGTTACTGTTATTTGTAAATTCCGCATACCCCGTAACAGTAAGATTTCTTACGGTATCAGAAGTATTTGTAACCTTTAAATTCCATACCTCATGGGACTTGTCAAGGGGCACATAGTAAAGAGCCTCGGACTTAATTCCCGCATATTCCGCAAACATCCTCGTATATCCCGTACCATGATGACATTCGCTCTTATAGCTTTCCAGATCCTTTCCAACAGGCTGCCATGATGCCGACCAGAAATCCTTACTGTCATTGTCGCGTATATAAATATAACGTCCCGGCTGGTCAAAGTTATTGAATACATATCTTAAAATTCTTCCGTTTGCCCCTGACTTTGCAAAGCTGTAGCCCCCTGCATTGTTGGAAATAATTGCTCCGTAAAGAGGCGAACCGAGATAATTTACCCAAGGCTTCGGTGTTTTGGGATTTGTTATGACATACTCTCTTTTCTCATCATCAAAATATCCATACTGCATTATTTTGTTCCTCCTCAGCTTTTATTTTTTTGTTTTGCCTGTCATTACAACAAGCGCCATGCCTGTTTTGATGCTTTTACAATACAATCATTATATACATTTTTCTATGAAAAACGAAAGAAAAAATAGTATAAATCTATTATTTATGTTAAATTATCCTTGCAGTTTTGTTTACAGGCTTTTCACTTCCCCAAGGTAACCGTTATTTCATGTACGGCTTCATCCATACCATCAATTACGGTTCTTTCCAAAACTACCTTATCCTCACTTACCTTAAGTGAATTTCCGCCATCACACATCGCCTGCTTTACTGTATACTTGCCATACTCAAGCAAATCGGCATTTTTAATTGTGATGTCAAATTTCTTTCCTGCAAAGGAAAGCTTAAGCTTTGCACTTCCATTTTCATCAAACTGTGACCGCATAAGCTTCGGACAAATTATCATGTCACCCATCTGTCCCTTTACTCCAAACACCTCCGTTACAAGCGTCATAAGATACCAGCTTGCGGCGCCTGTAAGGTAATGGTAAAGTCCTCTGCCCGATGCGTCAAAATATTCAGGAACACCCGGATATATTTTGCTCACGTTAAAGTTAAGGGCATGGTCTGAAAGCGTTGAAAGCGCCTTGTGTCCCTCCTTTACAAAGCCTCTTTTGTAGAGGGCATTGGCATACATAACGGTCATATGTGAAAATACTGCGCCGTTTTCCTTTTCTCCGTAAGCAAATCCGAACATTCTTCCAAGGTCGTACTTTTCCTCATGGAAATCCGTGTTAAGCCGGTATCCTCCAATTTCCTTTTTGTATAAATATTTATCGGCGCTCTTACAGATTGAAGCTACCTGAGAGGCATTTGCCGTTCCGCTCATTGTTGCAAAGACCTGACCTGTAAGCATCATTCTTACACCGTTTTCAAAGCAGCCCTCAACAGCCTGCCCGTGATTGTCATAATAGCTGTTAAACCAGCCGCCGTCGCCGTCTGAAATCCACTCGGTTTTTCTCACATGCTCCTTTATCCATTCTGCCTTTTCATTCAGATTTTCCACAAGGCTCCTGACCGGTATATTTATTTTCGTTCCGCTTACATTGTGTTTGCAGGCGGTAAGATATCTGCCCAGCACATCTTTTTTTGCGGCTATGTCGTCGTAGCAGGAAGCCTCAGGCTCAAGAAGCACGTTAATTTCCTGAAGAAGCTCTATATCCTGCCAGCCGTATTTTTCTTCAAGCTCCGATAGCATATCTGCAAGCTGTGAGAGATTTCCTGCATAGGCACATGTAAATGCAACGCTCTCTCCGTTTTCCCACGCCATGTCAAGTGCGTCATTCCAGTCAGCGCCCCGAAGCCTTATATGATTGTGGGCTCCAACCTCATAAAATGCGCCCAGATGCTCCAGTAAAATATGCTCAAGCACCGTACCCTTATATATTTCTCCTGAATTATCCCTCTGGCAAACCCCGTATTCCTCGTTCCAGTCAGTGTCGAGCATACAGCCTCTCATGCACTGCTCGTCCTTAAAATATGCCACCTTTTCTTTCAGAACGTCAACGTCTCCACTCTGGTCTATATAGAGCTTGGTTGTCATAAACGGCCACATTCCGTGATCCATCCAGACTCTTGCGATACCGTTTCTGTCAGCAATAAATTCACCTTTTTTCTCTCCGATTATGGTTGCATTTGTTCCGTCAATACGAACTCCGCCGTAGTTGTCAACTACCATTTCCCTTACGCCGTCAGGGTTCATAATGAGAAGTGAAAGACAATCCTGCCACAAATCTCTCCAGCCTCTGCCTCCCCTGCCATAATCATGGTGCGGAAGGAAGGAGCAGCCGTAAATTCTTCTCAAGAACGGCTGGAAGCTCACCCATCTCATAAACACGTCGAAATCCTTATTTCCCGTGTCACATATAACATTTACCTTTTCCGACCAATATTCCTTAAGCTTATCAAGGGCATCACAAACCTTTTTATCCGAATCGTAGGACTTTACAATATCCTCCGCCCTGTCACCGTTATCCGTAACGCCCATAACAACCGTGTATGTAACGCTTTCCCCGGGACTCAGGCTTACAGCCGCAAAGCGAAGCCCGCCAAGCGCCTCCTTACCTTCCAGACGGCTTCCGGACGGCATTCCCGTTTTGTTAAGTACAACTGCCTCCGGTCTTGTAAGCGTGCCGCCCTCACCTATAAATGCATCCACAGCGGGATAAAAGTCCGCCGGCTTTTCCCCTGTTCCCGATACGCCGCACACAAAATATGTAAGGGTATTTTTCTTGTGTCCCCTCTCGTCAAATGAAAGCGTCGGCTTTACAAAAACGCCGTACTCCCCTGTGGTAATCCTGTGCAAAAGCGACGTAACATGTCTGTGATCCCTTATGTTATCAGCGCTTCTGCCATAGATTGGAACGGCAATGACAGGCGTAATATTCTGAGCATAGGATGCCTCATTGTTTATTTTTATATGCATGATTTCAACGTCATCATCCATTGGCACAAATGAGGTTATTTCGGAGGAAAGCTCATATTTTTTTGATTTTCTGCTTATTTTATGCCACATATATCCTGCAAGCAGTCCGCTTTCGTCCTGTTCGTCCGTAAATTTCTTATTTTCCTCCTCGGCGGATGCGCCAACAGCCGACCATGCGCCCTTTCCCTCAACATGACACCACACGTTTCTGACGCTTCTGTTGTTGTGAAGGTTATCGATGCTCACCGGCTCAAGCAGAAATGCATTCTGGTTAAGCTTTGCGTCTCCGCCCAGATTGGGAGCTACCGAGCTTTTAATTCCCTTTTCCCCTGCGATGGGAAAATACAGTCCGCTGAAATTTTCCGGATTGGAAAGTGAAAATGTTTCATCATCATAAAATTTGATTGTTCCCATAATAACTGCTCCTTTTCATAATAATTTTTTTCCGTTTTTTATGTACTAAAATAATCTCATAAATCACAAAATTTATATATCACTATTATTACTTTTTTATCATTATTATGATGTAAAACTGTTTCAATTTTCCAATCAGATTTTTTATAAATCATCTATAACCGGTATTATATCCTCTGTCTTCCACTCCTTTGCCAAAAGAACAACAGCTTTTTCTCCAATTATTTCATCTATAATACGCATTTCCAATCGCTGTCTGTGCCTGAAATGAGCTATCACATCTTCAAAGGAGCTATAACCATGTTTTTTTCCATATGGGGAATGAACCAGAAAATTCAGCATCATCGGGTACCACATTTCATTTCCCAAATTATCCGAGCGTTCTTTTCTAATGTTTTCTATATTTTCTTCAATCCTATCGCTATATAAATACAACAACAAAAACGATTCCTTATTGACCGCATTATATAACTCACGATAAAACTCTACAATTTCTTCATCATTCAGCTGATGAAATAAAATCAAATTCTCAATGATATTTTGAAAAAAAGAACACTCAAACAAATAACCGGTTTCTGTGAAATTTCTGTATCTTGAAAAAATAATTTCCTTCAAATCCCGCAGTGGTTTTCTCCTGTTGTATATTTCAAATTCCTCCATCTGCTTATGAAAATCTGGAAAATCCGTAATAATTTTTGTATATGAAACAACAAAATGCTCACATTCCGGAACTGTATTCTTTATTATTTCATTCTGAAGCGGCTCATAACGTTTCAGTATTTCCTCATATTCCTCCCTTGACATCCATGAACACCATGCCAAATCAACCGGTGAATAATCGCCCTCACGGCAAACAAAAATTTGCGGAATAGCTGCGGAAACTGTATTTAACAATGTGGATTTCCCCATTCCCGGAATTCCTTCTATAAAAACATTTTTCATAAACATTACCTTAACATAAATTACGGCTGCGTAAATTCATGTTCCCTTCCAAAATACTTTTTGTACAAGCCCTTCCAATATTTTTCAAGCTCTGTAAAATGTTTCTCATCGCCTATGTGTTCTTTTAATGTTCTGCTTCATCTCTTTTAATATCATCCGTCCTCCCATCAATATCATTTTCCTCTATAAAAGAATCCATACCTATGTTCTTCCTTTTTTCTTTTTCACATCCGGCAAGTAAAAGCATACACGCCATCAGCATAATTATACACTTTTTCATATTCCCCTACTAATACATAGCCTCCAACATTTTTTCAAAATAATCTGTGGTATCCTGATAATAAAAATATAAAATATATCACTTACATTTACCAGCATCTTGATACCTATGGCGTAAATTCATATTCCTCTCCGAAA
>DKZK01000026.1 GCA_002493625.1 Lachnospiraceae bacterium UBA7076 | reverse complement strand
AAAAATAATCTGGAATTATCCTTTGTTTCTTCGTATCAATAGATTCAACGGATAACTTTTTATTATCCCTCCCCCCCTATTCACACCCCCTACCCTCAAAACATATCATGATAAAAAGAAAACCAATTCTATATACGAGGGGGACCATACAGAAAAAACATGACTGGAAAAATAAAAACCAAAAGAAATAATGACGAATTTGATTTCTGGCTTAACGGCATGACGGATGAAAGTATGAAAAACTATATAAAATACCGAATTATAAAACAGATTGACTGTTTTGGGGTCAAGGGTAAATATTGTAAAAACAAGTATCAGAGGTTTATGTTTGCCTCAATCATAATAAGCTCTGTAATACCTGTATTGTCTATTTTTGCTGACGGCTCGGTGCTGATGAAAACGGTTATTGCAATACTTGGTTCAGTTGTATCGGTTATCGCTTCATACATCACGCTTCAAAACTATAAAGAACTGTGGGTAGAATATATAAGCAAGAAAAGCATTTTGCAGAATATGCTTTATATGTATTTTAACTGTAGGGGTGATTTTGACATTGAGGATGCGAAAGAAAGAAATGGAAAACTGATTGATAAATGCGAGAGTTATTTTCTGCAAAATGTAAAAACATTTAATGAAATGGAAAACAAAAAATAAACCGGAAAATAAATATGAAAATCTTATGGAGGCTGTCCCGCTGATTTTAATCCCTTTTTCCAAATGTGCACTGAAGGAGTAATATATAGTGAGGCAGCCTGTGAAAAAGCTTATATTTTAAATTTTTTTCTCGGATGCTTGGTTGTAAGTATGTCCCGCTGTTTAGACATTGCAACATGTGTATATATCTGCGTAATATTAATGGAGCTGTGCCCAAGCATTTCCTGAATGTAGCGTATGTCCACATCCGCCTCTAAAAGGGAGGTGGCAAATGTATGTCTGAACATATGTGGCGTAATGTGCTGTCTGATTGCCGCCATACATGTATATTTATTTATCATTCTTCTTATAGTCTGGTCGGACAGCGGCTTACCGGTCTGGCTTACAAAAAAACTGTTGCCAGTCTGAATTTGTTTGCTGTACGCATGAAAATATTCTGACAAAATGGCAACAACATCATCAGCTCCGATTTGAATTTTTCGTTCCTTAGCGCCCTTACCGTATATTAAAACGGTTTTTTCGGACAGGTTCACGTCAGAAGGGCTTAAGCTACATAATTCCGAAATGCGTATTCCTGTTGAAAACAAAAGCTCAATGACGGCAACATCCCGTAAGGCAGTTCTGCGCTGATAATCTGTGGGAGCATTGCGATATTGATGATAAATTGTGCCTAACAAGGCTTCCACGACCGGAAGCGGAATGGTTTTAGGTAAAATAACCGGCTCCCTGAATTTTATAATCATTTTGTTAAAAGGATTTTTTTCAATTATATCTCTGTATTCAAGATAATGAAAAAGAGCCTTTACGGATGCAATTTTCCGTTTTACGGTTTTTGGCTTGTAAAGCTTGTGTAAATCGGCTATGTAATTCTCGATTTGGGCTGCGTTAATAGCAGACACTTTGTCAGAGGGAATTAAATTACAAAACTGCTTCAGATCTATTTTATATGCCTTTATGGTTTTGTTATCCAAACGCTTTTGCGCACTGCAATATTTAAGATATTCTTCTGTCAGATATGCAAGGTCATCCATTTGTTTGTCTCCTTAATTTTCATCTTTTGTAAAAAAATATACGAATATTGTACTTGAAAATGCAAAAATATCCAATCACAAAAATTAAAAACATAAAATATATTTATTATATTTTGCCAAAATGCCTTAAAATCAAGGGCTTCTGCTTGCTCTTTTTATATCAGCATAACTTTCTTATTAAAAAACAATTTTGGTGAAAATTTTTATTTGTGATGAAAATTCCACAGTGGAATATTAAACGCATTGAAAAAGCATTGCGAAAGAATGGAAATACTCAGCGCAACTGATTGCATAGAAGCATTATTGCAAATTGTACCGACAAGCAGGTGAATTTAATAGTAAAACTTTCGGTTCGGATTTGTTTTTTACAAGTCCAATTTTAGATATTGAAGCCATTACATGAAAGATTCCAAAGGTATAAATTTTGTTATTGCGTATGTATATTTACACTTTACTCTGCAAAAATATTTTGTTATAATCGCTTTAGATTGCTAAAGTGTATATTTTTTCCAAATTAATTTTGCGGAGGTTAGATAAAATGGGCATTAATGGTACAATGATGCAATACTTTGAATGGGATTTACCTGCGGACCAGAGCTTGTGGAAAAGCCTTAAGGAGGATGCGGCAAAGCTTAAAACAGCAGGAATTACGGCAGTGTGGCTTCCGCCTGCATATAAAGGAGCCGGAGGAGCTAATGACGTTGGATATGCAGTATATGATTTATATGATTTAGGAGAATTTAAGCAGAAGGGCTCAATACCTACCAAATATGGAACTAAGGCTGAGTATCTTGCTGCGATAAAGGCATTACATGCAAAGGAAATACAGGTTTACGCGGATATTGTGTTAAATCATAAGCTTGGCGCGGATGAGGTTGAGCAGGTCTCGGCGGAGGAGTTTAACGAAAACAGCAGAGGTCAGATGATAGGCGAGAAGAAGACAATAGGCGCATGGACTAAGTTTACGTTCCCCGGGAGAAAAGGAAAATATTCTGACTTTACATGGAATTGGAATCATTTTGACGGAATAGACTGGGATCAGGACAGGGCAAAAAATTCAATTTTCCGTTTTCAGGGGAAGGATTGGGATAATGACGTAGATACAGAAAAGGGCAACTATGACTACCTTATGGGCGCTGATATTGATTTTCAGAATGAAGAAGTAAGGCAGGAGCTTATAAGCTGGGGCAAGTGGTATACAGAGACGGCAGCTTTGGACGGTTACAGGCTTGATGCGGTGAAACATATAAATAAATATTTTTACAAGGATTGGATTCGTGCCATGCAGGCTGCTACGGAGAAAGACCTTTTTGCCGTGGGAGAATATTGGCATTGGGATGTAAATGTTCTTATGGATTATATTAATGCAAACGAGGGCGAGGTTAATCTTTTTGATGTGCCGTTGCATTTTAACTTCCATAACTGCTCCAAGGCAAATGGAAATTATGACCTTAGAAAAATACTTGATGGTACGCTGGTTAAGACCAATCCGATGAAGGCGGTTACATTTGTTGATAATCATGACAGTCAGCCGGGACAGTCTCTTGAATCATGGGTTGATGATTGGTTTAAGCCTATGGCATACGCCATCATACTTCTCAGGCAGGATGGATATCCGTGTGTATTTTATGGGGATTACAAGGGTATTCCGTCAGCAAAGGTTAAGTCAAAGAAGAAGGAGATAGACAAGCTTTTAAAGCTTAGAAAGCAAAAGGCATATGGCGTTCAGCATGATTATTTTGACGATCCAAATTGTATTGGCTGGACGAGAGAGGGAGATGCGGAGCATCCTGATTCAGGGCTGGCCGTTGTTATTTCAGACGGTACGGGCGGAACAAAACGCATGTATATCGGAAAGCAGTTTGCAGGTACGCATTTCTCAGATGTAATGGGAAATGCAAAGTATAACATAAAAATTGATGATGAGGGCTGCGGAGAATTTTATGTAAATCGAGGAGCTGTAGCCGTATGGGTGCAGAAAGAGAATAAATAGCAGGTGATAGTATGGGAAAAACTATTAAAACAGAGGCAGTAAAGGAATTATTTGAGGCGATACTGACACTTGAAAATGTAGATGAGTGCTTCGATTTTTTTGAAGATGTTTGTACTGTGAATGAGGTTTTATCCATAGCGCAGAGGTTTTCTGTAGCAAAGATGTTAAGGGACAACAAAACATACCTTGAGGTTGCAAAGGAGACAGGGGCATCTACAGCTACAATAAGCCGTGTCAACCGTTCCCTGAATTATGGAAATGACGGCTATGAAATGGTGTTTTCTCGTCTGAATAAATAACAAGGGATTGTCGCCGCAATAAATGGGCTTCCGGTAGTGGGTTATCTATGGCTATATGCTTGGAGGAACCCGCAGCAGGGAAGCCTGTTTCTTACTGAGGAAGCCTTTATATTCGTAACAGGACACAACGAGGTTACCATAATTCGTTAATGTGTCCTTTTTTAATGCCGATATATTTAGTGTGATAAGTACATAAGCCCTGAGTAGACCGAGTTAAGAAATTTTGCCCATGACATGTCATGCGGCAGAGTAGTTGCCGTTTTTGCAGGCAGCATCAGAATACGGCAACGTTCAATAATGAGGAGGGAATGTATGATTATTAACTCAAGTGCCGTTTCCATGGCGGCAAGAACAACAAAAAACGTCAGTTATGGGCGTAAGGATGTATCTGTTTTGAATAATCCCCGCACAGGAGAGAAAAAATTCAGCGGACAAAACTTTAAATCCACGTATCAGAGAACGCTAAAGGGAGGCAGCAGATTTGGAAATGATACGCTGACCTACAACAGCTATGGCAGGCTGCCGGGAGATGATGAGCTAAAAGGGGCATCGTCCCGTCTTCCTACTCCGGATGAATTAAAAAGCAGGCTTGATATGCAGATAAAAAGCTTTTTGGAGGATGTGAGAAGAAGGCTTGCAAGTGTTATTTCAAGAGGCTTCTTTGGCGGAGGCTTTTGGGGTGACAAAGATAACGGAATTTTAGATTTGTCATCAGGCGGCAATGTGAGTGTGTGGAACAGAACAACATACAGCGAATATTCGTATAAGGAATCGGAATCCTTGGAATTTCAGACAAAGGGAATTGTTAAAGCTGCTGACGGCAGGGAGATTGAGTTTAATATGTCTCTTGAAATGTCCAGAGAATATGTGGAACAGACGGAAAGTATTGCAAAAGACACTGTTGCAATTATGACTGACCCTCTTGTTATAAGCCTTGATGCTTCACCGGTGGGAGTAAGCGACCAGAAATGGAAATTTGACATTGACGGGG
Source organism: Lachnospiraceae bacterium UBA7076 (assembly GCA_002493625.1). Classification (GTDB taxonomy): domain Bacteria; phylum Bacillota; class Clostridia; order Lachnospirales; family Lachnospiraceae; genus Coprococcus_C. The sequence goes on along the minus strand of DKZK01000026.1, from coordinate 30,166 downwards.
ATGGAAGCATTGACAATATTTCCATGCTTTCAAAGGGTTCGGCGTTTCTTGCATATGATAAAAACGGGGATGGAAAAATTAATGATGGCACAGAGCTTTTTGGAGCAAGAACAGGAAACGGTTTTGCCGAGCTTTCTGCTTATGATGAGGACGGGAACGGATGGATAGACGAAAATGATTCAATATACAGCAAGCTGTCCGTATGGCAGAAGGATGATGCCGGAAATGATAAGCTGATGAGTCTTAAGGAGGCAAATGTGGGGGCAATATTTCTTGGAAATATAGCTACCGAATATTCCTTAAAATCGGATGAGGATAACAGCCACAATGCGCAGATAAGAAAATCGGGAATGTTTCTTAGCGAGGAGGGAAAGGCAAGGAGCATTCAGCAGCTTGACATGGTAAAGGCTTTAGTTAGTTGACGATTATTTGATTTAGTAAATAAAGTCCGTTATTCCTTTACATATGGTTTTCAATACTATATAATGTCTCATAGGGCTTGTATTACAGCCTGTACAGGGAGTGTGTTTTATGGACAATAGTAAAGAAAACTTAAAAAAACAAATCCGGGAATGGATTAAATTAGGGTATATACGTCCGGATGATATTCCGACTATAGAGCTTTATATGGATCAGGTCACAACCTTTATGGATAAACACCTTGAACAAAATAAGCGTACGGATGAAGATAAAACCCTGACTAAGACAATGATAAATAATTACACAAAGAATAATCTGCTTCCGCCGCCTGACAAAAAGAGGTACTCAAAGGAGCATATTATTCTTCTGATATATATTTATTATCTTAAAAATGTAATTTGCATCAGTGACATACAGGTTATGCTGAAGCCGCTTATTGATAATTACTATGGAAATGATAAGGCGACCCGCAGTCTGGAGGAGATATACACAAGATTGTACAATCTTGAAAAATATCAGTATTTTAATGTTGAAAGCAGTGTGGTAAAGGCGTTTGAGCTTTCAGAAAAATCTTTTGAGGAGACAGATGACCCATATATCAAAAATCTTAATTTTCTCTCTTTGTTAGGATATGATATATTCATGAAGAAGAAGCTCATGGAGCATATCATTGATGAGATGTCTGAGGAGCAGGAAAAGGAAAAAGAAAACCAGAAGGAAAGTCAGAAATCCAATCAGAAAGCTCAGCCGAAAAATGCGGCAAAACCAGCCAGGGATAAAAACAAAAAAGATGTATCATAACTGAAAAATATATGAGGACGTTGGTACTTAAATTGCCGGCCCAAGATAGTTTTTTATAGAAATATCTTGAGCCGGCAATTTTTAGTACCTCTTACGTCCGAATCGGGCGAAAGCGAGTTTTCAGTTACTATACATACTTTACAAGTCATTGTCAGACGGGCAATTTAAGTGTTGACATCCTCAAGCGGTCTTCTGTGTATGTCCCTGCCGGGGCTGTCTGGGGAGCCTGCACCTTAGTGCGGCAGCTTCGTTTTTAGTGTGCCCCATCTTCCTGTGTATCATCATTTTTTTCCTCCGGTTTTATGGAAAGAGTAATCCTTTCAACACGGTTCCGGTTTACCTTCGTAACCTTGAAGTCTAAATTTTTATATATTGCAGTATCACCCTCATCAGGCAGCTTGTCCAGCAATTCGATAACAAAGCCCGCAAGAGAGTCGTAATCCTCCGAGGCAAGCTTTATGTCCAGGGCATCGTTTAAGTCGTTAAGCTTGATTGATGCATCTATGTCGTATACATTTTCAGATATTATCTTGATGTAATCTGCCTCGTCCGTATCGTATTCATCCCTGATTTCACCGACAATTTCCTCTATTAAATCTTCCATGGTAATAATACCGGAGGTAACGCCATACTCATCAAGGACAACCGCCATTGTGACAGAGGAGGTTTTCATATCGGCAAATATCTGGCTCGTTTTTTGATATTCATATACAAAGAGTGGTTTTCTGAGTACATTTTTTACATCAAAGCTTTCTGCGCCATGTTTTTCCTTGTAGAAAAATAAGTCTTTAATATAGAGAAGACCCACAACATTATCCTTTGATTCTTCATATATAGGTATACGTGAGTAGGTTTCCTTTGAGAATTTGGAAACAAGCTCCTCATAGGTAGAGTTTATATCTGCAAATACAACGTCGGCGCGGGGAATCATGATGTCCTTTGACAAAGCGTCGCCAAAATCAACAACATTTGAAATCATAAATTTTTCTGACGTTTCAAGCACGCCATCCTCATGGCTTACGTCAAAAATCGTTCTGAGCTCCGATTCCGTCATGGTATCCCCCTTATCAGAGGTATCTATATGTAATATTTTGAAAATGACGCCCGTAATAATGTTTAGCAGCCATATTGCAGGGGTTAATATAATCATTAGTATCCAGATTGGATATACAAATATCATGGATAATTGTATGGAATATTTGGTTGCAAGGGTTTTTGGCGTAATCTCACCAAAAATAAGTACCAGTATTGTAAGGATTCCGGTTGATACCCCGATAAACTTGCTTCCGAATACATCTGTGCAGAGTGTGGTAGCAAGGGCTGAGGCGGATATGTTTACAATATTATTACCGATAAGTATTGTGCTGAGCAGCTTGCCGGAATTTTCGGTTACGGAAAGAACCTTTGCGGCGCGTTTTTTGCCTTCTTCGGACAAAGTCCTCAGCTTTAATTTATTTACAGTTGTAAGTGCGGTTTCTGCGGATGAAAAAAATCCGGAAAGAATGAGTAGTATTACAAGAATAACCAGTTGCGCTATGGGGTCCACGTTTAAAAATCATCTCCTTAATAATAATTATTTATTTATTTTATATATTATGGATAAATGTGTCAAGTGATAGTTTGTTTCCCGGCGCTGTCGATGTGGAAAATGTTATTTCAGAAGTATAATCTATGTTTGATTTAGGCTTTTTTTTGTTGTATAATCGTAATGCGAATTTTTACGGGATTTTTTGCATATGGAAAAGAGGATTTTGCAAAATGCTTTATGATAAGGATATACGTGAACCGCTGTTTGATTTCCTTGAGGAAAGCTTTGGCAGAGTGCGTATTTTAGAGGAAAAGAATATGGGTAAGTCGAGGGCAGACATTGTTATGATAACAGAGAATGCCTTTTTTGGTGTTGAGATAAAAAGCGATGCAGATACATATGCAAGGCTTAAGAGGCAGGTTAAGGATTACGATACATTTTTCGATTACAATATCATTGCGGTAGGCTCAAGCCACGCGCATCATATTATGGAGCATGTGCCTGAATGGTGGGGGATTATTACAATAGATGAGATTGACGGCAGGCCGGATTTTTATATGTACAGGGAAGCAGAACCTGCGCCGGAGGTTGACATAAAACAGCAGCTTACATTTATGTGGAGACCTGAGCTTGCAGATATTCAGGAATTAAACGACATGCCTAAATATAAGGAAAAAAGCAAGCAGTTTGTAATTGATAAGGTATATGATAAAATTCCCCATGACCTGCTGAAAAATCAGATGTGCGCAATGCTTTTTGAGAGGGACTATAATTCCATCGCAGAAAGAATAAATGCTTACAGAATAGAAAACGGGCAGAAGGCAAGACGAAAGAGAAAATATAAGAAAAGAAAAAAGTAAAAGGTAAAAGTCTGTATCAGCCCTTTGCTGAAAGTAAATTTTAATTGGGCTGACGTTTCTATAAGGAGCGAATATGAAAACTTTAAATAAATATTTTGGAAATAAACAATTTTATAAAATGACCCTTGGCATTGCTGTGCCGATTATGATACAGAACGGCATAACGAATTTTGTCGGACTTTTGGATAATATAATGGTTGGACAGATAGGAACGGAGCAGATGTCGGGCATTGCGATTATAAACCAGCTATTGCTTGTTTTTAATCTTGCAATTTTCGGAGCAATCTCCGGAGCAGGAATATTTACGGCACAGTTTTATGGCAGCGATGACGAGGAGGGAATCCGGTATACCTTTCGATTTAAGCTGCTTATATGCATTGGTATCACTATATTGGGAATCACAATTTTATCGTTGTTTGGAGATAACCTGATACAAATGTATTTAAAGGGCGAGGGCAATGGTCTGTCTGTTGGTGATTCACTTGGGTATGGAAAGCAGTATATGCTCATAATGTTTATCGGGCTTGCGCCGTTTGCCATAGAGCAGGCATACAGCGGAACGCTGCGTGAGTGTGGTGAGACGGTTGTGTCAATGAAGGCGGGAGTTGCGGCTGTGTTTGTCAACCTCTTTTTAAACTGGGTTCTGATTTTCGGAAATCTGGGCATGCCGGAGCTTGGCGTTTCCGGAGCTGCAATTGCAACCGTAATATCAAGATATGTTCAGATGATTATTGTAATTATATGGACCCACAGGCACAGTGACAGGATGCCGTTTATTAAGGGCGCATATAAAACCATGTACATTCCGGGGGAGCTTGTAAAAAGGATTGTGATAAAAGGGACGCCGCTGACAATCAACGAGGTATTATGGGCGTCGGGTATGGCATCCCTGAACCAGTGCTATTCCCTGCGCGGGCTGGATGCGGTTGCAGCAATCAATATTGCATCCACGATATCCAATCTGTTCAATGTGGTATTTGTGGCATTTGGAGACGCCATTGCCATCGTTGTGGGTCAGCTTCTGGGCGCAGGAAAATATGAGGAGGCAAAGGACACCGACAGGAAGCTGATTACATTTTCCGTGGTATTGTGTGTAGGCTTGGGAGCTATTATGTTCCTTGCAGCGCCGCTGTTTCCGTTGCTCTATAAAACAACGGACGGCGTGAGACAGATTGCAGCAAATTATATGAGGGTTTCCGCTATGTTTATGCCGGCATGGGCATTTATGCATGCCTCCTATTTTACGCTGCGGGCTGGCGGAAATACGATAGTCACATTTTTGTTTGACAGCGCATTCTTGTGGGCTGTATCCTATCCGGTGGCATATGTGTTGAGCAGATACACAGCGCTGTCGTTGATTTTACTTTATGTGTGTGTTCAGGCAATTGATTTGATTAAGTGTCTGGTTGGATTTATACTGGTAAAGAAGGGCGTGTGGCTGAATAATATTGTAAGCACAGAGCAGTGATGAAGTGTCACATATTTGTGGAAGAAAAAAACAGGTAGCTGTTACTAAATATTATGAGGAGCTTATCCGGCTCCTCTTTTATTATGATAATATTTTGTAGAACATAAGCAAGGCGCTTTGGAACCGCCGGTGCTTAGCGAGGTATCACCTATGTTATAATGTAAATGGCAAAACATATATATGGGGTTTGAGACCCGCATAAAATAAGGGATTCTACGGAGCGTAGAGTGGATTTTGCACATATTCTACGGAGCATAAATTGTGTTTTTGCGGGATATATTATATTCTGCAACCTGAAAGGAGGATTTGTGATGGATCAGGTTAAAATTGGTAAATTTATAGCTGAGATGCGAAAGGAACAAAACCTTACACAAAAGCAGCTTGCTGATAAGCTTGACATCAGTGACAGAACGATATCTAAATGGGAATGCGGCAAAGGAATGCCGGATGTGGGGCTTATGATACCTTTATGTGAGGAAATTAAAATAAATGTCAACGAGCTTTTGTCGGGAGAACGGCTTTCGGAAAATCATTACCCAAAGAGGGCGGAAGAAAATATGATGCGTCTGATAGAGGAAAATGGAAATAAGAAAAAGAGAGAGCTTGTTTATGTCCTTACATATGGACTTGCCATTGTGATGGTAATTACGCTGCTTGTAGTGTCCTTGTGGACGCAGGGCTTCAGTATTTTGTATTATATAGATCCGCCATCTTTTTTATTTATATCGTCAATGCTTATATTATTTTTGGGAGCAGCGGGTTTGATCAGGGATTTTTTCTATGCCTTTGTACTTGCCTTTAAGGATAAACCGCTCAATAAGAATGATGCATATGAAAGGGCGGAAAATGCCGTTGACCTTGCCATTAAAGTATCTGTGCTGGATGGGGCTCTGCTGTTTTTATTTTATCTGATTTTTGTGCTGCGTGACTTGGGAAATCCCGGTTCCATAGGACCAAATGTGGCGGTCGCCACCTTAAGCTTGTTGTATGGTATTTTGTTTGCGGCAATCCTTTTGCCGATTCGGGCTCGTATCAGATATAAAATGGGTGAACTGAAATTTACGCATAAAATGGATAGCCTGATACCTGAAACGGAAGAAAAGGACGAAGAAAAAAATGAGGCAGATGTTTTGCAGGATAACAGGGAGGCGACAGAGTGAGTAAAAAAAATTTAGCCGCAATTACGGGCTTTATGTTATGTGCCGCCATGATTATATATGGAATTGCAAGCAACGGTGGAATACAGACCCTGCCTCGCTTTATGCATGGCCCCTCGGCAATTATTACCTTTGGCGGCGCATTTTTTGCGGTTATGATAACCGCAGATTCCTTTCGGGATTACATAGACGGTTTAAAGTGTTTTTTTATTGCATTCCAAAAAATTGAGTATGATATTGACGAGCTGTGCAGTCAGATTATTGAGTTGTCAAATCTCTCAAGAAAGGAAGGGCTTTTGTCTCTTGAGGAACAAACGTCGAAAATCGAAAATGACTTAATGAGAAAGGGGATAAGGCTTATCGTTGACGGAACGGACCCTGAGCTTGTGAAGGATATTATGGAGACGGAGAGATTTCACTATGAGGAAAGAAACCAGAAACGAATACAGTTCTGGAAGGACTTAGGCGCATATGCTCCTGCGTGGGGCATGGTTGGAACATTGCTTGGTCTTATAAATATGATGCACGTTATGGGGGATGACCCGGACAGCATCGGCGCAGGTATGGCGCTTGCGCTTATAACAACCCTGTATGGCTCAATCCTTGCCAACTGGGTATGTATTCCGCTGTCAAGAAAGCTGCAAAAGAGCAGTGACCAGGAAAATCTGATTATGGAAATTGTGACGGAGGGAGTTTTATCAATTCAGGCGGGCGATAACCCTGCAATTATCAGGGAGAAGCTTCGGGCATTCCGGGATGGCAAGGAGGAGCAGGAGTAGTTTTCTAATTTAATTTTTGAAATAATTGTGAATAAGCTTGACATGGTGCAGAAAATGTTTAAAAATAAACAAAACATTTTGCACCATTTTTATTCCTGTGAGCAACGAGCCAGGTGACTGCTTGCGGTGGGGTCTTTGACATTATTAAGCTGTATATTTTGGAAGGAATGACGATATGAGAGAAAGAATGATAAATTTTATGCGCGGAAGATATGGGATAGACCAGCTTGGCACATTTCTGGCAGGATGCTCCCTGTTTCTGATGGTTATAAACATATTTATAAAAAGCTCCATCATAACGCTTATTGTATTTGGGCTGCTTATCTATTCATACTTTCGCATGTTTTCAAGGAATATCATAAAAAGAAGCGACGAAAATACGCTGTATCTTAAAAGAACATTTAAAATAAGAACACGTTTTCGCAAGGAAAAGGGATATATGAGGCTCAGGAAAACCCATCACATATATCATTGTCCCTCATGCAGGCAGAAAATTAAAATACCCCGCGGCAAGGGAAAAATATCAATTACCTGCCCCAAGTGCAGTAAGGAATTTGTAAGGAAAAGCTGATTGGAGTACATTTTAAATGTTTGGATATATTATTACAAATAAGGCGGAGCTTAAGCTTAAGGATTACGAAAAATACAGGGAATATTACTGCGGCGTGTGCAATTCCCTGAAGGAGCGATATGGAATTGTAAGCGGTCTTTCTTTAAGCTTTGATGTTACATTTCTGGCAATTGTTTTGTCCGGGTTTTATGAGCCTGAGACAGCGAGGCAGTCAAAGCATTGTATTGTCCACCCGGTAAATAAGCATTACTATTTTTCAAATGACATGATAGATTATGCGGCGGATATGTGCCTTTTGCTGTCCTATTTCAAGTGTCTTGACGACTGGCGGGATGATAAAAATTTTGCGCGTCTTACCTACAGTGCAGTATCAAGAAAAAATGTCAGGGAGATTTGTAAAAAATATCCTGCGCAGACGGAAGCTGTAAGGGAAAGCTTAAAAAAGCTTGATTTATATGAGAATAAAAATGGTAATATAGATATGCTGTCCTCATGCTTCGGCAGACTGCTGGGGACGGTTTTTTGTAACAAAGAGGCAGATTACCGCTTTGACACATTCCAAAAAGATTTGTATAATATGGGTTATCATATTGGAAAATATATTTATATTCTTGATGCCTATGATGATTTGGAGCAGGATATAAAAAAGGGGAATTTTAATCCTTTTAAAGATATATGTAAAGCAAATGCAGATTTTGACGGTTACGTTAAGGAGCTTTTGCTTATGGAGGCGGCGGATGCGGCGCAGGCGTTTGAGAGACTGCCAATCGTGAAAGATGTGGATATATTGCGAAACATTATGTATTCCGGTATATGGATAAAATATTACGAGATTTTTAGGAGACGAAATGAGAAATCCTTATGAAGTATTGGGGCTTCGCCCCGGAGCCTCTGATGATGAGGTAAAAAAAGCATACAGAAAACTGAGCAGGAAATATCATCCGGACGCCAACATAAATAATCCCCACAAGGAGCAGGCGGAGGAAAAATTCAAAGAGGTTCAGGAAGCGTACAAAAGCATTATGAACAAAAGCACGTCATACGGAGGCGGTTCAGGCAGCTTCAATAGCCGGGCAGGCTTTGGAGGCGGATTTAACCGCGCAAGAAATGAGGGTGGGGGAAGCTCGTCCGATGAAACTCATCTTGCAGCCGCACAGAATTTTATTGTAAACGGAATGTTTCAGGAGGCTGTAAGGACATTAAATGATATAGCTGACAGGTCTTCCAGATGGTATTATTTAAGCTCGGTGGCAAATTACGGACTTGGCAACAAGGCGGTTGCCCTTGAGCATATAAACAGGGCGATAAGCATGGAGCCAAATAATATGGAGTATCAGGCTGTGAAACAGCGCATACAGGGCGGCGGTCAGTGGTATGCCAATCAGGGCATGGGCTATGGCATGCCGAATGTTTACGGTTCATCCATGTGCGGAGGTCCCTGCCTGGATTACCTTATGTGCAGTATGTGTACGCCTTGGGGAGGCTGCTGCTGTTAATTTTTTAAGAAGGATGAATGATATGGATAAGCCACATAAAAAACTGACATGGCTTCGTATCGGGCTGGGCGCATTGGGTGCTGCGCTTTTGCTTGGAGGCCTGTATAACGGAGAGTATGCGGTTACCCTGAATAAGGCAATCCGCGTCTGTCTGGAGTGTATCGGCATTGGCTAAAGGCTCCGGACTGCCGTTTAAGCGCAAATGCATCCAGCTTGCGGCGGCTCTTATATACAATGCAAATATAAAGGGCTTTCAAGATGCAACAATATATCAGGGAAAGCTTAAGGGCATGTGTGTGCCGGGATTAAACTGTTATTCCTGTCCGGGCGCTTCCTTTTCATGTCCGCTCGGAACGCTTCAAAATGCGTTGAGCAGTATCAGATATCGAATCCCCATGTATATATTTGGAATAATTATTTTGTTCGGGCTTTTATTTGGAAGAATAATCTGCGGTTTTCTATGCCCCTTTGGTCTTTTGCAGGAGCTTCTTCATAAGATTCCTGTTCCAAAGATAAAAAAGAGCAGGGCAACAAGGTGGTTAAGCTGTCTGAAATATATTATATTGGTTGTTTTTGTGCTTTATATACCGCTGTATATCGGGATTTCCAAGGGCATGCCCGTGCCTGCATTTTGTAAATATATATGTCCTGCGGGCACGTTGGAGGGCGGACTTCCTCTTGTGGCAGGAAACAAAAGCCTACAGGCTCTTATTGGCGGCTTATTTTCGTGGAAGGTATTTTTGCTCATACTGATAGTATTTTCAGCAATCGTGCTTTACAGAAGTTTTTGCCGTTTTCTATGTCCCCTTGGAGCAATCTATGCGCTTTTTTCAAAAATAAGTATTATGGGAATAAAGGTGGATGAAGGCAGATGTACGGGTTGCAATGCCTGCGTCCGTCACTGTAAGATGGATATAAAAAAGGTTGGCGACAGGGAGTGCATCCAGTGCGGTGAGTGTCGGGAGGTCTGTCCAACAGACGCCATCTGCTTTAAAAAGTTTAAGGAAAAGGAGGAAAAATGCAATGAGGAAGCATAAAAATATAATTAAAAACATGATTGTTCTTACGCTGTGCGGCGTTATGCTTTTATGCTCAGGCTGCGGTAACGGTGAAAGCAGTAAAAAGTCACAAAGCGAAGGAGGAGGTAATCAGGAGGGGACGAGCGGGCTTTCAGAGGAAGCTTCTGAAAGTGAAAATGAAGATATGACAGCAGCGAATGACCGTGTGCAGATAGACAATTTTGAAATGACCCTTCTGGATGGGACGAAAACGTCCTTTGAGGAATATAAGGGTAAAAAGATTTTGCTGAATTTCTGGGCTACATGGTGCGGACCGTGTGTAGGTGAAATGCCTGCGTTCCAGAAGCTTTCAGAGGAATATCCGGAGGAGCTTGTTGTGTTAGCAATAAATTGCAGCGAGGATAAGGATACGGTGCAGAAATTCATTGATAATAACGGTTACACGTTTCCTATTGTTCTGGATGCGGACGGGACAATTCAGACAATGTTTGGGGGTATATATTCCATACCAGTAACCGTTATTATCGATGAGGAGGGCTATATTGTCTCCTCCCATGTGGGGGCGTCAGATGCCGATACCATGTATGAGACTTATAAGTCTGAGCTTTCATTAGAATAAATGTTAATAGACGGGGAGTACAATTTTGCGGCAGTTCTCCACTTTGTACCGGAAAACGGATGGAAAAAGTACAAAAATGGAGAAATTTGCCGGATGCTACCTGATATCATACACACTCCGCAGGGAAATGGTATTCGTATCACCCGATATTACCTTTATGCGTTTCGTTTCCCTGTTTAAATCAAAGAAATTATTGTCGCAAATCAGGTCGTCATTTTCATTTCTGATTTCCACGCTTTTTGCGTAGCAGCGTGAGGTAACAACAATTTCGTCGCCCTCCACGGAAAAGGATAAATCAGGATTTTCAAAATGAAAATGCTTTGGCTGACAAAAAAGCACGGTGCCCTCCGACAGGAGTCTGCCATTTTCAATAAGCGCATAGCTTACATAGTCGCTGTATAAATCTGCATCAGGAAACGAAACCTTATCAAGCCATCCGGAACAAAGAGGCTCTATGCTCAGGCTTTCAGAAGCCTGTTTTTTGATTTCTCCTTTTGCTGTGCAAAGCTGCCAGCTGACGGTTACAAAATGTGTGTCAAGAGTTTCGTTTGCAACATTTAACCGGATTGATTTCTCCACGTCAAAGGGCTCTGCGTTTACATTCATGGACTGGGTCAATAGCCCCTCCTCCTCACAGGAAATCATAAGCGGTGCAAAAAATCGTTTTGCGAAGTAGTGAAGCGCCTTCCACTTGCTGTAATAATCAATGGAGGACCATGATGCCACAGGCCAGCAGTCATTTAACTGCCAGTAAACAGTACCCATGCAGCGGCCCCTGTGCCTCCGGAAATGCTCCACGCCGTAGCGTATTGCTTCCGCCTGAAGAAGCTGGGAGGCATATATAAATGTATCAAAGTCCGTAGGATACAAATACATCTGCTGCATATAGTTCATAAGCTTTCCATTGGCTGACGCGTTACGCTGATGCTTTTCCATAACATAGGAAAATACGTTGCGGTCACTTGGGATCGTGAAGGTTTCTACCGTTTTTATGGAAGGAAAGGACTGAAAGCCAAACTCGGAAAGATAGCGGAAATAATATTTTCTGTATTCCGTAAATGGCTTGTTTCCATGCCATACATCCCAGTAATGCACGTCGCCCCTCGTTTCATCGTCGGGGTTGTCAAAGCTTCCGCCTGAGGAAGGGCTTGCCGGCCAGTAAAAGGTTTGTGGGTCTTCCGCCTTTAATATTTTCGGGAAAATGTATTCGTACATTTTTATATAATCAGCCCGAAGCGCATCATCGCAGCCCCATTCGCTGACTGCCGCAAATTTTTCCATCTCATTGTTTCCGCACCAAAGTCCGAGACTTGCATGATGGCGCAGCCGCCTGATATTCTGGCGCAGCTCCCGTGTGATTTGTTCCTCAAACTCCTCGGTAAGCCGGTAGTTTGCGCAGGCAAACATAAAATCCTGCCATACCATAAGTCCAAGCTCATCACAGGTATCATAAAAGTCATCGTTGGGATAATAACCGCCGCCCCATACTCTGATACAGTTGAAATTAGCCATAACACAATGCTCTAAAAGCTTTCTTGTGCGCTCCTTATTTATGCGTGAAAAAATATTGTCCTCCGGAATATAATCTGCGCCCATTGCAAAAATGCGGACGCCGTTAATTTCATGGGCAAAGCATTCTCCAAATTCATCCTTTTCCCTTGCAACCGTCATGGTGCGAAGCCCAATGCGTTTTTCCCATACATCCGATACGGTGCCGCCCTGCATAAGCTTTACGATAATCTTGTAAAGAGGCTGCTTTCCGTACCCGTTCGGCCACCAGAGCTTTGGGTTTGTAATTACCATTTTTTCAGAACAGGAAATATCCTTATACAGCTCCTCATTTTTAGGGGACAAAACGGTAATTTCGGCATGATAAGCATTGTTTTCGGCTTGCAGTGTGCTCAGATTTTGGCGAATATTTTCACTGCCCGATAAAACAAAAATATCTGTGGAAAGCTCCACCTGTCCGTCAGCGTGCTTCTGGGTAATATATACATCGGAAATACGTGCGCCGTTATAGCCGATTAATTCTACGGGACGCCAGATGCCTGCGTCAGGAAGACGGGGACCCCAGTCCCAGCCAAACATGCAGTGGGCTTTTCTGAGAGAAGTAAATCCACGCATGGCGTCCTCAGAACCGCATACAGGGTCGGCTGCGAAGCGTTCGCTTATGTATGCGGTAGGAGAGTGCAGTATAATTTTCAAGGTATTGCTTTCCCTTAAGACAGGGGTTATCATATATTCCCATTCACAGTGCATATTGCACGTGCTGTCTAAAAGCGTATCATTTAAATATATGTCAGCCACAGTGTCAATTCCATAAAACTTTAAGACGACATAATCATATTTTCCGCAAAAATCCTCTGCGGAAAATTCTGTCTCATATATAAAATCATGCTTCATTAAATCAAGGGCAGCCATTTCGTTGTCCCTGTAATATGGGTCGGGCATTGCATGGCTGGCAAGCAAATCGCTGTATACGGAGCCGGGAACCGTCGCGGTGTATTTTTTGCTTTCGCCTGCAATACACATAGTCCAGCCCGTGTTTATTTCCATTTTTATCATGGCAAACCTCCTTAGCACTTAAAATATCAGCCATGAGCAAAATACAATATTTCTGAAATAAGTTGTCTATATTGGACAACGGATGTCTAAGAAAGCAGAGGTTTGCTCATGACTGCTTAAAGTGCGCTTAATAAATATTTATGCTTCCGGGTATTCGCTGCAGAGCAGGCGGTAAGGCGCCTCGTCCTCCTCAATGTCAGGGAAGCGTCCGATTGGCTCGTAAAAACGGTTATCGGTGTTGTCGTCATTGCACATGGAAACCTCCCCTAAAAGAACAGGTCCAAAGCCTTCCTCCACCTCAAAATCGTGGTACATATAAGGATAAATGGTAATGGATTCACCGGGGCAAAGCCTTATCTGCGCGCCTGCATCAACGGTATATTCCCTGCCGTCGCAGTGTACGGTGACGGGAGTGTCAGCAAAGCTTTCATCCTCAGCAGAGTTATAAACACGGATAAGCACATTTCCGCCGCCCCTGTTTATAATATCCTCCATTTTATTCCAGTGAAAATGCATAGGGGCGGTCTGATCCTCCTTCAGGTAAAGCAGCTTTTCCGCATATGTTTTCGTGTATTTGTCATTATTCTGGTTTCCGTTTCTGATTGTAATAAGGGAAAAGCCAACCCTGTCAAAATCATCAAGACCATAATCCGTAATATCCCAGCCAAGCATATTGTCCCTTATTTCGTCGTATTCATGCCCTTTTGTTTTCCATTCATCAGGAGTAAAACCGCAAAATGGCGGGAGCTTGTAACCGCATTTGTTTATCATTGCTTCCATTTCCTTTATGCTTTCATTAATTTTTGAACGTTTCATGACTGCCTCCTTGAAAAAATGTTTTTTTATTTTATAATTAAGATACATAATAACAAATGAAAAGTAAATAAAAAACAAATGAAAAAATAAAATATAAAGACAAAATTTCTTGTAGCATGGAGGATTTATTTACGAATGGTAAAGCTTGACAAAATTATAGGGGTTATATTTGACATAAACGGAACAATGCTTTTTGACGGAAAATACCACGTGGAGGCATGGTCGGAATATATAGAGGAGCTTACGGGCGTATGCGTGGGCGCAAAGGCAAAGAGAGAGCATATCATAGGCAAATCGGGAAAGGACATTTTGGAATATTTTATGGGCTGTGAGATTTCTGCCGATATGGCGGAGCAGCTTTGCGAGGAAAAGGAAAACATATACAGAAGGATGATTGCAAGGGATAAAATAAGTCTTGCCAAAGGTCTGCCGGAATTTTTAGATTATCTTGATAAATATAATATTCCAAGAACAATGGCAACCTCCGCTAATCTGGCAAATGTAATGTACTATTTTGAGGCTTTTGACCTTTACAGATGGTTTGACCCTGACAAGCTTGTCTGCCATGACAAAAAGCTCAGGGATAAGCCTTATCCGGACCTTTACCTTGTGGCGTGCAAAATGCTGGATATTCCTCCGGAAAAGTGTCTTGTATTTGAGGATTCGGAGGCGGGCATACTGTCGGCGATAAATGCGGGAGTGAAAAATATTGTTGCCGTAACAGGTGACAGTGAGAAGCCGGACGTAGATAATTTAAAATATATTAAGGCGTGCATAAAGGATTTTACCGAGCTTAAGACGGAGCTTGAGATAAAAAATATGTAACAGTTAAAAATCAAATGGATGTCTTAACGAAAGGTTGATTAATAAAATCTTGTTGAAATTCCGGTAAATGTCAATGGAAGATTTTGATATTTGCAAAAAAATAAATTTTTTTAAAAAAGGGATTGACATTTGAAAATATAGGTGTATAATTTGAAAACGTAAAAGCAAAGGCGCTTTGGAGAATAACTCTGAAGCGCCCTTTTTTTGCTTTATGGGAAATGATTTTAAAGTTTTCTGTAGGCAGGTTGTGACGAACGTAAGCTAAGATGCGAACTACAACGGCAAAGCCGCTTTGTTCTTCGTAAATGTTAAAAAGCCCCATAGTCAGCCTATAGAGTTTCAGGTTTACAAAGTAAATCGGAACATAAGCAAAAGGCAAATCTAAAATGGCTGACGTTCAAAAAAGAAGGAGGAAGAAAGATATGGCAAATGAAATCCCTGAATTATACGGAAGTCTTGTTTTTAATGATAAGGTAATGAGAACAAAGTTACCGAAGGATATGTACAAGGCACTTAAAAAGACGATTGAAAACGGTACGCACCTTGAGCTTGACGTTGCAAATTCAGTTGCAGTTGCAATGAAGGAGTGGGCGGTTGAGAACGGTGCTACCCATTATACTCACTGGTTCCAGCCTATGACAGGCTTTACCGCTGAAAAGCATGACAGCTTTATTCAGCCGGCAGGCGACGGCGAGGTGATTATGGAGTTTTCGGGCAAAGAGCTTGTAAAGGGCGAGCCTGATGCATCAAGCTTTCCGTCAGGCGGTCTTCGTGCGACCTTTGAGGCGAGAGGATATACGGCATGGGACCCTACCTCACCTGCATTCATCAAGGACGGAACACTTTACATACCTACGGCATTCTGTTCTTACGGCGGTCAGGCGCTTGATAAGAAAACACCGCTTCTTCGTTCCATGGAGATGTTAAGCGAGAAGGCGGTTAAGATACTCCGTCTTCTTGGAAATGACACTGTAACGGGAGTGTCCACAACAATCGGACCTGAGCAGGAATATTTCCTTGTGGACAGGGAGCTTTACAATAAGAGAAAGGACCTTGTGTTCTGCGGAAGAACACTTTTCGGAGCGCCGGCACCGAAGGGACAGGAGATGGAGGATCATTACTTTGGCTCCATAAAGCCGAGAATTGCCGCATATATGCACGACCTTGACAGGGAGCTTTGGAAATACGGCATACCTGCAAAGACAAAGCACAATGAGGTTGCGCCTGCCCAGCATGAGATGGCTCCGATATTTGAGACGGCAAACATTGCGGTTGACCACAATCAGCTCACAATGGATACAATGAAGAAGGTTGCCGAGAAACATGGACTTGTATGTCTTTTACATGAGAAGCCGTTTGAGGGAATAAACGGAAGCGGCAAGCACAATAACTGGTCGGTATCCACAAATGATGGTGTTAATCTTCTCAATCCGGGAAGAACGCCTGCGCAGAATGTACAGTTTTTAGTATTTCTCATGGCAGTTATAAAGGCGGTTGACGATTATTCTGATTTGATGAGAATAGCAGCAGCATCAGCGGGCAATGACCACAGGCTTGGAGGAAATGAAGCTCCGCCTGCAATCATTTCAATATTCCTTGGAGATGAGCTTACGGCTGTTCTTCAGTCAATCGAAAATGATACATATTTTGGAAAGCAGGAGAAGGTACAGCTTGAGACGGGCGCAAATGTGCTTCCTCATTTCTTTAAGGATAATACTGACAGAAACCGTACGTCACCGTTTGCCTTTACCGGAAATAAATTTGAATTCCGTATGCTGGGCTCGGCGGCATCAGTTTCAAATCCGAATGTCATACTCAACACGGCTGTTGCCGAGGCGCTGGAGCAGTTTTATCACGAGCTGGAGGGAACAAAGCCTGAGGATATGGAGCATGCAGTACATGAGCTTATAAAGAGAGCAATCAGAAAGCACAAAAAGGTCATATTCAACGGAAACGGATATACGGACGAGTGGATTAAGGAGGCAGAGGCAAGAGGCTTATACAATCTTCCGACTACACCGGATTGTCTTCCTAAGTTTATTGAGGATAAAAATGTTGAGCTTTTCACAAAGCATGGTATTTTTACAAAGGAGGAAATCTTTGCAAGATATGAAATACTCCTTGAGAATTATGTAAAGACAATTGGAATTGAGGCGCGTACCATGGCCGATATGCTCACAAAGGATTTCCTGCCTTCCGTTTCGGCATATGCAGGAAAGATAGCAGGCAATGCGGCAAATGCAAAGGCATTTATGCCGAACCTCTCAATGGAAACAGAGGAAGCCCTTGTCAAAAAGCTTACGGATGCATATAAATTTATCACGGATAATGTAGCGGAGCTTAAGACAATTACGGAGGAAGCGCTTGCCATTACCGAAATGCAGGAGGCTGCAAATGCATGCCGTGACAAGGTACTTCCTAAGATGGATGAGCTTGCTGCATGCGCAAATGAGATGGAAGCGCTTATTCCGGATGACATGTTACCATATCCGACGTATGAAAAGCTTTTGTTCGCAGTGTAGGATAACGGCTTGCGGAATGGCTGATGTTTGAAATCCGGGAGGAAGATATGGAACAGGAAATAAAAGAGGCATGTGGTGTTTTTGGGATATATAATATTTCCGGCGGCGATGTTGCACAGCAGATATATTACGGACTGTCCTCGTTGCAGCATCGTGGGCAGGAATCCTGCGGGATTGCTGTTTCCGATACAAGCGGACCTATGGGAAACATGAAGATTGAAAGAGGCATGGGTCTTGTAAGTGAGGTTTTTAAGGAAAATGTATTAGCCCCGCTGAAAGGGAATATCGGTGTGGGGCATGTGAGATATTCAACAACGGGAGACACATCGATAAACAATGCCCAGCCTCTTGTACTTAATTACATTAAGGGAACACTTGCACTTGCACATAACGGCAATCTTGTAAATACGGAGGAGCTTAAGAGCGAGCTTGCAAGAACAGGCGCAATATTTCAGACCACAACCGATTCGGAGCTTATCGCTTACTTTATAGCGAGGGAAAGAGTAAACACCAATTCCGTGGAGGAGGCTATCATCAAGGCGGCGGAAAAGATAAAGGGAGCATATGGTCTTGTGATTGCAAGTCCGAGAAAGCTTATCGGCGTTCGGGACCCTTTAGGACTTAAGCCTCTTTGCATAGGAAAAAAGGACGATTCCTACATAATAGCTTCCGAGAGCTGTGCACTCAGCGCCCTTGGAGCAGCATTTATAAGGGATGTGCTTCCGGGCGAGGTTGTAACCGTAACAAGGGATGGCTTGCACTCCTACAAAAATCTCTGTAACGGAAAATGCGCGCACTGCATTTTTGAATATATATATTTTGCAAGGCTTGACAGCACCATAGACGGCATTTCCGTATATGGTGCAAGACTGAAAGCGGGCGAAGCTCTGGCAAAAGCATATCCCGTAGATGCGGATATTGTTGCGGGAGTTCCCGAATCGGGCGTTGCGGCTGCAATGGGATATTCAAGAAGCTCAGGAATACCATACAGTCAGGTGTTTTACAAAAACAGCTATGTGGGAAGAACCTTTATAAAGCCCACACAGAAGGAAAGGGAATCAAGCGTAAGACTTAAGCTGAGCGTTCTGGAGCCGTCCGTCAGGGATAAAAGCATTGTGCTTGTGGATGATTCCATTGTCAGGGGAACAACGATTGCCAATCTGATACACATGCTGAAAAAAGCAGGAGCAAAAAGCGTTCACGTGAGAATATGCTCACCGCCGTTTCTTTATCCATGCTACTTTGGGACGGACGTTCCGTCCAACAAACAGCTTATTGCTTCCTCACATTCCGAGGAGGAAATAAGACAGCTTATAGGAGCTGATACGCTGGGATATATGAAAATTGAGGATTTACAGACGATGGTAGGAAATTTGCCAATATGCAAGGCATGCTTCGATAATGACTATCCGATGAACATCCCGCAATAATAATTATGTAAACCGTATAATAAAATAATTAAGCGATGCAATGGGGCATTTACAATATACCATGCATCGCTTTTTTATATATTTTTAAATTTTAAAGAAAGGATTTTTATGACATGGGGAGCTGTTGCAATAAGGATTTGTTTTTTAGTAACTATGCATTTTAAACAAAGAAAGCGGAAGCTAAGTAACACGTTGGAGCGTTCTTTGTTTAAAATGCATAATAAAGGAAAATTTAAAATCCTTATTGCGACAGACCCTTTAAAAGGAGGGAAAAGCTATGGCAGAAGAATTAATGCAGCTAATATCTGACAACGTTTTTGGCGTCTGGTTTTTAATCGGAGCCGCACTTGTATTCTGGATGCAGGCAGGCTTTGCAATGGTGGAGACAGGATTTACCAGAGCAAAAAATGCAGGTAACATTATTATGAAAAATCTTATGGATTTTTGTATTGGAACGGTAATGTTCATCCTTATTGGTTTCAGTCTTCTTCTTGGAGAGGACATGATTGGTCTTATCGGAAAGCCGGGATTTGATATTTTTACGGCTTACGAAAGCTTTGACTGGTCAAACTTTGTATTTAACTTAGTATTTTGCGCAACTACGGCAACAATCGTTTCCGGAGCAATGGCAGAACGGACAAAATTTTTGTCCTACTGTGTATACTCAGCCGTTATTTCAGGATTTATTTATCCGATTGAAGCTCACTGGGTATGGGGAGGCGGATGGCTTGCCGAGATGGGCTTCCATGATTTTGCAGGCTCAACCTGTATTCACATGGTAGGCGGTATCTGCGCCCTGATTGGTGCAAAAATACTTGGTCCGCGTATTGGTAAATTTTCAAAGGACAAGGAAGGAAAGATAACAAAGGTAAATGCATTTCCGGGACACAATCTTCCAATCGGAGCCCTTGGCGTATTTATACTCTGGTTAGGCTGGTACGGATTTAACGGAGCTGCTGCCGTATCGGTTGGTGAGCTTGGCTCCATAT
The DNA here is from genome assembly GCA_002493625.1 of Lachnospiraceae bacterium UBA7076. Taxonomy (GTDB): domain Bacteria; phylum Bacillota; class Clostridia; order Lachnospirales; family Lachnospiraceae; genus Coprococcus_C. Next base: position 10,301 of record DKZK01000026.1, on the reverse strand, counting down.
TTGTCACAACGACAATTGCTCCTGCAATTGCGACGGTTGTTTGTATGATATTTACATGGGTTAAATATGGTAAGCCTGATGTTTCCATGTGCCTGAACGCATCACTTGCAGGTCTTGTGGCAATTACAGCCTCCTGTGATGTTACGGATGCACTTGGTTCAATCATTATAGGCGTAGTAGCAGGTTTGCTTGTAGTGTTCGGCGTATGGCTTCTGGATCATAAGCTGCATATTGACGACCCTGTTGGCGCAGTGGCAGTTCATATGATGAATGGTATCTGGGGTACGATTGCAGTCGGACTTTTTGCAACAGATACGGCTCCTGCATTTGCAAGAGGATATGGAGACGGTACATTCTTTGGCGCAAACCAGATTGTGGATAAAGGACTTTTTTACGGAGGCGGCTTTAAGCTTCTCGGCACTCAGCTTATAGGAATGGCAGCAATCATTGCATTTACTGCTGTGACAATCACAATAACCTTTTATGCAATCAAGGCTATATTCGGACTTCGTGTTTCAGAGGAGGAGGAAATTGTAGGACTTGATTCAACGGAGCATGGACTTCCGTCCGCATACTCAGGCTTCAGTCTTATGGATATTTCAAATATCATGGATGAAAATGAAAATACTGACCTTGGCGTGGCAGAGTACAGTGAGGCAACCGAGGCACAGAAGGATGCAGCCGTTAAGGTGGCACAGGCACCGGTAGCATCAGCAACCGGAATTTACAAGGTTGTTATTGTGGCGAAGCTTTCCAGGTATGAGAAGCTCAGAAAGGCTCTCAATGACTTAGGCGTGACCGGAATGACAATGACACAGGTAATGGGCTGTGGTATTCAGAAGGGCGCAGGAGAGATGTACCGTGGAGTTGAGCTTGACGCAACCCTGCTTCCAAAGGTTAAGATTGAGGTTGTTGTAAGCAAGATACCAGTGGAAACGGTTATCGAAACCGCAAAGAAGACCCTTTATACGGGACATATCGGTGATGGAAAGATATTTGTATACAACGTGGAGCAGGTTGTCAAGGTCCGTACCGGTGAGGAAGGCTTTGCAGCCTTGCAGGATGTGGAGTAATACAGCCTATAAACAGTATAGCGTATAAAATAGTACAGCATATAAATAATATAGCGTATAAAATGATACGGTATATAAATAATACGGAAAAAATCATAGATTGCCGCATTGGGATTTTGGGCTTCCTGCCCGTCCTGTGCGGCAATCTTTTTTTTGCCTTGCGGAACTGTCAGTTAATCTGTCGGAACAAATATGTAATACTGTCCGGTTACGTTCAAAACACTTCCACTTACGCTGAAGCTGAAAATATTTCCTTTCCTGTTACCGATATATGTTAAAGGAACAGGCTGCTGTTTCACTGAAAAAACAATGTCATATTCAGACCGGCTCAGCAGCGTAAAATGCAGCGTTACTGTAAATTTGGTGACATTGATAGAAGGAGGAAAATGGTATGGGAATTTCAGGAATAGGAAATAATGTGGCTGTAGGAGAGGCTGTAAATCATGCAAAAAACAGGAGAACAGACGGAGAGTTTAACAAGACGGTTATGGAGTGTGTGGGTGCAGGGGACCACAAGGTGTCCCTCCGTCAGGATGCGTTGATGTCTTACGCAAGTCCACAGACGGGTGAATCGGTAAATATATATAGGGCAGACGATTATTCAGAGGATAATCCCATTTATATAATAAGGGGACTTGATGCTGACGGCAATGAATTTGAAAAGAAAATAGATGCAGGTAAAATTAATCCCAACAATTGCAACTATAATGAGCTTATGGTGCTGAACGTGGAGACCGGGCATACCTCGCCAAAGGATATAATCCATGCGGTAGCCGCACGTGATAAGGCAAATATCAAAAGCTATTTTGACCAGAAGGATTATATTTCATATGCCAATGAGGTTATGAGGGATTATAAGACGCTGGGGAACTGGGGCTCCTATCTCGCCATAAATAAATGGATTAAGAGCATTATGGATTACGCCTTTAAAATGAATTAGAAAAGGCAGAATGTTTCGATACAGCCAATATAAGTAGATGGAGGAGTATATTTTTATGAATATAAAAATGAATACTTATATAAATCAAGCCTCGTATATAAAAACAGCAGATGAAAGAGCACCAAAGTCTTATGGTGACGGCAAAAATGAGAGTGAAGCGAAATCCGCTGCAAACAAAGATACCGTATCAATTTCCATAGAGGGACAGCAGTTTGCCGCTGAACAGATGGCATCGGATTCCGAAATGGGATTATTAAGAATAACTTCTGATTTGGATTCCTTCAGAAGCGCAGTCCGTTCAATGAATGAGCCGCTCCCTGTTAATTGGGAAGCAAGCGTTGACCCATACGGAAGATTTACAAGTCTGGCTAAAATAGAGTCTCGTCTCATGCAGCTGGCAGATCCAAACGCTTCTCACAAGGATGAGGATATGGAAAGGGTTGCAGAGGAGTATGCAAAGAGTAAAATTGACACATTGATAGAAAAGAAGAAAGCTATGCTGGCTTCGGGAACGGCAAAAAGCTATGGTGAGGAATATGCCGAATATAAAATGGCATATGACGCTTACCATTCGAAAAATGGTGGGAGCCTGCTGGCGATGATGTCTGATGATACAAAAAAACTTTATAACATATATAAAAATATTATTGACGGGACATCTGTTTCAATAGAGGATGAGGAATTTCTCATGTTACATAACGGGACAATGTATAGAGGGGCAAAAGGTGAATATATACGTAAAACCGAAGAATGACACTTCCCAATAAAAAACAATTGACAAATTCGAAAAAAAGCATCATAATATTATAAGTTAATGACGAAGGGGTCAGAAAACATAATGTTTTCTGACCCCTTTTTTTACGTTTAGCAGCTATCTATGGCAATGGTTTTTAGGAGGATGAAAATGGCAATCAAATACGTTTTCGTTACCGGAGGTGTTGTATCCGGATTAGGGAAAGGAATAACGGCGGCATCTCTTGGACGACTGCTCAAGGCAAGAGGCTACAAGGTTACCATGCAGAAGTTTGACCCATATATTAATGTAGACCCGGGAACGATGAACCCCATACAGCATGGAGAGGTATTTGTGACGGACGACGGGACGGAGACGGACCTTGACCTTGGACATTATGAGAGGTTTATTGATGAAAGCTTAGATAAAAATTCCAATGTGACTACAGGCAAAATTTACTGGTCTGTTTTGCAGAAGGAAAGACATGGGGACTATGGCGGAGGAACGGTTCAGGTAATACCGCACATTACAAATGAGATAAAAAGCAGATTTTATAATAATGAAAATGAGGATAACCGAATAGCTATTATAGAGGTAGGCGGAACGGTGGGCGATATAGAAAGCCAGCCGTTTCTGGAGGCAATCAGACAATTTCAGCATGAGGTGGGACATGAAAATGCCATACTTGTACATGTAACGCTTATACCGTATCTTAAGGCTTCAGGCGAGCTTAAGACAAAGCCTACCCAGCAGAGTGTAAAGGCACTTCAGGGAATGGGGCTCTGGCCCGACATAATTGTATGCAGAAGTGAGTATGAAATTTCGGAGGACATGAAGGGAAAGATAGCGCTGTTCTGTAACGTACCCGTAAAAAACGTACTTCAGAATCTTGATGTTGAATATCTTTACGAAGCGCCGCTTGCAATGGAAAAGGAAAGACTTGCGCATGTTGTATGTGATGAGCTTAAGCTTCCCTGCCCCGAACCTGATTTGCAGGACTGGAAAAATATGATAGACAGTCTTAAAAATCCAAAGCATAACGTTACAATCGCAATGGTAGGAAAATACATACAGCTTCACGACGCTTATCTCAGTGTTGTGGAAGCGCTGAAGCATGGAGGAATAGCGGCGCATGCAGAGGTAAATATAAAATGGATTGACTCGGAGGAGCTTGAGAACTCCAATGTGAAGGAAATGCTTGGCGACGCTGACGGCATACTTGTTCCTGGAGGCTTTGGAACACGAGGGACGGAAGGAAAAATAGCCGCCATAAAATATGCAAGGGAAAATAAAATACCGTTTCTCGGCATATGTCTCGGAATGCAGATGGCGCTTGTGGAATTTGCAAGAAATGTGGCGGGGCTGGCAGGCGCAAACAGCATAGAATTTAATGCGGACACCCCGTATCCGGTTATAGCACTTATGCCTGAGCAAAACGGAGTGGTAGACAGAGGCGGCACTTTAAGGCTTGGAGCTTATGAGTGCGTGTTAAAGGAGAAAAGCCTTGCAAGCAAGCTTTTTGGCAGGGACAGAATAAGTGAAAGACACAGGCACAGATATGAGGTGAACAATGAATATAGAGATGCGCTGGAGGAAAAGGGCATGGTATTTTCAGGGAAATCACCTGACGGCAGAATTGTTGAAATGCTTGAACTGCCGGACCACCCGTATTTCATAGCCACTCAGGGACATCCTGAATTTAAGTCAAGACCAAACAGGGCGCATCCGCTGTTTCAGGGACTGATTGAAAGCGCCATTGAGAGGAGGAATTTTTAAATGAATAAAAATCAGGGATTATACAGACAGCAGTTTGAGCATGACAACTGCGGCATAGGAGCAGTTATAAACAGCAGGGGAATTAAAACCCACGAAACGGTTGAAAACGCCCTTAGGATTGTTGAAAATCTTGAGCACCGCGCAGGAAAGGATGCGGAGGGAAAAACCGGAGACGGCGTAGGCATACTCTTGCAGATATGCCATGGTTTTTTCAAAAGGGAATGTAAAAAGCTTGGCATAGAGCTGGGGGAGGAAAGGGAATACGGCATTGCGCAGATATTTTTCCCGCAAAATGAGCTTGAGCGAAATCAGGCGAAAAAGATGCTTGAAATTATTGCAGATAAAGAGGGACTCCAGCTTTTGGGCTACAGACAGGTGCCTGTGGATCCGGACGTGCTGGGCGCAAAGGCAAAGGAATGTATGCCTTACATTATGCAGGCGTTTTTTAAAAAGCCTAAAAACGTTTCAAAAGGCTTGGAGTTTGACCGTAAGCTTTACATTGTAAGACGTGAGTTTGAGCAGTCAAATGAAAATACATATGTTGTTTCCATGTCAAGCAGAACTATCGTTTATAAGGGCATGTTCCTTGTGGGACAGCTCAGGATATTTTTTGCTGATTTGCAGGATAAGGCATATACGTCTGCCATAGCAATGGTTCACTCAAGATTCAGCACAAACACAAATCCAAGCTGGGAGAGGGCGCATCCGAACAGGTTTATTGTCCACAACGGCGAGATAAATACAATAAGAGGAAATGCAGATAAAATGCTTGCCCGTGAGGAGCAGATGGAGTCGGAGCATTTAAAGGAGCAGCTTCACAAGGTGCTTCCGGTTGTTGACACAAGGGGCTCGGATTCAGCCATGCTTGACAACACCCTGGAATTTCTTGTTATGAGCGGCATGGAGCTTCCGCTTGCGGTTATGATAACCATACCTGAGCCGTGGGCAAACAATCAGACCCTTGATCAGGATGAGAGAGACTTTTACCAGTATTACGCAACAATGATGGAGCCGTGGGACGGACCGGCCTCCATCGTATTTTCAGACGGAGATTTGGTTGGAGCCGTTTTGGACAGAAACGGTCTTCGCCCTTCCAGATATTATGTTCTTAAAAACGGGGACGTCATACTTGCCTCCGAGGTAGGCGTGCTTGAGGTGCCTGAGGAGGAGATTGTTCTCAAGGAGCGCCTTCATCCCGGAAAAATGCTTCTCATTGATACCGTAAACGGTAAAATACTTCAGGATGAGGAGCTTAAGGAGAGATATACCACAAAGCAGCCTTACGGCGAGTGGCTTGACAGCAATCTTCTTCACTTGAAGGATTTGAAAATACCAAATAAAAGAATTGAGTCCTATGATGAAAAGATGCAGAAAAAGCTCCAGAAGGCATTTGGCTACACATATGAGGAATACAGAAATTCCATTTACAATATGGCGCTTAACGGAGGCGAGGCAATTGCTGCGATGGGTGTTGACACTCCGCTTGCAGCCCTTTCCGATAAGGGACATCTCTTATTTGATTATTTTAAACAGCTTTTTGCGCAGGTTACAAATCCGCCGATTGACGCAATAAGGGAGGAGATTGTGACAAGCACGACCGTATATGTAGGCAAGCAGGGAAATCTTCTTGAGGAGAAGGCGGAAAACTGTCAGGTGCTTAAGATTGAAAATCCAATACTTACAAATACGGATATGTTAAAAATTAAAAATATGGACAGAGCGGGATTTAAGGTTGCGGTTATCCCGATTACATATTACAAGAGCACAAGGCTTGTAAGAGCCATAGACAGGCTTTTTGTTCAGGTTGACAAGGCATATAAGGATGGGGCAAACATTGTTGTGCTTTCCGACAGGGGCGTTGACGAAAATCATGTGCCGATTCCGTCGCTCCTTGCAGTTTCGGCAGTACACCAGCACCTTGTAAATACAAAGAAGCAGACGTCCCTTGCGCTTATTTTAGAGTCGGGTGAGCCGAGGGAGGTACATCATTTCGCAACCCTTTTAGGCTACGGCGCAGTTGCGGTAAATCCTTATCTTGCGCAGGACACAATAAAGGAGCTTATAGATGAAAATCTCCTCGACAAGGATTATTATGCAGCGGTGTCGGATTACAATGACGCAGTGCTGCACGGTATTGTAAAAATAGCTTCAAAAATGGGTATTTCCACAATACAGTCCTATCAGGGAGCAAAAATATTTGAGGCAATCGGTATTTCAAAGGAGGTTGTTGATACATATTTTAACGGAACGGTTAGCCGTGTGGGCGGCATAGACATGGATGATATTGAGAAGCAGGTCGATGCAAGACATACCAAGGCATTTGACCCCCTTGGTCTTGAGACTGACCTTACCCTTGACAGCTTGGGAAAGCACAAGAGAAGAAGCGGCGGCGAGGAGCATCGATATAATCCCCAGACGATACATATGCTTCAGCAGGCAACGTGGACGGGAAATTACGGTTTGTATAAGCAGTACAGCGAGCTGATTGACAGGGAGGAAAGCGGATATTTAAGAAGCATGATGGACTTTGATTACCCTGAAACCGGTATTTCCATTGATGAGGTTGAGAGTGAGGACGAAATCGTAAAAAGATTTAAGACGGGAGCAATGTCCTACGGCTCAATTTCTGAGGAAGCCCATGAAACCCTTGCAATTGCCATGAACAATCTTCACGGAAAATCAAACACAGGTGAGGGCGGAGAGAGCGATGAAAGACTTGATTCCTCAGGAAGCAAGGTAGACAGATGCTCCGCAATAAAGCAGGTGGCATCGGGAAGATTTGGCGTAACGAGCAGATACCTTGTCAGCGCAAAGGAAATTCAGATAAAGATGGCACAGGGCGCAAAGCCGGGAGAGGGAGGACATCTTCCTGCAAAGAAGGTTTACCCGTGGATTGCAAAGACGAGACATTCAACGCCGGGCGTAAGTCTTATATCACCCCCACCGCACCATGACATTTACTCCATAGAGGATTTGGCAGAGCTTATTTACGACTTGAAAAATGCAAATAAAAATGCGGACATTTCTGTTAAGCTTGTGTCGGAGGCAGGCGTAGGCACCGTTGCGGCAGGTGTTGCAAAGGCGGGCGCTCAGGTTATTCTTATATCAGGCTACGACGGAGGAACGGGAGCAGCGCCGGAAAGCTCCATCCACAACGCAGGACTTCCATGGGAGATGGGACTTGCGGAAACACATCAGACCCTTATTAAAAATGGTCTTAGAAACAGGGTCAGAATTGAGACGGACGGAAAGCTTATGAGCGGACGTGATGTTGCAATAGCGGCACTCTTAGGAGCGGAGGAGTTTGGATTTGCAACGGCTCCACTTGTAACAATGGGCTGTATTATGATGCGGGTATGTAATCTTGACACATGCCCTGTGGGCGTGGCAACCCAGAACCCTGAGCTTAGAAAGCGCTTTAAGGGAAAGCCTGAGTATGTTGAAAACTTTATGAGATTTATAGCAAGAGAGCTTCGTGAGTATATGGCTAAGCTTGGCGTAAAAACCATTGACGAGATGGTTGGACGCTCCGACCTGCTAAAGGTAAAGGAAAATTCGTCACTTTCCATGGCGCATAAAATGGATTTAAGCGAGATACTTGAAAATCCGTATGGAGAAGCCTGCGAAAATGTCACATTTAACAAGGAGCTTGTATACGATTTTGAGCTTGAAAAGACCCTAGACGAGAAGGTGCTTCTTGCAAAGCTTGGCAGCGCAGTTAAGGCGGGCAAAAAGGCTTCCCTTGATATAAAGGTAGGAAATACTGACAGAGCCTTCGGCACAATTTTCGGAGCAGAGATTACAAGAAACCACAAGCAGGGACTTCCAGAGGACACGATTACAATAAACTGTACGGGTGCAGGAGGACAGAGCTTTGGTGCATTTATTCCGTCAGGACTTACCCTTTTGCTTTGCGGCGACACAAACGATTATTTCGGCAAGGGACTTTCAGGCGGAAAGCTTGCGGTATTCCCGTCGAAAAACAGAGGCTATAAGGCGGAGGAAAATATCATTGCCGGAAATGTTGCGCTTTACGGCGCTACAAGCGGAAAGGTATTTATAAACGGCGTTGCAGGAGAGCGTTTTGCAGTGCGAAACTCAGGCGCTTATGCGGTTGTTGAGGGCGTTGGCGAGCATGGCTGTGAGTACATGACGGGAGGTCGTGTTGTTGTTCTCGGCAAGACCGGCAAGAACTTTGCTGCAGGCATGAGCGGCGGTATCGCCTACGTTCTGGATGAGGATAACCACCTTTACAGAAACCTGAACAAGGATATGATTTCCATTGAGAAGCTTGAAAATAAATACGACATTCAGGAGCTTAAAATGCTGATTGAGGAGCATGTGGAGATAACGGGCTCCGAGATCGGAAGGCGCATCCTTGACGCCTGGGATGAGTATATCCATAAATTTAAGAAAATCATTCCAAATGACTATAAGAAGATGATTGCCCTTTCCTCCAAGCTTGAGGAAAAGGGGATGAGCAAGGAGCAGGCGCAGATGGAAGCATTTTACGAGAGCTTTTCAGGTGAGAAGAAGGGGGAATAAAAGAATGGAAAATGTATCAAAATTTGAAGAACCTTTAAAGAGAATAAAGCATTTCAACGAATTTCACACCCCTGTTTCACTTGAAAGGCAAAAGGAGCAGGGTGAAAGATGTATGGCATGCGGCGTTCCGTTCTGCCAGAACGGACAGATAATTAACGGTATGGTTTCCGGCTGTCCGCTTAATAATCTTGTGCCTGAGACAAACAACCTTGTGTGCGGCGGAAATTGGAAGCAGGCATACGAGCGCCTTACAAAGACGAACAATTTTCCTGAGTTTACCTGTCGTGTATGTCCTGCGCTCTGCGAGGCTGCATGTACCCACAATCTCCATGAGGAGCCTGTGGAGACAAAGGAAAATGAGAGAGCCATCATTGAAAATGCATTTGCGGAGGGCTGGGTTGCGGCAAATCCGCCTAAGGTAAGAACGGGAAAGACCGTTGCGGTGGTTGGAAGCGGCCCGTCAGGGCTTGCGGCTGCCATGCAGCTTAACAAAAGAGGACATCTGGTTACGGTATTTGAACGCTCCGACAGGGTTGGCGGACTTCTCAGATACGGAATACCGAACATGAAGCTTGATAAAAGCGTAATTGACAGAAGAATTGCAATTATGGAGGAGGAAGGCATTACATTTAAGACAGGTGTAAACGTCGGAAAGGACATAACCGCAAAGGAGCTTACAAACCGGTTTGATGCGGTTGTGCTTGCATGCGGCGCCTCAAATCCAAGAGACATAAATGCGGAGGGAAGGGATGCAAAGGGAATATATTTTGCGGTAGATTACCTTTCATCAGTCACAAAGAGCCTGCTTGATTCAGAGCTTAAGGACGGAAAAGCTATATCAGCCAAGGATAAAAATGTCATAGTAATAGGCGGCGGTGATACGGGAAATGACTGTGTGGGAACTGCCATAAGACAGGGCGCAAAATCAGTAACGCAGCTTGAAATGATGCCTATGCCGTCAGAGGAAAGAACGGCGGTAAACCCTTGGCCTGAGTGGCCGCGGGTGCTTAAAACTGATTACGGTCAGCAGGAGGCAATCGCCGTATTTGGCAGCGACCCGAGAGTATATCAGACAACGGTAAAGGAATTTATAAAGGATAAAAAGGGCTGCCTTGAAAAGGTGAAGCTTGTAAGCCTTGAGCCAAAAAAGGATGAGAAAACAGGAAGAATGAAAGCTGACGTTAGATAACGATACTTTTGAAAACACTGAAAAATCAAGGTTTTTCGAGCGACG
>DKZK01000049.1:498-5119 GCA_002493625.1 Lachnospiraceae bacterium UBA7076 | reverse complement strand
GTTCTTTGTTTAAAATGCATAATAAAAGAGAATTAGAATCCTTATTGCGGCAGCCTCATTTTTAGTACCGAGATTCTTAAACGATGTTACGAGAAGCCCTTAGCCTTTTTTGTACACGCCTTCATCGCCTCAATTACTGCGCTTCTGAAGCCCTTTTCCTCAAGAACTCTCACTGCTTCTATGGTAGTTCCCGCAGGCGAGCATACCATATCCTTTAACTCGCCCGGATGCTTTCCCGTTTCAAGAACCATTTTTGCGCTTCCGAGAACTGCCTGCGCAGCAAATTTGTAGGCGGAAGCTCTTGGCATTCCGTCCGCGACGGCAGCATCTGCCATAGCTTCAATAAACATGAATACATATGCAGGCGAGCTTCCGCTTACGGAAACGCACACATCCATAAGTGTTTCGTCTATTGCCTCCGCCATGCCGAAGCTTGATAACAGCGACATCGCATAGGAAAATTCTTCATCCGTGACATTTTCATTTTTGCATACTCCCGTAATTCCTTCTCCCACAAGGGCAGGCGTGTTAGGCATTGTTCTTATTATTTTTTTGTCAGAGCCAAGTCTTTCGCCAAGCCACTTAAGTGTTTTTCCCGGAGCAATTGTAATAATAACCTGATTTACAGGAATGACATTCTTTATCTCATTGATAACATCCTCATAATACTGGGGCTTTACCGATAAGAAAAGTATGTCTGAGGCTGCGGCAACGATTTTGTTATCCCCTGTATCAACCCCAAGCTCCGATTTTGCTTTTTCAAGCGCCCCCTCCAGTGCATCTGCCACAATAATCTCACCGGCAGCTATATCTGCATTTTTTTTAAGTCCTCCGATAATTGCAGATGCCATATTTCCGCATCCTATAAATCCAACCTTATATTTCATTTTTTTCCCTCCTTACGGTGCCGTACTTTCATTATTTTTTTCGCCAAATCCGATCTGTCCGTTATAACTGCGTCCACATTATACCACAGACATCTTTTGATTGCCTTTGGTGAATTGACGGTCCATACAAATACCTTTAAACCATGTCTGTGCATATAATTGACATATGCCCTTGAACACAGTGCATAATGGGGCGCTACAAAATCCGCATGACATGCCACAAGCCGTCTCATGGGAAATACCTCGTCTGCCCATGCGCTCACAGGTATATGTTTTCTGCCTACAAGCAGTCCCGTTTTTATATTTTTATCATACTTTTTTATATGTGTTATCGCCACATCTGAAAATGACTTCATAACAAAATCGCCATAGCCGAACATGCTCTTTACCATATCAACTACAGTTCTCTCGTAGCCTGCCTCCTTAAGCTCTATGTCAAGCTTTATTTTACCCTGACAACACTTAAGCACGTCCTTAAGAAGCGGAACCGTATATCCAAGCTTTGCTGTTATTTCACAAAGCCTGCCATATGTTATTTCTGCTATAGACACATCTTCAATTTTGGAATCATGAAATACCACAAGCCAGCCGTCAGCGGTTTTCCTCACGTCAAATTCAACGTAATCCGAGCCAATCCTGATAGCAGTTTCAAATGCCTCAAGCGTATTTTCATGTCCGGCCAAGCCGGAAGCGCCTCTGTGGGCAATAACAGCAGTTTTCATTAAATATTTGTTCCCCTAAGCTCAATAACGGGCGCACCCTTGCCCTTAATATAATCTCCTGTTATGGTTACTCTGCCTATACTGTCGTCTCTTGGAATTTCATACATAATATCAAGCATGAATTTTTCTATAATCGCCCTCAAAGCTCTGGCTCCGGTTTTCTTTTCCATTGCAAGCTGCGCGATTTCCTCGTATGCCGAATCGTCAAAGCAAAGGTCAACCTCATCAAGGGCAAGCAGCTTTTTATACTGCTTTAAAATAGCATTTTTAGGCTCCTTTAATATCTTTATGTACATATCCTTGTCAAGAGCGTCCAGCGTAAACATGACAGGAAGACGTCCCAAAAACTCAGGTATCATTCCAAATTCACGAAGGTCCTCCAATGTGACCTCCTTTATAATATTGTCATTATTATCATACTTATCCTTAAGCTCCGCATTAAAGCCCATTGACGACTGCTTGGAAAGACGGCGTTTTATAATATCCTCTATCTCAGGGAATGCACCTCCGCAAATAAACAATATGTTTTTTGTATTTATTGTCTCCATCGGAACAAGCGGATTTTTACTTCCTGCGCCTACAGGCACTTCAATTTCCGCGCCCTCAAGCATCCTTAAAAGACCCTGCTGTACAGCCTCACCGCTTACATCTCTTGTATGGGTTTCCTTCTTCTTTGCAATTTTATCTATCTCGTCTATAAATACGATGCCGCGCTCAGCCTTCTCCACATCATTGTCGGCAACGGCAAGCAGCCTTGACAAAATGCTCTCCACGTCATCCCCCACATAGCCTGCTTCCGTAAGAGTGGTAGCGTCCGTAATTGCAAGAGGAACATTCAAAAGTCTTGCAACGGTTTTTACAAGATAGGTTTTTCCGCAACCGGTAGGTCCCAGCATAAGCATGTTTGATTTTTCTATCTCTATATCATCCATTGTATTTGTAATTACTCTCTTATAGTGATTATATACCGCAACGGATATTGCTTTTTTTGCATATTCCTGCCCCACCACAAAATCATCCAGCATTGCCTTAATTTTATGCGGCGCGGGAATATTTTCCAATGAAAGCTCAGGTAGTTTTTCCTCCTGCTCCGGTTTATCTTTCTTTTTCTTCTTTACCTTTTTTGAATTAAACATATCATCAAAGTTCATAAACTGTGACAGATTGATGTTCGGCATCTTGGCAAAGTCAAGAAATTGTAACGGATGATCCCCAAATGTATCAAAGCTTTTCTGCATACAGTCCTTACAGACACTTATGTTGTTTGGCAGTTTAATCTGAGGTCCGGTTACTGTTTCTGAGCGTCTGCACAGGTAACAGTAAGATTCGTACTCCTCCTCATTATTGTTATTATTATTGTTATCTGACATATTTATCCTCCAAAGTATGTATATAAGATATTGACAGTATAGCACTAAATTCGATATATTTCTATATGATAAGTTTTGATAACTATGTAAAGTTTTTCCTTATACTATTTTTTATATGAAATGGAGTTGTTTTTTATGAAAAAAAGAATACTTGCATATCTCGCCTATATTGACGGGCTTTTGGAACAGGAGGATGCTGACTGGGAAAAGGAATCCAAAAAGCATCTTGTGCAGATTGCTTTTTTTGCCCATGAACGGCAGGTGCATCTTATTGTCATGGCGTTGTTTGCAATTGCCGCAATCATATGTATTTTGTATCTTAATTTTACAGGAAGCATAATAATTCTTGCGCTCACCCTCGCAATACTTATCTTGCTCGTCCCTTACATCATGCATTATTATTTGTTGGAAAACAGCGTGCAGAGAATGTACGTCCAGTATGACGAAATGCAAAATCGCATTGAGAAATCGTTTCATATGTAGACCCGACAGTTCCGGACCTTCCCTGCCGCTTAATTTTCCTATGCTTTTAATAGTTTTCCGCCTGAACCTCAAAATAACTCTGGGGATGGGCGCATACCGGGCAAACCTCCGGCGCTTTTGTTCCCACAATGATATGTCCGCAATTTCTGCACTCCCATACTTTGACTTCACTCTTTTCAAATACGGCGGCAGTTTCCACATTTTTGAGTAATGCACGATAACGCTCCTCATGGTGCTTTTCAATTTCCGCCACCATGCGGAATTTCTCAGCCAGCTCAAGGAAGCCTTCTTCCTCAGCTGTCTTTGCAAAGCCCTCGTACATATCCGTCCACTCATAATTCTCGCCGCCGGCGGCAGCCTCAAGGTTGGCAGCAGTATCGCCTATGCCTTTCAGCTCCTTGAACCACATTTTTGCATGTTCCTTTTCATTGTCGGCAGTCTTTAAAAACAGTGCCGATATCTGTTCATAACCTTCCTTTTTCGCTACGGATGCAAAATATGTATACTTGTTCCTTGCCTGTGACTCTCCTGCGAACGCAGCTTCAAGATTTTTTTCTGTTTGTGTTCCTGAATAAGGATTGTTGCCCATTTTTTTCTCCTCCTTTTTAATTCCATGTAGGTGGAGCGGGTCTGTCATACAGTCATTTCCACTTTCCACATATGACTATAATATCTTAAAAATATGCAAAATTCAAGATGCTTTATACTATTCAAGTTGGCACTTTATACTATCCAAGTTGGCACAATTTAAATTTATTCAGATTGGTACAATTTCAGCAGATATTCCTTATTTACCTTCCATATAATCACACCATTTTTTTGCCGCTATCTTGGATGCTGCTTCAACCTCATCATATGAATAATCTCTATAGTTAATACTCTTACCTTCTTTACCTAATTCATTATTAATTAACGTATAATAATAAGAATAGCTATATGATATTCCTCTTTTTTCATTATAGCAATGCTCTGCTTTCTCAAAATCATACAGCATGTTTATTACTCTACATTCATCCCATGTTTTTCTTCCGCTCATATAATCATCAAATTCTTCCTGAACCTCCATATAGTCTGATATTTTCTCTCCCTCTTGTACCCCTCTGTCAATACACTCATTATATAATGCAACCTGCATAATCACATATTTGGTATCAAATTC
>DKZK01000049.1:0-139 GCA_002493625.1 Lachnospiraceae bacterium UBA7076 | reverse complement strand
TATGTGTTTTAATTCTTGGCGATGCATGGCTTCCATCCTTTCCTGCTGTTCTCTTTTTTCTCGTTGATAAGATTTATATACTGCGCAAAAAATTATAATACCACATACGCTGATTGTAATGATACCTGCAATCAACAAT
>DKZK01000023.1 GCA_002493625.1 Lachnospiraceae bacterium UBA7076 | reverse complement strand
TACCATTGAGCTATCGAGGAATATAAAATTATAAACGGAGATGGAGGGATTTGAACCCTCGCGCCGCGTGAACGACCTACACCCTTAGCAGGGGCGCCTCTTCAGCCACTTGAGTACATCTCCAAATGCCTAAATTAGATCAAAATATTTAATCTGATTTACAAATATTGTGTATTCACAGTAGCCTTTGCCATGTCAACACGCTTGACTATAATAGCAAATTATTCCTTATTTGTCAATATTTTATTCAGACTTACCAATAAAACTTACGGCAAAATTTAAACATTTTTCGCAGGAATAAAACAAGGAGCATCGCACCATGCACAAACACATTAGCGCAAGACTCCTTGTTATCATTATGAAGCTTTCTTACAGGAACAATTCTGTAATTTTATTTGATTATATTATTCGCCTGTGTAATTATAAATTACATCCTCGTAATTCTCAATAAAGTCACCATAATTAATCTTTATATCCTTATTTTCATATCCTGCTATCTCGTCATGCTTTGCAGAACACTCATCGTAAGATACCTCTGCTCCGTCAACCTCAAATCTGCTTCCGTCATCAGCCGCATAATAGTATGTAACAACATTCCATGCATTATTGCTAAACTCTAAAAGCGCATAGCCTGAATGGTTTTCCGGCATAAGCATAGGTATTGTTACGAAATACGGCACATCACAAAATGTTGCTGCCTGGACAAATCCCGTAAGAACTGCGTTTGTACCATCAAAACCGATAATCCATGCATATGTATCGTATGTCAGAAGCATTTCCGGTGTTCCGTTTCCATCAAAATCATAAAGATATAATTCCTCCGGAATATAATCATCCACATTTATTGTTGATGTATCATCACAATTTCCTATTTTTACACCGGTAGCTGCATCTGTCTTGAGATTTTCCGTAACATTTTCCACATATTGGGCATATGCGTCCATCCAAGGATCCTTCATGAGCGCTTCAACTGCGGATACATCTACCTCTGTACCATAAACTTCCTTTATCTGTGCGATTATTTCCCTTGCAGTGGCATAATCTCCGGAATTTGCGCAATCCTCTGCCTGTTTAACATAATATGTTTTTCCCTCATCATATGCATCCTGTCTCAAAGCTTGGAATTTATCATAAAATCCGGTGGTATCATTCTCATCGATATATACGCTGTCGCATTTCTCAATTGTCTCAAAATACTGCTTGTTGTCGTAATATTCCTTAGCTGTGTCATAATCCTCCTGATATGATTCAATCATATAAAGATCGGAATCTATATCATATGCATAAGAAAGAGCATCACCTCCAAAGAAATCCTCTGCCACATATACATATGCCTGCATGTCTTCAAAGGAAAGATTACCATTAAGAAAACTGTTATACTTTTCCTCTAAATATGCTTTAAGCTCCTCATCAACATTATCCGTATCATATAAGCCGTAATATATATCCTCACTTTGATCTTCTAAGCTGTCATATAACGATGTTTCCCCATTCGTCTTATATTCCGTATACCCCTGCTCATAAAGCTTTAAAATTTCCTTAGAGGCAACATAGGAATAATATGTACGGGAAAATTGATAATAATCATCTAATTCATTTATTGCGCTTAAAGTTTTATCTAATTTTTCATATGTTATTTTGCCGTCAAGATATTGATTACATTGATATGTAGCAAAATCATCCATATGATCCTTAACCTTATCCTCACCGCTGTCGGACAGTTCATCTAATATCCGGTCTGCTTTTCTTCCATTTCCATTTTCAAGCTCCTTGAAAACATCATTAACTTTCTTTCCCGGAAGAATAAGAACAAACAATAAGATTACCTCAATGATAATCAATACAAGAGAAGCAATAGTAACTGTCATCCATTTTTTATTTTTCATATCTATTCCTCCTCTCCTTCTGTTGCGTCACTTATTGTAGATATATTTGTATCCGGATTATTAAAGCCTTTATCTGCTTCGCCTTCAAACTTTTTATAATCTGCTTTTATGACAAACATAAACAACAACACAAGCACTGCTATAAGTCCTGCAATTGAAACAGAAAGAGATGTTATTCCACAAATCTTCGCAGCCTTTTCTTTTGCTTCAGGAGACTTAGGCGGCTTTGGAGGTTTCGTCGGCTGTTGTCCCATCATCGGTTGTCCCTGTGGTCCCATCGGGCGGTTTGGCTGTCCCATCATCGGTTGTCCCTGTGGTCCCATTGGCTGCCCCATCATCGGTTGTCCCTGCGGTCCCATCGGGCGGTTTGGCTGTCCCATCATCGGCTGACCTTGCGGTCCCATCGGCTGGTTTGGCTGCCCCATCATCGGTTGTCCCTGCGGTCCCATCGGACGGTTTGGCTGTCCCATCATTGGTTGTCCCTGCGGTCCCACCGGCTGATTTGGCTGTCCCATCATTGGTTGTCCCTGTGGTCCCATCGGGCGGTTTGGCTGTCCCATCATCGGTTGTCCCTGCGGTCCCACCGGCTGGCCCATTGGAGGTATTGGCGGCTGGCCCATTGGTCCGGCCATTGGATTTTGTCCGTTTACTTCATTTTCAGGGTGCTTTATAGGTCCCATCATATCTGCTGTAAGTATGGAAGTGCTTGGCTCGTCATCTTCTTCTGCCTTTGCAGGCTCCTCTGTATTTACGGCTTCTTCAGGCTTTGCTCCACCCTCAGATGTTGATTCATCATCTTTCCCTTCAGCCTCCTGCGGCTTTATAGGTTCTGCTGTTCCTTTTAATTCCTCCGTAGAGTCAGAAGGCTCTCCTTCATCTGCTTTGGCAAAATCAGGCGTTGTATTAATCAACACTGTTTTTTCCTCATCAACTTCAAGGCTTTTTCCACAAACGCGGCATACCTTGTCTTCATCTGAGTAAGTAACTCCGCAACATATCTTGCTCATATAATCCTCCTTTAAAAATCAACGTCAAAAACCTTTCTATAATCATACTAAATAAGTATACATCTCTTATAAATATTAATCAAGTTAATTTATCCTTTTGAAATAATTGTCAACAGCGGTATCATACAAATTATTGCCTTTAGAATCTGCGACAACTATGGCAGGAAATTCTTCAACCTCCATTTTTCTTATGGCTTCTGTTCCCAAATCGTCATATGCAATCACTTCAGCCTTTTTTATGCATTTTGAAAGCAAAGCGCCTGCGCCTCCCACCGCCGCAAAATATACCGCCTTATTTTCCACTATGGCATCTATAACCTCTTTGCTTCTCTTACCCTTTCCTATCATGCCCCTTAAACCCTTTTCAAGAAGCAATGGCGTATACTTATCCATACGGCTGCTTGTTGTGGGTCCCGCCGAGCCTATTACCTGCCCCTCCCTTGCCGGCGTGGGACCTAAATAATATATAACATTATTGGTCAAATCCAATGGCAAAATATTTTTATCAAATAATACTTTTCCGTCCTCATGCTTATATTCCGATGCATTGATTGCATCATACATTCTTTTGTGCGCGGCATCTCTTGCGCTGTATATAGTTCCGCTTATGTACACGTAATCTCCCGCTTCAAGGTTTGCAAGCTCATCCTTTGAAAAAGGTACTTTAATATGTTTATTCATGTTGCCCTCCCATATATTCTCTAAACACAATATATATATGTTTTTTCCAAAAAACAAAAGAGTAAAATACTTTTATCTGTCTATAAAACTCTTGTCAAGTGCCTGTTTACATGACAGCACATATTTACGGCAAGAGGCATTCCTGCTATATGGGTTGCGTGAGATTCTATGTTTACCGCAAGCGCGGTAATTTTTCCGCCCAGACCACCCGGCCCTATTCCCGTACTGTTGATTTCCTTCAGCAGCTCCTCCTCTATTTTTGCAATATGCTCATGCTTTGAATGTGAGCCTGCCTCTCTTGTAAGCGCCTTTTTCGCCATTTTTGCCGCAAGCTCAAAATCTCCTCCAAGTCCTACTCCCACAACCAAAGGGGGACATGCATTTGGTCCTGCATTTTTAACTGCATCCAGAACAGAGGCTTTTACCCCCTCCTCACCATCCGACGGCTTCAGCATATATACCTTACTCATATTCTCGCTTCCAAAGCCTTTGGGAGCAATGGTAATTTCAAGCTTATCTCCCTCCACAATATCATAATGTATAATTGCAGGCGTATTATCTCCTGTATTCGTTCTAATCAACGGATCTGACACAACGGACTTTCTGAGATATCCTTCCTTGTAACCCTGTCTGACGCCCTCGTTTATTGCATCCGTTAATTTTAATCCCTCAATGTGCAAATCCTGACCAACATTCACAAAAAAAACAGCCATACCTGTATCCTGACAAATCGGTATTTTATCCTCTGCCGCTATATCAAGGTTTTCCATAAGCTGTTCCAAAATCTGTTTTCCAAGGGGACTATCTTCCTCAATTGCAGCCTCCTCAAGCTTTTTTTTCATATCATCTGCAAGATACAAATTAGCGCTTATGCACATATCCTTAACAGCGCTTATTATGACATCCGTGTTTAAGGTTCTCATGATAAATAACCCTCAGCTTTCTTAAAAATATTTTAGAAATGGGCAGCATTCAGAAATTCCATCAATAAAATTAAAATACGCTTTCGCTCATCTCCGACGTAACGGTACTATTGCACAATAGCACTTGTCCTCAGGACTCTGTCTGCTTCGCAGACACCTCAGGACATACGTCACCTAAGTACCGACGTCTTCAAACGATTTTAATTTTATTGACAGAATTTGCATATGCTGCCCGTTTTACTACTATCTTCTAGTCATCAAGAAAATCATCATCATTATTTGGTATTCCTCTCCGGCGCCTGTTCACGTAACACACAATCGCCGCAAAAATATATGCCACAAAAAGGACGACAAATACAACGGCAATCCAATACGCTGCATCAAACAATACACCGGAAAAACCGTCAATTTTGCTTAGTCCCTCTAAGCCCTCTTTTAAGTCCTCACCTGACATAATTTGTTCCTCCTTTTGTCTATTAATACCCAGTCAATTGCAAAACCATGCCTTTTCAAACGTCCGTTGCGTAATACAGACATATCAACGCATGGCACGCTTATCGCTGTGTTTCACAATTGCCTAATCAACGTTATCCGTTTCCTCTGAATCAGTATCCTCAACATTTGTTTCCTCATTGTCAGCTTCCTCCATCTCCTGCTCCATTGCAATCAGTGACTCGGACTCATCCGCTGACTTTTGTCTTACCTTTGCTATGCTTGCAACAATTATATCATTCTCCGTATCCATGTTGATAAGCTTGACGCCGGTAGTGATACGTCCAAGGGTTGATATATCCTTACAAAGTATTCTTATGACAATTCCCTGATTTGTAATAATCATAATTTCGTTGTCTTCATTTACCGCCTTAAAGCCTACAACATTACCGGAACGCTCATTAATCTTATAACACTTAACTCCCTTTCCGCCACGTCTCTGAGGCGTAAATTCCTTCATGAGCGTTCTTTTTCCGAGACCCTTCTCAGACACAAGCAAAAGCGCCTCTCCCTGGGTGTCAAGCTGCATTCCGATTATTTCATCACCGCCGGAAACATTCATACCTATAACGCCCATTGAGGTTCTTCCCGTACTTCTTACATCTCTCTCATTAAACCTTATACACATTCCATGCTTTGTGACAAGAATGATATCCTTTGTATTATTTGTAGCCTTAACCTCAATAAGCTCATCATTTTCCTTTAAGGTTATGGCAGCAAGTCCCGACTTTCTCACATTTGAATATTCCGTGATACGTGTCTTTTTCACAATACCATTTTTTGTACACATGAAAAGATATCTTCCCTCAACATACTTCCTGATTGGAATAACGGCGGTTATCTTTTCATCCGGCTGAAGCTGTAAGAGATTTATAATTGCAGTTCCCCTTGCAGTTCTGCTTGCCTCAGGAATTTCATAGGCCTTCAGTCTGTACACCTTTCCCATATTTGTAAAGAACATAATATAGTGGTGGGTTGTGGTCATAAACAAATCCTCTATGAAATCCTCGTCTATGGTCTGCATTCCCTTTATTCCCTTACCGCCTCTGTTCTGGCTCTTAAAGTTATTTACCGTCATTCTCTTGATATATCCAAGCTTTGTCATGGCAACAACTATATTTTCCTTCTTGATAAGGTCCTCTACCGTTATATCGTCCTCAACATCAATTCCAATTGAAGTTCTTCTCTTATCTCCGTATTTTGTTGCGATTATAAGAATTTCCTCTTTTATGACACCGAGAAGCTTCTTCTCGTCTGCAAGAATTGCTTTCAGCTCTGCAATTCTTTCCATAAGCTCCCTGTACTCGTTTTCAAGCTTTTCTCTTTCCAGACCTGTAAGCACACGAAGTCTCATATCTACAATTGCGGATGCCTGCGCGTCTGAAAGACCAAATCTTTCAATAAGGGCAAGCTTTGCATCAGCAACTGTCTTTGCAGCTCTTATAAGCTTTATAACCTCATCAATGTTATCGAGGGCAATAAGAAGTCCCTCAACGATATGAGCCCTTGCCTCAGCCTTATTCAACTCATACTTTGTTCTTCTTGTGACAACCTCCTCCTGATGCTTAAGATAATATGTAAGCATTTCAAGAAGATTCAGCACCCTCGGCTCATTATTTACAAGGGCAAGCATAATAACGCCAAATGTGTCCTGCATCTGGGTATGCTTAAAGAGTTGGTTAAGAAGAATATTTGCATTGCAGTCCTTCTTAAGCTCAATAACAATTCTCATGCCCTCCCTTGAGGATTCATCCCTGAGGTCTGATATGCCGTCAATTTTTTTATCCTTTACAAGCTCTGCTATCTTTTGTATGAGCTTTGCCTTATTTACCATATATGGTAGCTCAGTGACAACAATTCTTTGCTTTCCATTAGGCATAGGCTCAATATCCGTCACCGCTCTGACCTTTATTTTTCCGCGCCCGGTTCTGTATGCCTCATTTATTCCCGAAGTACCGAGTATCTGCGCGCCCGTAGGAAAATCAGGACCCTGAACAATATCCATTATCTCGTCTATATCCGTATCCCTGTCTTCAAGAATCCTGTTATCAATTATTTTTACAACCGCGTTAATTATCTCATTTAAATTGTGAGGCGGTATATTTGTAGCCATACCAACGGCAATACCTGACGTTCCGTTTACGAGAAGATTCGGATAACGGCTTGGCAAAACTACCGGCTCCCGTTCCGTCTCATCAAAGTTCGGAATGAAATCAACCGTATCCATATCAATATCGGCAATCATTTCCGTAGAAATCTTGGAAAGTCTTGCCTCTGTATATCTCATTGCCGCAGCACCGTCACCGTCAACAGAACCAAAATTTCCGTGTCCGTCCACAAGAGGATATCTTGTTGACCATTCCTGAGCAAGCTTAACCAAAGCCTCATATATGGAGCTGTCTCCGTGAGGGTGATATTTACCCATTGTATCACCGACAATACGGGCACATTTTCTGTGCGGCTTGTCAGGTCCGTTATGAAGCTCCATCATGGAGTGAAGTATTCTTCTCTGTACCGGCTTAAGACCATCTCTTACATCAGGGAGAGCTCTTGCAGCGATAACACTCATGGCATAATCTATATAAGACGTTTCCATGGTTTTCTTCAAATCCACTTCATGGATTTTATCAAATATTGTACTATCGTCCATTTTTTCTCTCCTTTATTAAATATCAAGATTTTTGACAAACTTAGCGTTTGTCTCTATAAATTCACGTCTTGGCTCAACCTTTTCACCCATAAGAGTATCGAAAACAATATCCAGCTCCGACTCACTGTCCTCATCTATGGACACCTTAAGCAGTATTCTCTTTTCAGGATCCATGGTCGTATCCCAGAGCTGCTCTGCATCCATCTCTCCAAGTCCCTTGTAACGCTGGATTTTATTAGTGTTATCCCTTCCGACCTCATCCAGTATCCTGGCAAGCTCATCATCGCTGTAGGCATACCATGTCTTTTTGTTTTTTTCCAGCTTATAAAGAGGCGGCTGCGCAAGATAAACATGCCCCTGCCTTATAAGGTCAGGCATAAACCGGAAGAAAAACGTAAGCATAAGCGTCGCAATATGAGCGCCGTCAACATCGGCATCCGTCATAATAATAATTTTATCATAGCGAAGCTTTTCTATATTGAAATTTTCTCTTATTCCTGTTCCGAAAGCAGTTATCATAGCTTTTATTTCTGCATTTTCAAGTATTCTGTCTATTCTTGCTTTCTCAACATTCAGTATTTTTCCTCTTAAAGGAAGTATAGCCTGCGTTGCCCTTGAGCGGGCAGTTTTTGCAGAGCCTCCCGCAGAATCTCCCTCAACAATATATATCTCGCAGTTTTTAGGATCCTTATCCGAACAGTCTGCAAGCTTTCCCGGAAGCGCCATGCTGTTTTCAAGGGAGCTTTTTCTTGCAACATCCCTTGCTTTTCTTGCGGCAATTCTGGCTCTCTGGGCAAGCGCAGCCTTGCTGATTATTATTTTTGCAATCTGCGGATTCTGCTCAAGGAAATAAGTAAGCTTCTCATTTACAAGAGTTTCAACCGCCGTTCTCGCCTCAGCATTTCCAAGCTTCTGCTTTGTCTGTCCCTCAAACTGCGGCTCGGAAATCTTTATGCTTACAATAGCTGTAAGACCTTCTCTTAAATCATCTCCCGAAAGATTTTCTTCCTTTTCCTTAATAAGCTTGTTTGTCCTTGCATAATCATTAAATACCTTTGTTATGGCGCTCTTAAAACCCGTAAGATGCGTGCCTCCCTCCGGTGTCGTTATATTATTTACAAAGCTTAAGGTAGCCTCATTGTAGGAATCATTATGCTGTAAGGCTACTTCGACATAAATATCATCTTTATTTCCCTCAACATAAATTATTTTGTCGTAAAGGGTCGTTTTGTGTCTGTTAAGATACTGTACAAATTCCTTTATGCCGCCCTCATAATGATAGCTTTCCTTTCTCTCATTTTCATCTCTTTTATCTGTAAGATTTATTTTAAGTCCCTTTGTAAGAAAGGCCATCTCCCTGAGTCTTCTCTTAAGAGTATCAAAATCAAATATAACATCATCAAAAATAGTATCATCCGGCATAAATGTAACCTTTGTGCCAACCTTATCCGTCTTTCCTATTTCCTTAAGCTTATAAACAACATGTCCTCTTTCATAACGCTGCTTATAAACCTTGCCGTCTCTTGATATTTCAACCTCCAGCCAGTTGGAAAGAGCATTTACAACGGAAGCTCCTACGCCATGAAGACCACCTGATACCTTATATCCTCCACCGCCGAACTTACCGCCGGCGTGAAGTATTGTAAATACAACCTCAACGGCAGGAATACCTGCCTTTTCATGTATTCCGATAGGGATACCCCTTCCGTTATCCACAACCGTTACAGAATTATCCTCATTTATACTTACGTCAATTTCCGTACAAAAACCTGCAAGCGCCTCGTCAACTGCATTGTCAACAATCTCATATACAAGATGATGAAGACCTCTTGAGGAGGTACTTCCAATGTACATACCCGGTCTTTTTCTTACTGCCTCAAGACCCTCCAATATCTGAATCTGATCAGCTCCATAATTTTCGCTGTTATTCGTGCTCATAAATTTCCTCCCTAATTTTACCCCGGCTAACCTTGTAAATTTTATCTATGTTAAGCCTTTCCTTTATAAAATCATCATATCCCGTACAGGTAATGATAGTCTGAATATTGCTTATATATGATAAAAGCGCATCTCTCCTTGTAGAATCAAGCTCTGACATAACATCATCCAGAAGAAGTATCGGATTGTCGTTTATTATTTTTTTTACAAGCTCTATTTCTGCAAGCTTAAGAGATAATGCTGCTGTTCTTTGTTGTCCCTGAGAACCGTATTTTTTTACATCTATGTCATTGACAAGAAACATAATATCATCTCTGTGCGGACCTACTGACGTTGACTGATATTTCAAATCAACCTGTCTTTTATTTTGTAATTCCTCCAAAAATTTTTCTTCATCCGTATTTTTTTCATATATGACTTTTATTTTTTCTTTTCCCGATGTAAGACTGCTATGTATATCACACATAATCTCATTTATCATATTTATAAAATTATCCCGTAAAGAGATAATTTTTATACCATATTTTACCAATTGCTCATCCCAGACCTCCAGCAAATCCCTGCTTTTCTCATTAAAAGCTATTTGCTTAAGAAGATTATTTCTCTGATTAAGCACTTTATTATACGATGACAAATCACTGTAATATAATTTATTGAGCTGACAGAGCTCCATATCCATAAATCTTCTTCTTTCGGCAGGACTTTCTTTTATGATTGATAAATCCTCAGGAGAAAAAAGGACAATATTTACAAGCCCGAAAAGCTGAATGCTTTTTTTTATCGAAACCATATCTATGGCAACGCCCTTGCTTTTATTTTTCCTTAAATGCATATCTATACGGTGGCTTATATCATTTTTTTTAACATCAGCCCTTATATGAGCTTCATCAGAGCCAAATTGTATTATTTCCTTATCCCTGTTTCCTCTGTGGGATTTTGTAGTCGCCGTCATATATATAGCTTCCAGCACATTTGTTTTCCCTTGGGCATTATCACCGTAAAGTATGTTAATCCCCTCGGAAAAAGAAATTTCTTCCTCATCATAATTTCTGAAATTATTTAATGCCAGTTTATCGATAAACATTCCTGTCTCCTCTGAAAATATATTCTATTTCTGAATGCTTATCTTCTCATCATCATATATTACCTCTGCTCCGTCATAAAGCTTTCTTCCACGTCTTGTATCAACCTCGCCGTCAACGAGAACAAGCCCCTGCTGTATAGCCTCCTTTGCATCAATGCCTGAATCAACAAGTCCCGCTGCCTTAAGAGCCTGTCCAAGCTTTATGAAATCTTCTCCTTCTCTAAGCTTAATAATATGCATTTTAAATTCTCCCTCTTGGAACTTCATTCCATTTTAAATTAATATGCCCCTGCATTTATATTAACAGGAAGAACGACATAAATATAATTTTCTTCTACATCCCTTATAATACAAGGTGATTTTGAATCCTTCATGTATAAAGTAATTTTTTCATCATCAATTACCTTAAGCACATCCATTACAAATTTAGGATTAAAACCTATTATAATTTCCTCTCCCTCTTTGTCTATTTCAATTTCTTCGTTCATGGATCCCATAAAGGTATCAACCTTAAGGTACATGTTATTGTCGTCCTTTATGCTTACAATAATAGGCTTCTTGTCAGATTCCTTAATAAGCAGAGACGCTCTGTCTATACAGTCAAGAAGCTCCTTATTATTTACCTCAACCTTTATTTTATAATCCATGGAAAGCATATTAACAATTTTATAATATTCACCCTCAAAAAGTCTGGAAACAACAACCGTATTTTCAAACTCAAATAAAATATGATTATCCGTGAAATAAATATTTACCATATCATCTACTCCACCGTTTATAATCTTATATAATTCCCCTAATGTTTTTCCCGGAACAACAACGCTTACATCATCTCCGGCTTCCTTAAGATTAATGTTTCTCAGGGATATTCTGTGTCCGTCAAGAGAAACTACGGTAAGCTTTCCGTTTTTTATTTCAAATAACTCGCCTGTCATAAGCTTATTATTTTCATTGTCCGATATTGAAAAAATAGTCTGCCTGATTACTTCCTTTAATGTAAACTGTGATATGGTAATTTTCTTTTCCTTTTCAATTTCAGGAAGCTCAGTAAAATCCTCGCCTGATTTTGAAGAAAGGGTAAATTTAGCCTTTTCACATCTTATAATGGTTTTATAATCAGGAGTAGATTCTATAGTAACCTCACTGTCAGGAAGCTTTCTTACAATGTCGTTAAATATTTTAGCTTCAATGGCGATTCTGCCCATTTCAATGACCTTTCCGTCAAGCACCGTTTCTATTCCCAGCTCCAAATCATTTGCTGTCATTTTAATGCTGTCAGAATAAACGTCTATAAGAATACATTCCAGTATTGGCATCGTTGTCTTTGTGGAAACAGCCTTTGAGACTATATTGAGTGCTGCAAGAAGATTAGCTTTTGAACATGATATCTTCATTTTTATGTAACTCCTTTCGATTGCGTAAATGCAATATATATTTAATAAATTAATATTAATATTATTAATAGGTGTTAATATGTTGAAAAGCCTTAAATTACTTAAAATTAAAGGATTTGTCAATATAAAAATAATGTGTTTAACTGAAATAATATATGTTAATCAATTATGGATTCATTTAAGGTGTTAAATTTAACAGTTTAAAATTAAATTGTATTATCAACAAATTAACATATAAGTTTATAAATGAATTAACAACAAGTTGATTCATATTAATTTTTTGGATTAAGCTTTTTAATTATTGTATCAACGGTAGCCTTAAATGCAGGATCCGATGTCAGTCTTTCTTCTGTTCTCGTAATGCCGTTTATAACGGTGGCATGATCCTTTCCACCAACTGCATTGCCAATTGATTTAAGGGCAAGAACCGTATACTTACGGCAGAGGTACATAACAATCTGCCTTGCCGTAGCAATATCCTGACTTCTTTTTTTGGAACATATATCCTCAACGGAAATGTTCATATGTTCAGAAACTGTCTTAACGATAAGTTCAGGTGTAATAGATACAATATTATCCTTATTAATAATATCCTTCAGTGATTCCTTTGCAGTTTCAAGGGTTACACTTTCATTCATGAGCTTGGAGAATACCCCTATTTTGTTGAGAGCGCCTTCAAGCTCACGCACATTCGTGGTAATGTTTTCAGCTATATATGAAAAAACCTCGTCCGGAATACCCTTAAGGTGATCCATTTCTGCTTTGTTTCGCAAAATTGCCATACGCGTTTCGTAATCAGGTTCATGAATATCGATAGGAACGCCACACTCAAATCTTGAAATAATACGCTGGTCAAGAGTTTTTATCTCCTTCGGAGGCTTGTCCGATGACAGGATAATTTGTTTCTTGTCGTTGTAAAGAGAATTAAAGGTATGAAAAAACTCATTCTGAGTGCTTTCCTTTCCTATTAAAAATTGTACGTCATCCAGAAGAAGAACATCGACCTTGCGGTATTTCTCCCGGAAATCTGAAGTGGTATGGTTTCTTATGGCTTCAATAATCTCATTGGTAAAAACCTCAGACGGAACATATAAAACATTAATATTCTCATCCTTTTGCAATATGTAATGGGCGATTGCCTGCATTAAATGTGTTTTACCTAGACCTGAATTGCCATACAAAAATAAAGGATTAAAATTATCCTGCGCCGGCATATCGGCAACTGCAAGACATGTTGCATGGGCATGTTTATTTCCATCACCGACAATAAATGTTTCAAATGTATATTTTGGATTCAGATTACTTCTGCTTATTGCTTCTTTATAAGAATCTGAATTGAGTTCCTCATTCTTTTTTTCATCCTCGGATATAAAATTTTTCTTTTCATCTATAATGATTTCTATATTGCTGTCGTTTAAGGTTTCTCTTATGGAAGACAGCAAAAATAAGTCAAATTCTTTTCTTCGTAAGAATTTGACGGCATTTTCTCCTAGTTTTTCATCAACATAAAAATAAACTGTGTTATCTTTTACTTCATATATTTTGAGAGATCTAATCCACGTATTAATCATAATTGAGGAAATGTCATACTGTGTTTCTAAAAGAGACAATATATCTTCCCACTTACTTTCTATTAAATCCTTCATTAATAAACCTCCGGCAAACTTAGAAAAGGCTTTTATAGCAAAAGCGCATAACTATCTATAATATACTATAAAAATGCAAAATTTACAAGAAAAATTCAAGTAAGAATATTAATTATCCACAAAGAAGATACTTTACCATAATTAATTTACATAATTTTATCCACAAAATGTTATTAACCTGTGGATAACTAGTAGATTTTATGTTTATTTATTCACAATTGTTAATAAATACGTCATTTTTAATTTGTTAATAAGTGTGTATGAGATGAAATTTAATTAACATAAATATTGTTTCATAATTTTATGTGTAATAAATAGTAAAAAACTTCTTGACGTAATAATGCTTTTTAAATATAATAAGGTCTGATGTTCTCTCAGTTTGAGAACAGGAATTTTTATGGAAAGGAGACAAGCTATTATGAAGATGACATTTCAGCCAAAGAAAAGACAGAGATCAAAGGTTCATGGTTTCAGAAAGAGAATGAGCACAGCGAATGGAAGAAAAGTTTTGGCCGCAAGAAGAGCAAAGGGAAGAAAGAGATTGTCAGCGTAGGTCACAATTTATTGTGACCTTTTCGTTCGTTTAGGGAAATTTATTCCTATTAAGACAGTATTTCATTTAAAAGGATTAGTTAAATGAAAAATATCGTTACTTTAAAAAACAGCAGAGAGTTCGGCAAGGTGTATAACCATAGAGAATCGTTTGCCAATAAATATTTAGTGATGTATATAAGAGCCAACAGCTTAGAATACAGTAAAATTGGAATCTCTGTCAGTAAAAAAGTTGGAAATAGTGTGGTCAGGCATCGTATAACCAGATTAATCAGAGAAAGCTATAGACTTAATAAAGAAAGACTTGCTTCAGGATATGATATAGTTATTATAGCAAGAGCTGCGGCAAAGGATAAGTCATATTGGGACATTGAAAGTGCATTTATGCATTTGGCGAGACTTCACCATTTAGAAATAAAAGAAAGTGATTGAATGAAAAAAATTTGTATTGCTTTAATTAAGTTTTATAGAAAATACCTCTCTCCTTATATAGGATTTGGGTGTTGCAAATATACTCCTACCTGTTCCGCCTATGCCCTTGAGGCATATGAGAAATATGGTTTTTTCAAGGGAACAAGGCTTACGGTATGGAGAATATTAAGATGCAATCCATTTTCAAAGGGAGGATATGATCCTGTGCCATAATTGGAGGAAATTATGATTTTAACACAGCAGGGCGGATTTATTATAAGACCGATTGCAAAGCTTTTGGGAATTATACTAAACGCCATCTATGAATTGATGTCCAATATGGGAGTAGCCAGTATTGGCGCATCAATTATACTTTTTACATTGTTAATACGATTATGTCTGCTTCCTTCCCTGATTAAGCAGAATAAATCCACAAAGGTAATGAATTATATTCAGCCTGAAATCAATAAGGTTACTAAAAAATATAAGGGAAAAAAGGATCAGGATTCTCTGCTCAGGCAACAAAATGAGGTAAGGAAAATCCAGAGTAAATACGGAGTAGGAATGACAGGAGGCTGTCTTACATCACTTATTCAGATGCCTATATTCCTTGCTCTTTATAATGTTATACAAAATGTACCTGCTTATGTTCACAGAATTTATGAATATTACAGTCCTATTGCAAATGCAATAAAGTCGGACCCTGCTGCAATAACAAAATTTCAGGATTTACAAAAATCTGAAGAATATGCAGGTCTTTTAACAAGAATTAAATTTGATGCGGATAATATTGATACGTTTATTGACGTGCTTGCAAAGCTGCCTTCAGATGCGTGGAACAAGTTTACTGAGATTTTTGCAGGAAATACAGAAATAGTAAATGCAATAAACAATAATGCTGAACATATAAAAGATTCGTATAATTTTATTGGCGGCATAGATTTGTCAAGGGTTCCGGGCTTTGTGCTGACGGCTGCCTTTGCAATACCTGTATTTTCAACATTGTTTCAGTTTCTGAGCATGAAGGTTACGCCGCAGCAGAAAAGTGATGACCCAACACAGCAGGCTACAATGAAAATAATGAAGTTTATGATGTATTTCTTCCCTGTTATGTCGTTTTTTGTCTGCGTAAGCGTTCCGGCAGGTGTGGGACTTTACTGGGCTACAGGTTCACTTATAAGCTTTTTGACTACTCTTTGCATAAACATTTATTTCAAGCATTGCGACATGGAAAGAATACTTGAAAAATGTAAGGCAAAGGCTGCAATTAAAAATGCAAAGAGAGAGGCTTCGGGAAAGAAATCATTTATGGAAAGAATGCAGGAGGCTGCTTATGGACAGCCTGAAAGTCACAGCGCACAGCCTGCTTCCAGAGTTGCTTCTACCAGTTTAAAAAATTATACGTCAAATACGATGAGTAATAACGGAGAAGTAAAGAAGTACAGAGAAGGAAGTCTTGCTGCAAAGGCAAACGTTATGCAGAGATATAATAACAATAATGATAACAAATAGTGTATTTCTTTTATTATGGAGGAAAAAACAATGGAATATAAAGAATTCAAAGGTAAAACAGTTGATGAAGCCATAACTGCGGCATCGTTGGAGCTTGGAGTTGCAAGTATGGAGCTTGACTATGAGGTTGTAGAAAAGGGAACAAGCGGATTTTTGGGAATAGGTTCCAAGCCTGCGGTTATTAAGGCTAAAAAGAAGGAATCATTTATTGATGATATATATGAATATTTAAATAATCTGTTCCGCGTAATGGATATCGAGGCAGAAGTAAAGTTAGATTATGATGAAGAAAACTCTAATATGAACATTGACGTTTCAGGTCCTAATATGGGAATACTGATAGGAAAACGCGGACAGACACTGGATTCACTTCAATATCTTATAAGTCTTTATGTAAATAAAAAAAGCGAATCATATATAAGAGTTAAGCTTGATACGGAAAATTACCGTTCAAGAAGAAAGGATACCCTTGAAAATCTTGCTAAAAATATTGCATTTAAGGTTAAGAGAACAAGGAGACCGTTTACTCTTGAGCCTATGAATCCTTATGAGAGAAGAATTATACATTCTGCTCTTCAGAATGACAGATACGTTGCTACAAGAAGCGAGGGTGACGAGCCATACCGCAAGGTTGTTGTTTATCTTAAAAAACAGTAATTTGTCTTTTTTAAAGAGGTGTTTTAGATGACGGTTGGAATAGTCGGACTTGGACTAATCGGAGGCTCATTTGCAAAGGCGTTTTCAGAAAATGACGAGCATAAATGTCTTGGCTTTGATATTGACAGTGGGGTTATGAACCATGCATATGAGCAGAAAATTATAGACGATGAGCTTTCAGATAAAAATATAGGACAGTGCGATTTGATTTTAGTTGCTCTTTATCCAAAGGCTGCCATAGATTATATAAGAAAAATGGCGCAGCATATTGACAGGAAAACCTTTGTTATTGACTGCTGCGGAATAAAGGGAGATGTGTGCAGGCAATGCTTTCCCATAGCAAGGGAATATGGCTTTACATTTGTGGGCGGACATCCCATGGCGGGCAGACATTTTTCGGGTCTGGAATACAGCACAAAAACAATGTATGACGGAGCGTCAATGGTGCTTGTCCCTGAAAGCCAGGAAGATGAAGCTGTAATTAATAAGGCAAAGCAACTGCTCTCACCAATAAGGTTCGGCAAATTTACCGTGTGCTCCGCTGACAAGCATGACGCTATGATTGCATTTACATCACAGATGGCGCACGTTGTTTCAAATGCCTATGTAAAAAGTCCTACCGCAAGGGAGCATATGGGCTTTTCAGCCGGAAGCTACAAGGATTTGACGAGAGTTGCATGGCTGAATGAGGATATGTGGACAGAGCTTTTCCTCGAGAATAAGGAACACCTTTTACATGAGATTGATGTATTTATAAAATCAATGAATGAATATAAAGAGGCAATGGAAAATAATGATGCGTCAAAGCTTCGTGAGCTTCTTGCATATGGTAAAAAGTGTAAGGAAGAAATTGACGGAATAAATTGATGTATGTATGTGCACATTGTATTTATATGGTATTATATTTACAAAAATATGTGCTTGACATTTTAAATTTGTGATTTTAAAATGAAAGCAATCTGTACAAACAAAATTTTATTTTAAAAGCTATGATGAGACGAGTAAGATAAAAACGGATTAACAGAGAGAATTTTTAAGCTGCTGAAAGAAAATTCAAATTACGCTTATCCCAAAACTACCTCGGAGCTGCTTATACAAAATATAAGCCGTTGATTACGTTATAATCTTAATTAAGCGCTGATGTGGATATAATGTTTATAAAAATGTTAATAACCATTTCAGAACTAGGGTGGAACCGCGATATATCGTCCCTGGCATAATATGCCGGGGACTTTTTTATAAGATATTTCTTAATTATGACAGCCCCCGGAAAAAGAAAGTGAGGAAAATAAAATGATAATTACTTTAAAGGATGGTTCATCAAAGGAATACCAGCAGCCTATGTCAGTTATAGACATAGCTTCTGATATAAGCGAGGGTCTGGCGCGTGTGGCGTGCGCAGGCGAGGTTGACGGCGAGGTTGTTGACCTTCGAACAGTGATAGATAAAGACGTTAATCTTAACATTCTTACATTTAATGATGAGGCGGGAAAAAAGACCTTCTGGCACACTGCAAGCCATGTTCTTGCGCAGGCAGTAAAGCATCTTTATCCGGACGCAAAATGTACCATAGGACCTTCTATTGACAATGGCTTTTACTATGATTTTGATATGCCGTCCCTCACAAGGGAGGAGCTTGACAAAATTGAGGCGGAAATGAAAAAGCTGGTAAAGCAGGGTGATGATATTACCACATTTACGCTCCCGAGGGCAGAGGCAATAAGGCTTATGGAGGAAAAGGGTGAGCCATACAAGGTTGAGCTTATAAATGACCTTCCGGAGGATGCTGTTATAAGCTTTTACACACAGGGAGATTTTACCGACCTTTGCGCCGGTCCTCATGTGATGAATACAAAGGCTGTAAAATATTTTAAGCTTACCTCATCATCAGGTGCATACTGGAGAGGAAATTCAGACAACAAAATGCTGACACGTATTTATGGTACTGCTTATACCAAAAAGGCAGACCTTGATGAAAGACTTGAGTTCCTTGAGAACATTAAATTAAGAGACCATAATAAGCTTGGACGCGAGCTGGAGCTTTTTACTACCGTTGACGTTATTGGTCAGGGACTTCCTCTTATCATGCCAAAGGGCGTACAGGTTATGCAGACTCTCCAGAGATGGATTGAGGATGAGGAGGAAAAGCGTGGTTACATGAGAACGAAAACTCCTCTTATGGCAAAAAGTGATTTGTACAAAATATCCGGACATTGGGATCATTATAAGGAAGGAATGTTCGTTTTAGGTGATGAAGAGGTTGACAAGGAGGTCTATGCGCTTCGTCCTATGACCTGCCCGTTCCAATACTATGTATATAAGGCAAGCCAGAAATCCTATCGTGACCTGCCATGCAGATATGGTGAGACCTCTACTCTTTTTCGAAATGAGGACTCCGGAGAAATGCACGGACTTACGAGAGTCCGTCAGTTTACAATATCAGAGGGTCATTTAATTGTAAGACCGGATCAGATGGTTTCTGAGTTTAAGGATTGTATTGCCCTTGCGCAGTATTGTCTTCAGACCTTAGGCGTTGAGGAGGATGTAACCTATCATTTGTCTAAATGGGATCCGGACAACAGTGAAAAATATATCGGCGAGCCTGAGGTTTGGGAGCAGACGGAACAGGATATTCGCAATATATTAAATGAGTTAAACATTCCATTTACAGAGGATGTGGGAGAAGCTGCATTTTATGGACCAAAGGTTGATATTAATGCCAAAAATGTATATGGCAAGGAAGATACAATGATTACAATCCAGTGGGATGCGTTTATTGCTGAACAGTTTGATATGTACTATATTGATAAGGATGGGGAAAAGAAAAGACCATATATTATTCACAGGACATCAATGGGCTGCTACGAGAGAACGCTTGCATGGCTGATTGAAAAGTATGCGGGCGCATTTCCTACGTGGCTTGCGCCGGAGCAGGTTCGTGTTCTGCCTATTTCCGATAAGCATCACGACTATGCTGCCAGTGTGGCTGATAAGCTTAAGGCAGCAGGTGTGCGTGTAACGCTGGATGCCCGCGCTGAGAAAATAGGCTACAAAATCAGGGAGGCAAGACTTCAAAAAATACCTTATATGCTGATTATTGGAGCAAACGAGGAGGAGTCACAGACAGTATCGGTCAGAAAGCGTGGTGAGGACGGCGATATGGGAAGTATGGACACGGAAAAGTTTATTTCTGATATTGTTAAGGAGATTGAAGATAAGATTATAAGTTAAAAAATTTTTGTTAAAATATTTTTAGCTTTATCACTATACATTTTTAAGTATGTGTGTTATAATTTTTTTGTTATTTATAAACTTTTAAGATGAAAGAGAGGTTTCAATTTATGAATTGTCCAAATTGTGGAGCAGAGTTACCAGAAGGCTCAACATGGTGCGCTGCTTGTGGTAATGCGATTGATGCTCAGCAATCAGGCGGAGTTAATGATGCATTATTTTCATCAGCACCTGCTGCTGCGCCTGCTAAGAAAAGCAAGGCAGGAGTCATTATAGCCGCTGTAGTCGCTGTTGTAGTGATTGCAGTTCTTGCAGTTGTTGTATTGATGAAAGGCGGAAAGTACAATGGTACTTATGAGCTTTCAGAGGTTTCTTCCATGGGAATGACTTTCACAGCAGACGAATTTGAAGCAATGTCAGGACAGAAGCTTGACATGCAGCTTACTGTTAAGGGAAGCAAATGTACTCTTTCAGCAGATATGGCTGATATGGGAGTACAGGGAAATGGCTCTGCCAAGATTAAGTTCAGCGGTGATACTGTTACGATTGAAGATGGCGGTCAGACAATTACCGGCACATATGACAGCAAGGAAAAGACTATTACCCTTAATTCACAGGGTGTAGATATGGTGTTTAAGAAGAAGTAATTACTTACGCGAAGAACACACAAAAATGAAGCTGCCGCACTAAGAATGTTTATATGATAATATAAATATTCTTAGTGCGGCAGTTTTATTATTACTTTATAAAAAAGTTCTCTAATTGTTTTTAAGTGCGAAAAAATATTATTGGGGCGTCTTAAAGAAGCAGCTTACAAATCCCAATATAATACCGGCAGCAAGAAAATATATGCCGGATAAAAAGCTTTTTATTATTTCTGAAAAGTTAATAATAATATCATTATTTTTATAAAATTTATCCAGCGTATCAGTAACCCATTCTATAATATTTCCTACATCAGCGACCATAAGGATAATCATTGCGGTAATAACAAGGCATGGTATAATTTTAAGAACAGGTATTTTTATAAAGGAAAGGAAAAAAATTCCGATAATGCCAATTATAATTCCATAAGGAATCCCTATCCACATGCTTGATAGTAGTCCTACGTTTTTACATATTTTTATGAGATTGTACTGTATGTCAACCTCCTCATGAAAATGAGAAAAATCCATTGCAGGTAAGAAAAGCCCCAAGGTTAAACATAATGATGAAACAAGCCCAAAAATAGCGCTTGGATTTAAAATCCGGGAATAATTTTTAGTTGTAGTTGAAATTGTATTATATGGCATACCGGAGACTGTATTTTCATAATTTACGGAGCTGTAATAGGTCTGATTATCGTAGACTTGGTTATTATAGTTTTGACTGTTATAAACCTGATTATCGTAGACTTGGTTATTATAGTTTTGACTGTTATAAATCTGATTATTGCAACCCTGATTGTTGTAAGTCTGGTTATTATAGTTTTGATTGTTATTATCTGTATTCATTATGTTTAGTTTTCCTTTTTTTCAAATAAAATTGATAAGGTATAGAGAACTACTCCGCAAATATATAAAATAGGACCTGCGCCTCTGCCACCTGTATAATTTGAACTACCTATGGTTTTTGCAAAATCAATCTGATTTTTAATATTGTTGTAAGCCTGTTCATACAGGTTATTTTTCCAAATCAGTATAAATATAATGATGCTTATAATTATGGGTATGCATTTTAAAATGGTACGTTTTGTTTGTGAATTACCAATAGCTCTCAGAGGTCTTATAAAGGAATCGGCAGACATAATAAGCATAAGTAGTCCTGTTATAAGTATTATAATTCCAAAAATTATAAAGGTTGATTTTCCAATATACATTTCCCCTGATTTATTTCCCATGTCAAATATATTTGCTGATTTCTTTTGTTCAAAAAGCTGATACCAGAGCCACGTAGAAAAGGAGGAGAGGTAAAGTAAAATAGCGCCGATAAAGGCAAGCAGCATACTCATGGACGACTTAAGGCTGTTTACAAAGCCTGATAAATCAAAAAACGGTCCCGTGACTGCAGCAGGCTCAGCTTTATTTTTTGTAGCTTTTAAGTCTTCTTTTGTGAGTGTGATTATGGCAGGCTCCTCCAAAGGTGCGCCGCATTCCATGCAATAGTCCATACCCTCTTTAATTTCTTTTCCACAATTATTGCACTGCATGTATTAACCTCCTAAATGGACAATAGTTTAATGTTAAATATTTACACCATATTCTTAAAAGCTATTTTACACTTATTTGAGAATATTTACAATACAGACAAATAAAAAAAGGGCTGTCGCTCTAAGAGTGCGACAGCCCCTTTTTATTCCCGCGACCAACGAGCCAAGTGACTGCTTGCAGGCATTTGGCGACTGCGGCGGGGTCTTTGACTTTTAGAAAGCCCAAAAAGCTTTTCTATATGTCAAAACAAAAAATCTTAATAATTTGGTTTTTTAAGAAGCTGCATAACACGAGGGAATGCTGAACATAAAATACCTACTATGGAAAGAATAGGTCCAAATCCATGATTTACATGACCTTTGACATCATCTCCATACCAGCCTTTCATAAAATCAAGAGTATCTTTGGCAGCTTCAATGCCGTTCTTCAAGTCTCCATTGAAAAATGTCAGAAGCCAGAATAAAAGTGCAAGTACCACTAATCCAATTCCAGCATACTGCATATACTGATTTTTATTAAGTATAGATTGTACAGCAGGAATATTATCCTTTAATGCTTCAGCAATAAGCGCAACACCACATAATATCATGATTATGGCGGCTATTGCAAAAAAAGCATTGTCAAGTCCATCTTTTCCGGCAAGACCAAATAAATTAAAGTGTTCTTTTTCTTTTTCACCGTCATATTTAATTTTGGCTGAAAGCCAGTTAAAAAATGGTGCTAAGGTAATAAAAGCGCCACCAATGAGAGCTAAAAGCTTCATGCTGCCTGCCTGTCCCTTAAGGCTGTCAGAAAATCCATTAAAGTTTACTTTTGATCCACCCATTGGCTGTTGATAGCCGCCCATCGGTTGCTGATAACCGCCCATCGGCTGACCCTGCTGATAGCCGCCCATTGGTTGACCCTGCTGATAGCCGCCCATCGGTTGACCCTGCTGATAGCCGCCCATCGGTTGCTGATAACCGCCCATTGGCTGACCCTGCTGATAGCCACCCATTGGCTGAACAGGCTGCTGATAGTTCCCCATTGGCTGAACAGGTTGCTGATAGCCACCCATCGGCTGACCCTGCTGATAGCCGCCCATCGGCTGAACAGGCTGCTGATAGTTCCCCATTGGCTGGACAGGTTGACCGTTGTTGCCTGCAGCAACCGGACTTCCACATGAAGGACATGTAGTTTGTCCATCCGGAATCATTGCTCCGCACACTGTACAATTCATAATAAATCCTCCTAAAAGTTTAGTTTGCGTTGTAGGTAAACATATAAACCCCTTTTTCTTTATACACAACTACAAATATAATATCATAATAATGCTGCATCTTCAAGAAATTTATGGAAGTTTAAAGGTTAGTTCAGCAACGATACATTTACAAAATGCATCAGATAATGTTTGTATTTGTTGAAATTCCAAATGAAAAAATTTTGATTAGAAAGGATATATTTATTTGTGTCACAGACTAACGAATATAGGTCGTTCTGGAGAATATCATTTCCGGAAACAGATGATTTTATAAGTGTATTATCAAAGTGAAGTCGGCTGTCATGACGAAATCCGGAAAAGTATTTTAAATCCTGTTGTTCTTCTTTAAAATCATTATTGTAGGATTTTATTTCATAACCTATAATAATCAACTTTAAGGTCATTTTTTTCAGTGCTTCGAGCATAGATTTTACTGCGGTTTTATTTAAGGAAGAAAAGTAATTATAAAGGAAATTAAGCTCGTTGCTATTATAGTTTTTCTTATAATTTGATAATAAGGCAATAAAACGGGAGCAAAGCTGGCTGGATAATCCGACAGCTATGCTGTAATCAAATTTTGGCAGCTCATTATATTTGATTTTACGCTGATTGTTTATATACTCATCTATATACCGGGTAATATTTTCAACAGGCAAGGCATCAACAAGCATTGCCTCAAACAATTCATATGCCTCATGGTCAATATTCCAAAAGGGAATATCCGTGCATATACATGAATTATTCTTTATGTATTTTGAGCGCGCTTCATTTATTTTTTCCTGTTCACAGTCGATAAGAACAAGGTTAAAATAATTGGATAACAAGGAAATATCAATATCATTGCACTGTCCTGCCCCCCAAATGGCAAGAGAAGGTTTATGGCATTTTTTGCAGGTAGACATACAGGGACTAGTTTTGCTGCTTTCTATAATATATGAAGTAACAGCATGTCTGTACTTTGACCATTCATTAAAATATATATTTGTATTTTCATTTTCAATTAAGCTTTCAAATATCATATACTGCTCCCAAAACATTAATTAAAAAAAACAAGGAATCCATGTCACTGTAGTTAAGGGCAAAAAAAACACCGACCCCGCAGCTCTAAGTCTGCAAAACCGATGCTTTTAGGAGTGGGCCGCCGGGGGCTCGAACCCCGCACACCCTGATTAAGAGTCAGGTGCTCTACCAAATGAGCTAGCGGCCCGTATATAATTGTGTCCATTGTGTGTTCCCTAGAACAAAAAAGATTATATACCAACAATATTATAAATGCAAGTGTTTTTTTACATTTTTTTCATTCCGCTTGTCTAAACATGTATTTTTTTAAAATTAAGTCGAAAGCTATCGCCTTTTTCTAAAGGAGCCTTTGCAGCAGTTATTATCATAGTCCCCACAATTGTTATCACAGTTGGGAATGCAATAATTTCTATTACAACTATTGCAGTTGTTTTTATTACAATTGTTAAATCCGTTGTTACAGCAGTTGTTTCTGTTACATTTATTAAATCCGTTGTTGCAGCAGTTGTTTCTGTTACATTTATTAAATCTGTTATTACAGCAGTTGTTTTTATTACATTTGTTACATCTATTATTACAGCAATGTCTATTTAGTATGCATTTTAACTCCTGAAGATTGCATATAAATCTATTAATATCATGATTCAGACCACGGCAAACGTATAAAGAGGATTTGATTTTATATGATAAATTCTTTTTACCCATAAACAACAAGCTTCCTGATATTATTATAACCTATTATATGCAAAAGCTGTTACGGGGTGCAAACCATACGGCATATGGGATTCCCCATATCAGAAAATCTTTTTTCATATTCTGTCATAATATTGCCTTCACAAAACGGTGAATGATGAAGGTCATAGGTTACATTTATAAGCTTCCAGCCGGAAAGCTTAACTTGCTCTAAGGAAAAATCGAAAAGTGCCCGATTGTCGGTTTTAAATGTAAGACCTCCGTTTTTGGATAAAATATTTACATATCTTTTTAAAAATTGTGAAGATGTGAGGCGTCTTTTGGCATGCCTGTCCTTCGGCCATGGGTCGGAAAAATTAAGGTAAATGTAATCCACCTCGGCGTTATCAAAAACATTTTCGATATTTTCCGCGTCCATTCGTATAAATCTGAGATTTGGAAGCTGCTCCTCCTCCTGCTTTTCGATAGCGCGAATCAATACGCTTGAAAACTTTTCTATTCCTATATAATTTATATTGGGGTTTGTTTTTGCAAGCTCCATTATGAATTGCCCCTTACCCATACCGATTTCTATATGGATAGGATTTGTATTTCCAAAAATCCTGTTCCACCCGCCCTTTGCTTCTTCCTCGTTATGTATTACAAACTCATTTGCAGCGATTGCTTCTCGTGAGCCCTTCACATTTCTCAGTCTCATAATTTGTATTTGCCTTTCCTTATGATTTTTTCGCATAATTTTGCATTTATGTTTTGTTGGTATGGGCTATATTTTAGCATTATATAAATATTATTGCCAGAGATTTTTAATGGCTGGAGACGCAATAAAACAAAAACGTGTCGTTCATGCAAAAAACGTGTCGTTCATGCAAAAAACGTGTCGTTCATGCAAAAAATGTTGAAGGCTTTCTATGAGAAATATATAGTTAGATATGAAGCAAAACACTATATAGCTATAATGAGGAGGAAAACATGGGACGAGTTATTAAACCGGAGGAAATAAAAAACATGACGGGAGACATGAAGCAAAGCTGGACGACACTGGAAATAAAGCTTTATATGATTTTGGATTACCTGAACAGCCTCATCGCATCAGAGGATTTTAAGGGAAAAACGGCGGAAA
>DKZK01000038.1:80665-155003 GCA_002493625.1 Lachnospiraceae bacterium UBA7076 | reverse complement strand
TTGAGGTGAGCGTTTATGCGGAAAGTCTTAAAAACAGACTTCCCCAATTGACGGAGAGATTATATAATGAAGTGAGGTATGACAAATGAAGCTTGTTATTCAGAGGGTGGAGAGCGCCCATGTAAATGTGGAGGGAAATACAATAAGCAGTATAGGCAAAGGTCTTCTTATTCTTCTTGGTGTTGGAGAGGGAGATACAAAAGATATGGCTGATAAATATGTTGACAAGCTTATAAAGCTCAGAGTTTTTGAAGATGATAAAGGAAAAACAAATTTAAGCGTGGCAGATGTGGGCGGACAGATTATGGTTGTGTCACAGTTTACACTGTATGCCGACTGTAAAAAGGGAAACCGTCCAAGCTTTATTTATGCAGGAGAGCCTGCCCTGGCGGAGGAATTATATGAGTACTTTAAACAGAGGGTAAAGGAAAAATATGGCGAGGTTTACTGTGGGGAATTTGGGGCAGATATGAAAGTAAGCCTTGTAAATGACGGACCTTTTACAATTATATGGGACAGCCGGGACTGGTAGTGTCAGCCCGTAAACGCCTGACAAATGTTCAAAATATGGAGGAAAAGTTATGAAGGAAATAGCAGAGGTTAAAAATACGGCGGACAAAATAATAAAAAATATCTCCAAGGTAATCGTGGGAAAGGAGGAGCTTATAAAGCTTATGCTTACCGGAATTGCGGCGGGGGGACATGTGCTTCTTTGCGATAACCCGGGCACGGGAAAAACAATGCTTGCCAAATCGCTTGCCAAAAGCATAGACTGTAATTTTAAACGTGTTCAGTTTACGCCTGACCTTATGCCGTCAGATATTTCCGGATTAAATATATTTAATCAGAAGGAAGCAGATTTTAAGCTTATAAAGGGTCCGGTGTTCACAAATATTTTTCTTGCCGACGAGATAAACCGCGCAACTCCCCGGACACAGTCAAGCCTTCTTGAGGCGATGGAGGAAAAGCAGGTTACCATAGACGGTGAGACATTAAAGCTTGCGGAGCCGTTTTTTGTAATCGCCACTGAAAATCCGGTTGAAACCACAGGCACGTATCCGCTTCCCGAGGCGCAGCTTGACAGATTCATAATGAAGCTTTCCATGGGAAAAACCACGAAGAA
Source organism: Lachnospiraceae bacterium UBA7076 (assembly GCA_002493625.1). GTDB lineage: Bacteria > Bacillota > Clostridia > Lachnospirales > Lachnospiraceae > Coprococcus_C. Next base: position 153,880 of record DKZK01000038.1, on the reverse strand, counting down.
GCAGGAACTGAACATAATAGACAAATTTATAGAGGAAAATCCTCTGGATAATATAAAAACCGTATGTACTGCCGAGGATATAATTGATTTGAGAAATACGGTAAAAAAAATATTTGTACATGACTGTGTAAGGGAATATATAGTTGACATAATTATGAAAAGCAGACGCAGCGAAAAGGCTGCCTACGGCGCAAGCACAAGGGGAACTCTTGCTCTTTTAAGGTGCGCTCAGGCATATAGCGCAATTTCAGGGAAAAAATATGTGGACCCTGATACGGTTAAACTTCTTGCGCCTTATGTTCTGGCACACAGGATTCAGGCTGATTCAGCATATGGTTATGGACATGAAGCCGGGGAGGCTGTAAGCGAAATGATAGAGCAGGTAGATGTACCTGTGGAAAATTGGGAGATATAGATGCGAATAGTAATAGCTGTTGCAATTGCGGCAATTATATATGTGCTTCAAAATATGCTGTACAGTAAGCTTTGGGACAAGGAGCTTAAAGCAGATATTTATTTTAGCCGTCCATATGTGGAACGCGGAGAACGGGCAAAGCTTTTTGAGGTAATAAGCAATCAAAAAAGACTTCCGCTGCCGGTTCTGCATGTTAAGTTTTCTGCGCCAAGATCATTTGTATTTGATGATGCCGTAAATGCATCCGTTACGGATTTTTATTACAGAAATGATGTTTTCTCGGTTATGGGAGGACAGAAAATCACAAGAACGCTCGAATTTAAGACGGAAAAAAGAGGATATTACATTATTGAAAATATAAATCTGACGGCAAAAAATTTGTTTATGACCGGAACCTTTGCAAAAACGGTTCATCCCATGGCAGGTTTTTATGTGTTTCCCCCAAAATATAACGATATAAAATTTAATGTTTTGATGAAGCATATCATGGGGGATGTTGAGACAAGGCTTCATATTGCGGAGGACCCATACACCTTTCGGGGAATAAGGGAATACAGCAGTCAGGATACCATGAGCAGGATAAATTGGAAAGCGTCTGCAAAAACAGGAAGCCTCATGGTTAATATGTATAACCAGACCTCCTACTGTAAGGTGAAAATAATGCTTAATCTTGATACGAATATAATGATTAAGGCAGGTTATATAAAGGAGCTTTCCATAGAGCTTGCAGGAAGCGTCACAAAAAAACTTATTGATAAAGCCATGCCGGTTATGCTTATAACAAACGGTACGGACCTATCAGGGCAGGAGCTTAACGTGTGTTCGGAGGGAGCTTCGGAAAGCCATCTTATAACAATTGATAAGAAGCTTGCATGCATATCGGGGAATTTGGATGCAGAACGCTTTATAGAGCTTGTTGACGCCGAGCTTCAAAAGAATGAAGATAATACCGCATATATCATTATATCCTCATATCATAAGAGTAATCTTATAGAAAGACTGGATAAAATGGCGGCAAGGGGCGTGAATGTAAATATGATAGTGCCGTATTACGACAGCTTTTTGCCTGATGTGAGCAGACCATATATGCATGGCTGGGAGGTGACATTGAATGACACGTAAAATAGTTTTTGTAAGAAAGCTGACGGACATGATTTTCGGCTGCCTGTTTTCATGGCTTTTTGTTGTGTTTTCCGCCATAGTTTTATTCAGGGAGGAACCGAGAGGTTTTTTTGTTCCATGTGTAATATGGATTTATGTGACGGCTTACATAATAAGGGAGCTTGCAAAAAATGCAATAACAATTTTACTTGCGCAGGCAATTTTTATTGTTCCTTTTCATTTCTTAAATATTGATGGCAGGTTTATCATTATCTTTGCACTGATAAGCTTTGTTCTCTTTTGTGAGGGCTGCAGATACATAAGGGCGGGAAAAATATTAAAGCCGGTCGGCGAGGTGCCGTGGTATATTTTTTTATTCTGTTTCATATTCTTTTTGTATGGCGTATACATGAAAAATGAACAGTTGAAAAATGCCTCCTACATTGTGCTTGTCCTTCTTATAATAACATATATGGTTAATTTATATGTTGACGGACTTGAAAAATATCTTGGCTCAGCAAAAAATGTATCGGGCATACCGCTGAAAAATATAGCAAAAACAAATTCACTTATCGTCGGTTTTATAATAGTATTTCTCGTTATTGTCATAGCAGCAGTCAATTCACATGACTGGAATACGCTTGTGGATATTATTGTAAACGGAATAACTTCTGTCATAAAACTGATTGGTTTTGGAATACTGTTTTTATTTAATATAATTAAAATGCTTCTTATGAGGATGCCTGCGGGTCAGATAAACGATATGATAGGGCAGGAAATGCAGGCAAATAATTATGCGGAGCAGGGACAGGCAATCTTTACATTGTTAAAATTTCTGTTTTTTGCCGCTATGGCATTTTTCCTGTTAAAGCTGTTTATAAAATTTGTTTGCAGACTTTTTATACGATATAACAGGCTGTCGGATATTGTTGAGTCTGCGCCTGTTAAGAAAAGGGAAAAGACGGAGTCTGAAAAACGAAAAGGAATATTCAGCGTTTTGTTTTCGCCTGAGGAAAAAGCAAGGAGAATGTACAGAGTGCACATACTCAGATACAGATATGACATAAAGCTTAAGGATACAAAAACCTGTGGGGATATTTGCCGTGACATAAACAATGAAACGGGGGATGACGTGTCGGAGCTTACGGAAATTTATTCCGAGATACGATACGGTAAAAAAAAGGCTGACAGAAATGTCATAAAAAAAATAAGCAGCCTGATATCAGGCAACCGATAATTTATGTGCATTAAGAGCACGTATGGAAGACAGTTTATAGATTGAATATTTTATATTGTTGTGCTAAAATATTACAGAATAAATAAAATACATGACGTTCCGAGGATGGGAGGAAAATACATGAAGAAGATAGCTTATATTGCATCAGAGTGCGTGCCGTTTATAAAGACGGGAGGTCTTGCAGATGTAGTTGGAACACTGCCGAAGATATTTGATAAAAAGGAATATGATGTAAGGATTATTATACCGAATTATACATGTCTTCCTGCAAAATATAAATCAAAGATGAGGTATCTTACACATTTTCATATGGACATAGGCTGGAAACAGCAGTATGTAGGTGTTATGTATCTTGAATACGAGGGTGTTCCCGTATATTTTATCGACAATGAATACTTTTTCAACGGATATAATATATACGGTGACGTAAAGTGGGATATAGAAAAATTCTGCTTTTTCTGTAAGGCGGCGCTTTCCATCCTTCCAAGTGTAGGTTTTCAGCCGGATATTGTTCACTGCCATGACTGGCAGGCTGGGCTTGTGCCTGTATATCTTAAAACAATATTTGCGTCAAATCCATTCTATAGCGGAATGAAATCAATTATGACAATACACAACCTGCAATTTCAGGGAAGATGGGACATAAAGACAATAAAGGAGTATTCGGGACTTCCTGATTATGTATTTACCTCCGATAAGCTTGAAATGTACAAGGATGCGTGTATGCTGAAGGGTGGTCTTGTATATGCCGACAAGATAACAACCGTGTCAAACACATATGCTATGGAGATACAGTCGCCTCAGTACGGGGAGGGCTTAAACGGACTTCTTTCCGCCCGACGGGACTCACTTTGGGGCATTGTAAACGGTATTGATTACAGTGATTATGACCCGGCAACAGATACAAAAATATACAAGAAATATACAATTAAAAATTATAAGAAGAACAAGGTTGAAAACAAGGTACAGCTTCAAAGGCAGCTTGGTCTGCCGGAGGATAGGGGCGCATACATGATAGGTATTATATCAAGACTTACAGACCAGAAAGGTCTTGACCTTGTTGACCGCATCATGAATGACATATGCACGGACGGAACACAGTTCGTTGTGCTTGGAACAGGTGACAGAAAATACGAGGATATGTTTAAATATTATCAGGGCATACATCCTGCAAAGGTTTCAGCCAACATTTACTATTCGGATGATTTGTCGCATAAGATGTATGCGGCGTGCGATGCAATGCTTGTCCCTTCAAGATTCGAGCCTTGTGGACTTACCCAGCTTATGGCGTTAAGGTACGGTACGCTTCCGATTGTCCGTGAGACAGGAGGACTTAAGGACACCGTGCAGCCATACAATGAGTTTGAGGGTAGCGGAACCGGCTTCTCATTTGCAAATTACGACGCAAGAGAGCTTTTAAATACAATCAACTATTCAAAGAGGATATTCTTTGACTATAAGGAAGCATGGTATGAAATGCAGGCGAGGGCAATGCAGCAAAATTACAGCTGGAGCAACTCAGCGGAAATATATCAGAGATTATACGATCAGGTATAAATGAAAAGGGGCTGCCGCACGAATCAGATTTTTTGTTATTACACCTTAAATCTTCTTAGTGCGACACCCCCATTTTTATTTACAAGGAGAACAGACATGGCTTTGGATGGAATTGTTATATCAGGAATAGTACATGAACTTAAAAACAGTATTGCAGGTGGAAAAATTTATAAGATATATCAGCCGGAAAATGATGAAATCTGCATAGTGGTAAAAAACAGAACGAATGTAGGGGATGAGTTAAAAAATATTACAAAAAGGCTTGTGATATCTGCAAATGCAAGTCTTCCTCTTATATATATGACGGAGCAGACAAAGGAAAATCCCCTTACCGCTCCTAATTTTTGCATGCTTTTGAGAAAGCATATAGGAAATGGAAGGATAGCGGATATTGAGCAGCCCGGTATGGAGCGTATTGTTGAGATAACAGTCGAGCATCTGGATGAGCTTGGAGATTTATGTATAAAAAAGCTTATGATTGAGATAATGGGAAAGCACAGCAACATTATTTTTACTGACAATGACTATAATATTATAGACAGCATAAAGCATGTATCAAATCAGATAAGCTCAGTAAGAGAGGTGCTTCCCGGCAGAAAATATGTCCTTCCGCCTGCGCAGGATAAGAAAAATCCCCTTGATGCGGACGTTAATTTTTTTATGAATCATGTGCTGGAAAAGCCGTTTACCGTGTCGAAAGCCATATATACCTCCCTGACGGGAATATCTCCGGTTGTTGCAAACGAGCTTTGCTACAGGGCAGGAGTTGACGGCGCGCTTTCCACTGCCGCCCTTTCCATGAACAATAAGGAAATGCTTTTTAAATGTCTGGAAAATCTCAAGACGTGTATAAGCTGCAGAGATTATTTTCCGTGTATCGCATATAAGGGCTATGAGCCGCAGGAGTTTTCGGTTATAAAGCTTACAATGTACGGCGATGTAAAGGCGGATGATTCCTTGCAGTCTGATGGGGAATATCTGAAGGCTTTCGGGGAAATTTCCACGGTTATAGAGGAATATTACAGGGTAAAAAATGTTGTGACAAGGATAAAGCAGCGCTCCGCTGATCTTAGAAAAATTGTTTCAAATGCCATAGAGCGCACCGCAAAGAAGTATGATTTGCAGCGCGCGCAGCTTAAGGACACGGAAAAAAGGGATAAGTATAAGGTGTATGGGGAGCTTATCACTGCATATGGCTACAGCGCAAAGCCGGGCGATAAGGAGCTTGTATGCGAAAATTATTATACGGGACAGGAGATAAAAATACCCCTTGACCCTGATAGTTCTGCAATGGAAACAGGAAAGAGATATTTTGAAAAATACAACAAAATGAAAAGAACTAACGAGGCTTTGACGGAGCTTACAAAAAGCACGGGTGAGGAGCTTGACTATTTGTTATCAGTAAAGAACAGCCTTTCCATTGCCGCCTCCGAGTGGGACCTTGTAGACATAAAAAAGGAGCTTGCGGAGAGCGGATATATAAAACGCAGGCAGGGAAAGGGTAAAAATAAAAATGAAGCGAAAAGCAGACCGCTTCACTATATTTCAAAGGATGGCTTTCACATGTATGTGGGAAAGAATAATTTTCAGAATGATGAGCTTACATTTAAGCTTGCGTCAGGAAACGATATGTGGTTTCATGCAAAAAAGCTTCCGGGCTCCCATGTCATAGTAAAAACGGAGGGGACGGATGAGCTGCCTGATTCAACCTATGAGGAAGCGGCAAGGCTTGCTGCCTTTTATTCGGAGGGAAAGACAAATCCCAAGGTTGATGTTGACTACACGGAGCGGAAGAATATAAAAAAGCCGCCAAAGTCCAAGCCGGGCTTTGTTATATATCATACGAATTATTCCATGACCATAGAGCCTGATATTCATGGCATAAAAGAGGTATAATTTTGGATATCCAATCCTCCTTTTATAAATTTACTGCCGGCAGAATGGTGGACATGGCGGACGGCATCAGAACAATGTGATAAATGACATGATATAGTCAATCATTTCTTCCGGTGTTTCCTGCATACCATTGTCCATCCATTTTTTTGTAATGCTATTGATAAGTCCCATTTTACCTGTTGCCAGATACTTGTCCCTCAGGGTTTCTGATGGGAGATCCGCTTCCTTTTGATGCATCTTGTTATCCATCCGGGAAAATAAAACATGCATATTTTGCGGATGAATTTTCCCTATCTGTCTTTGCTTTCTTGTGAAACGATAAAAATGATTAAAAAGAAATTCCCGCCATGTTCTCTCATCGGAGCTGTACAGGGTAGGAAAAACGTCGCCAATCAGCTCATCAGATATTTCATCTGCAATAACATCAATAACATCAATAACCGAGTTGAAGTTTCTATAAAACGATGCTCTTGCAACCTGCGCTGTATTCGTAATGTCGGTGACCGTCATATCCATATATGATTTTTCTGTCATGAGCCGCATAACGGCATTTATAATCTCTCGCCGTACTGAATGGGTTTCTTTATTTGTCATGATACAAACTTGCCTCCTTGTGTATCATTTACTCTCAATCTATTGACCGAGAATAAAAAAAGTGACATACTGTTTCTGTAATAATACAAATGTATCAATTAATGACATTATTGTATCATTAAGTAAACACTATGTCAAGAGAAAGGAGCAGTTATGTTTAAATTATTGAAACACTTGAAAAAACGAGAGTGGATATTTGCTTTCTGTGCGGTAGTCTTTATTGTGGCTCAGGTATGGCTCGATTTGAAGATGCCCGATTACATGAATACCATCACACAAATTGCACAGGGCGGCGTGAATGCCGCAACAGGTATCCCTTATGAAATGTCTGATATTTGGACAAACGGCGGATATATGCTGCTATGTGCCGTTGGAAGCATGGTATGCTCCATTATTACCAGCTTCTTTGTTGTCAGTATTGCGGCGGGCTTTTCCGCGCGACTTCGGGAAAACCTTTATACAAAAGTACAGGGCTTCTCAATGAGCGAGATTAACAAATTCAGTACGGCATCTCTTATCACCCGTTCCACAAACGATGTTCAGCAGGTACAGATGCTGATTACAATGGGCTTGCAAATGATTATTAAAGCGCCGATTACGGCAGTATGGGCGATTACTAAAATTGCGGGCAAGCAGTGGCAATGGTCACTGGCAGTTGCTGTGGCAGTTGTTGTGCTGTTTTGCGGTATTATCACCATTATGCTTCTTGTTACAAGGAAGTTTAAAAAGATGCAGATACTTACCGATAACTTAAATCAGGTTACCCGTGAGAATTTAAGCGGTATCCGTGTTGTACGTGCTTATAATGCGGAAGGTTTCCAACAGAACAAGTTTGAAACAGTCAATGATGATTTTACCAATACGAATCTGTTTACAGGCAGAGTGATGGCATTTATGAATCCACTCATGTCTTTGGTTATGAATGGCATTTCCCTTGCGATTTATTGGATTGGCGCTTATATCATCAATGCCGCTTCTTTGATGGAATTTGCAGGACTGTTTGGAGACATGGTCGTATTTATGTCCTATGGTATGCAGATTATTTCTTCGTTTATGATGCTGGCGATGATGTTTATGATTGCTCCACGGTCATTTGTTAGTGCTAAGCGTATTAATGAGGTTCTTGAAACCAAAGAGCTGATTGAAGAAGGCAAAGGTGTCGGTAAAACTGAAGAAACGGGAACCGTGGAATTTAAAGATGTATATTTCCGTTATCCTGATGGAAACGAGAATGTTCTGTCGGATATATCCTTCAAGGCAAAAAAAGGTGACACGGTTGCCTTTATCGGCGCGACAGGCTGCGGTAAGTCGTCAGTCGTAAATCTTGTTTCAAGATTTTATGACGTAACCGGCGGCGAGGTACTTGTGGATGGTCATAATGTCCGTGAATACCGAAAAAACGAATTGGCAAAGAAAATCGGCTATGTATCCCAAAAGGCGGTATTATTCAGCGGCGATATCCGTTCCAACATTGACTTTGGCGACAATAACGCTGACGATGCTGTCATCGAAAAAGCGATTGATATTGCTCAAAGCAGTTCGTTTGTAGAGACACAAAATGGCGGCATTGACGGCAGGGTAGCACAAAACGGCACAAATTTCTCCGGCGGTCAGAAACAGCGCCTTTCCATTGCCCGTGCCATTGCCCGTGAAGCTGAGATTTATATTTTCGACGATACGTTCTCTGCCCTTGACTACAAGACAGACCGTGAACTCAGGCAGGCATTGAAAAATGAAATGAAAGATGCTACCTGCTTGATTGTTGCACAGCGTATTGGAACAATTATGGACGCAGACCTGATCCTGGTTATCGAAAACGGCAGGGTGGTCGGTCAGGGTAAACACAAAGAATTATTAGCAACTTGTGCGGCATATCAGGAGATTGCCCGCAGCCAGTTGAGTGAGGAGGAATTGAAATGAGTGCACAAGGACCTGGACCGGGTGCTCCCGGCATGCCTGCTTCCGGCGGAGCAAAAAATATGAAAAAAGCGCTTGGCGCATTGATTGGCTACTGTCGTAAATATCTTGTTTTGATTATGGCAGCCCTTGTATTTTCGGCTGTCAGTGCAGTTTTATCCGTTATTGGTCCCGATTACATTTCGGAACTGACCGAAACGATTACAAACGGCATTTCACCGATGGGCATTCACATTGATATGGATAAAATCACGAGCGTTGCTGTAACGCTGATTGTGATTTATGCCATCAGTATGTTGCTCGGTTATCTGCAATCGTTGATTATGACACACGTTTCCTGCAATGTTGGCAAGAAAATGAGAAGTGACATTACGAACAAGATTAATCGTATTCCGCTGAAATATTTTGACAGCCATAATCATGGCGACACACTTTCCCGTGTAACCAATGATGTGGATATGATTAGTCAATCGCTGAATATGAGCGTTGGCACTCTCGTATCTGCTCTTGCAACATTGATTGGCTGTGTTGTTATGATGTTCGTGACAGAGTGGCGCATGGCACTTACGGCAATTGCTGCCTCCCTTATTGGCTTTATAGCAATGGGACTGATTATGGGAAAATCCCAAAAGTACTTTGTTGCACGTCAGAACAGTCTTGCCGAAGTAAACGGTCACGTTGAAGAATATTATGCGGGACAAAACATTGTTCGCGCGTATAACTCCGAAACGAAGGGAATGGAAATATTTAAGAAGTCTAATGAAATGCTTCGTAAGAATACCTTCAGAGCAGAGTTTCTTTCGGGTCTTATGATGCCGATTATGTCATTTGTCGGTAATTTCGGATACGTTGCCGTCTGCATTGTCGGTGCGGCTCTTGCCTTTAACGGAACAATCAATTTTTCTGTAGTTGTTGCCTTTATGATTTATATCCGGCTGTTTACTTCGCCGCTTGGTCAGATCGGACAGGGCTTTACCAGTATTCAGTCCGCAGCCGCTGCAAGCGAGCGTGTAGCAGAGTTCCTTCTCGAGGAGGAACTTTCCGATGAATCTGAGAAAACAACTAAACTGAATACGGTGAAAGGGAATGTTATATTCGATCACGTCAGCTTCGGATATAATCCTGACAAGACCATTATTCATGATTTTTCAGCTAAGATTAAAGCAGGATATAAGGTTGCAATCGTCGGACCTACCGGTGCAGGCAAAACGACTATCGTTAATCTGCTGATGCGTTTTTACGAGCTGAATAAGGGAAAAATTACGATTGATGGTATATCTCTTGCCGATATTACCCGTGAGAATGTTCATGATATTTTTGGTATGGTACTTCAGGATACATGGCTCTTTGAGGGTACTGTTCGTGATAATCTGACCTATGGTAAAAAGGGAATTTCAGATGAAAGACTGCTTGATATCTGTAAGCAGTGCGGGCTGAAGCATTTTATCGGAACATTGCCGGACGGACTTAATACGGTTTTGAATGATACTGTCACCATTTCTGCAGGACAAAAGCAGCTTCTTACGATTGCCCGTGCTATGGTCGAGGATGCTCCCATGCTGATTTTGGATGAAGCAACGTCTTCCGTTGATACCCGTACGGAAACAAAAATACAGAAGGCTATGGATGCCCTTACCAAAGGCAGAACGAGCTTTGTAATCGCACACCGTCTTTCTACTATTCGTGATGCAGATATCATTATTTATATGCGTGACGGCGACATCAGGGAAACCGGAACGCACGATGAATTGCTTGCAAAGAATGGTATGTATGCGGAGCTTTATAACAGTCAGTTTGTAACTGCTTCAAATTGATGTTTTCTTCTGTTAAAAAGAAAAGTGATGTGAATTTATCTTGTGAATTTATCTGTGACCTTTTTGCTTGCATTTTACATGTGTATGTATTATAATTTTAAGGCATGTGTTGTTGGGCGGATTATGATTTGCTCTGTGAATTGCAGCGTAAATCCGTGCAGTTGATATTACGTCTTATTTTACAAAGAAAAAGGAGACACAATTGATAAAGAGTATGACAGGCTTCGGAAGAAGCGAGATAATAAACGAGGACAGAAAAATTGTTGTGGAGCTTAAGGCGGTAAACCACAGATATTGCGACATGAACATAAAGCTTCCGAAAAAGCTGTTTTTTCTTGAAGCGTCAATACGAAATTTTCTCAAGGACTACATTGAAAGAGGAAAGGTTGATGTCTTTATAACCTATGAGGATTATACAGAGTCTAATGTCTGTGTAAAATACAACAGGGAGATAGCGGCTGAGTATGTGGGCTACCTTAAGGAAATGGCGGAGGAATTTGGGCTTGAGGCTGATTTGAAGGCGACTGCCGTAGGAAGATTCAGCGAGGTGTTTTCTCTTGAGGAGCGGGAGAAAAATCAGGAGCTTATATGGGAACACTTAAAGGAGGTTCTTGAGACAGCCGTTACCAAATTCGTTGAAACGCGCATTACTGAGGGAAAGCATCTGAAGGAGGATTTGCTTGGCAAGCTTGATGAGATGGCAGGCTTTGTGTCCGTTATTGAAGAAAATTCACCGAAGCTTATTGAGGAATATAAGGAAAAGCTTACCGAAAAGGTTGAGGAGCTTATGGCGAATAACCAGATTGACAGTCAGAGGATAGCTACAGAGGTTACGCTTTATGCAGATAAAATATGTATAGACGAGGAGATTGTCAGGCTGAAAAGCCACATAACCAAAACACGTGATATACTTATGAATGGAGGCTCGGTCGGAAGAAAGCTTGACTTTATTGCCCAGGAGATGAACAGGGAAGCCAATACAATTTTAAGCAAGTCAAATTCATTACAGATATCTGACCTTGGGATTGATCTTAAGACCGACATTGAAAAAGTGAGAGAACAGATACAGAATATAGAATAAGGTGGTGCGATATGGAAAAAGGATTTCTGATTGTCATATCCGGCTTTTCGGGAGCGGGAAAGGGAACGGTTGTTAAAAAGCTTGTAGAAAAATACGGCTACAGCCTTTCGGTATCCGCAACAACAAGAGCTCCGAGAGAAGGCGAGGAGAACGGAAGGGAATATTACTTTAAGACCGAGGCGGAATTTCAAAACCTTATAGATTATAACGGTTTTATTGAGTGGGCGCAGTATGTTGATAATTATTATGGCACGCCGAGAAAATTCGTTGAAAAGGAGATGGCGGAGGGACGGGACGTCATACTTGAGATAGAGGTTCAGGGCGCCATGAATGTAAAGCAGCAGTATCCGGATTCCATTCACATATTTGTATCTGCCCCTGATGTGGAAAGCCTGAAGTCCAGACTTCAGGAGCGCGGCACCGAGAGCGAGGCTGTCATTGCAAAGAGACTGAAAAGAGCCTCAGAGGAAGCGGACGACATGAAGGAATACGATTACATAGTAATAAACGATGACATTGAAAGCTGCGTCGATACTATCAATTCAATTATTGTAAGCAATAAATGCCTTAAAAATAACAATTTGGGCTTTATGGAAAATATTAAACAAGAGCTTAAGGCTTTGTAAAAAGGAGGATATATTAATGTTACATCCATCATATACGGATTTAATGGCAGTAGTAAACAGTGAGGTGGAGCCCGGTGAGCAGCCTGTTGTACAGAGCAGATACTCAATTGTAATGGCAACGTCAAAGAGGGCAAGAGAGATAATAGCAGGCAGGGAGCCTTTGGTTGACGGCGCCGGAAAAAAGCCTTTATCAATAGCTGTTGAGGAGCTTTACAGTGGAAAGGTTAAAATTGTTGGAGATGAAGATTAGAAACATGGACAACAATGGTTTTATATAATTATTTATATGGGGATGGGGCTGTCGCAATAAGGATTTGTTTTTTTAATCCCTATTGCGGCAGCTTCAACTCCTTTCTTTATTTTTTCCTTGGAGGGGTATAAATGAAATTATCTGTTTTGGTAGAGGGTTTGGAATATGAGCTTTTATGCGGAAGTGTTGACACGGAGATAAATGACATAAAAAACGATTCAAGATACGTGGAGAGGGGAGATTTGTTTTTCTGCATTTCGGGCGCTAAGACGGATGGACACAGCTATGCCGACAGTGTTATGGAAAAAGGAGCGTCGGTTCTTGTTGTGGAAAAGGAAATCAATTATGCCTCATATGATGGAACTGTCATTCGGGTAAAAAGCTCCAGATATGCAATGGGGATTATAAGCTCAAAATTTTACGGCGAGCCCTCAAAGGAGCTTACCGTCATAGGAATAACGGGAACAAAAGGTAAGACTACCACCACCTACATGATATGTGAAATGCTGGAGGCGGTAGGAAAGAAAACAGGACTGATAGGAACGATTGAGATAATAGATGGAAAAAACCGCATTCACGCAAAAAACACTACTCCCGAATCCATAGAGCTTCATCGGATGCTTCGGGACATGGTAAATAACGGCCTGATGTGTGTTGTCATGGAGGTTTCCTCCCAGGGGCTTATGCTTGACCGTGTTGCAGGCGTTCATTTTGACTATGCAATATATACAAATCTTTCCAAGGACCATATCGGACCAAATGAGCATAAAAGCTTTGAGGAATACAGGATGTGGAAGGCAAAGCTTTTTACCATGTGCAATGTGGGAATTATAAATGTGGACGACGAGCATGCCGATTACATTATGGGGGAATCGGACTGTGATATCGTGACATACGGAATGAGCAAGGATGCTGACTATAAGGCGGAGGAACTTACCCTTTACAGGGATGGCGGTGTCCTTGGAATAAGCTATGAGCTTCAGGGAAAGCTTGCGGGACATATAGACGTTGACCTGCCGGGAGAATTTTCGGTACATAATTCATTGGCTGCAATTGCCATAGCGCATCTGGCAGGCGTTGATTTTGATGATATAAAAGCCGTATTAAAAGCTGTAAAAATCAGGGGAAGGGTTGAGATGATTCCCATATCAGATAAATTCACCCTTATGATAGATTATGCCCACAATGCAATGGCGCTTGAAAGCCTTCTTATGGCGCTTCGCGACTACAATCCTAAAAGACTTGTGGCTTTGTTTGGATGCGGGGGAGACCGCTCAAGGGACAGACGTTTTGAGATGGGGGAGGTGTCGGGCAATATTGCGGATTTCACCATTATCACAAGCGACAATCCCAGAACGGAGGAGCCTCAGGCAATACTCGACGACATAAAAACGGGAATTGAAAAAACCGATGGCGCATACATAGACATACTTGACCGAAAAGAAGCAATGCGATATGCTATAATGAATGCCAGAGAGGGCGACGTCATTGTATTTGCAGGCAAGGGACATGAGGATTATCAGGAAATAAACGGTATAAAATACCATATGGATGAAAGAGATTTAATCAGGGAAATACTGGAGGAAGAAGATGTCACAAAAATATGCGGATATAATAATCGATATTTCCCATTATGCGATAGATAAGACATTTCAGTATATTATCCCAACGGAGCTTGAGGAGGATGTGACCGTTGGAATGCAGGTTGCGGTGCCCTTCGGTCAGGGCAACAGAAGCAGAAAGGGATATGTCATACAGATAACCGAAAAGCCGGAATATGATATTGATAAAATGAAGGAAATTACCGGTATCGTGAGCAAGAGTATTCCCATTGAGGGAAAGCTTATAAAGCTTGCGGCATGGATGAAGGAAAAGTACGGCACCACAATGCTAAACTGCCTGCTTACCGTTATGCCGGTAAAGGAGCGGATCAGAAAGGTTGAGCCTAAGCTTAAGACAGAGGAATATGTGGTGGACACTCCCTGCATAACAAAGCTTTCCGATGAGCAGGAGGAAATGGTGGGAGATTTTTCTGCGGACATTGATGAGGGATGTGCAAATACCTATCTTCTCCACGGTATTACCGGAAGCGGAAAAACCGAGGTTTATATTCATTGTATAAAGAAGATTATCAGTCTTGGAAGGCAGGCTATCGTGCTTGTTCCGGAAATTGCCCTTACCTATCAGAATGTTGCCCGTTTTAAGCAGCACTTCAAGGACAGGGTAGCTGTTATAAATTCAAAGCAGAGCAAGGGTGAAAAATACAGGGAATTTGAGCGGGCAAGAAACGGCGAGGTTGACGTTGTAATCGGACCGCGCTCCGCGCTTTTTGCACCGTGCCGTGATTTGGGGCTTATTGTCATTGATGAGGAGCATGACAGTGCATACAAAAGCGATCAGTCTCCCAGATACCATGCAAGGGAGGTAGCCTTGGAAAGGGCGAAGCTTGAGCACTCTGCTGTCATACTTGGCTCCGCAACTCCGTCCCTTGAGAGCTATCAGAATGCGCGCCTTGGTCTTTATAAGCTGTGGCGGCTTGATAAAAGACCAAACGGCAGGGAGCTTGCAGAGGTTACGGTTGTGGACATGAGGGAGGAGCTTCGCCTCGGAAACAGAAGCATCATAAGTCTTGAATTAAAAAATGCAATAGAAGATAGACTGAATAAAAAAGAGCAGATCATGCTTTTTTTAAACAGGAGAGGCTATAATAGCTTTATATCCTGCCGACAGTGCGGAGAGGCCGTAAAATGTCCAAAATGCGACGTGACCTTATCCCTGCACAATGTTGGCAAAAAAAACGGACAGCCCGGCAGGGGAAACGCCGCAGGCGGAGTTATGATATGTCATTACTGTGGCTATGAGACACCGCAGCCTGCTGTATGTCCGAGCTGTGCATCAAAAATGATTGGCGGTTTCGGAACGGGAACCGAAAAGGTTGAGGAGGAAATAGTAAGATTATTTCCTGATGTAAAAACAACGAGAATGGACAGGGACACAACGACAAAAAAGGATGCCTACCAAAAAATTCTGGAGGAGTTTAAAAGCGGTGAGGCTGACATACTTATTGGAACCCAGATGATTGTCAAGGGGCATGATTTTGAAAATGTAACCCTTGTGGGAGTTGTTGCGGCAGATATTTCCCTTTTTGCCAATGACTACAGGGCAGGTGAACGGACCTTTGATCTGATTACGCAGGCAGCAGGCAGGGCAGGACGCGGAAATGTAAAAGGGCAGGTAATTATACAGACATATCAGCCGGAGCATTATGCGATTGCTGCAGCGGCAAAGCAGAGCTATGAGGATTTCTTTAACATGGAGATGGCATACAGGAGGCTTTTATCCTATCCTCCGGAGGCTGTTATGGCGGTTGTTCTTTTTGTATCTTCGGATTATGAAGCTGCAAAAAATGCGGCGGATGAGCTTTGCAGGGGCTTAAAAAATATTGCCGGGGCATTTAAGGGTATACGGATTATCGGGCCGGGAGACGCCACAATCGGTAAAATAAATTCCCTGTACAGAAAGGTTTTATACATAAAGTCAAAGGTGCCTGAGGAATTTACCGCACTGAGAACTTTTATTGAGGATTTTGAGCCGGACAACGTAAGCGTCATGCTTGACATAAATCCGGTAAATATGTATTAATAGAGTTTATACTATATGGGAGGTATGAAAAATGGCAATCAGAAATATAAGGACAGACGGCGATGAGGTTCTCAGAAAGATATGTAAGCCTATTGAGAAAATGACACCCAGATTACAGATGTTAATAGACGATATGTTTGACACCATGTATGAGGCAAACGGCGTGGGACTTGCTGCGCCTCAGGTGGGTATACTGAAAAGGGTCGTTGTAATAGATGTATGTGACGGAGATGCCTATTGTCTTATCAATCCTGAAATAATTTCAAGGGACGGAGAGCAGGAGGGAGATGAGGGCTGCCTTTCACTTCCGGGTCTTGTCGGAACGGTAATAAGACCAAACCATGTTGTATGCAAAGCCTTAGACCGGGATATGAATGAGATTACCGTTGAGGGAGAGGGGCTTCTTGCGCGCGCCATATGCCATGAGCTTGACCATCTGGACGGGGTGCTTTATAAGGATTTAGCCGTGGACGGACTATACAGCGTGGAACCGCCTGAACAGGAAAAATAGGGATTTTATTCATAAGCACAATAATGTCTTTGTACAATACAACCAAAATTAAAATCGAGAGGTGGCTAAATTAACATGAAAATAATTTATATGGGTACTCCTGATTTTGCCGTAAATGCACTTGAAGCGCTGATAGATGCAGGACATGAAATTGCGGCGGTGATTACTCAGCCTGACAAGGCAAAAGGAAGGAGCAGGGCTCTTATACCTACGCCTGTAAAGGAACAGGCGCTTAAGCATGGTATTGCCGTTTATCAGCCGGAAAAGATAAGAGATGCCCAAATGGTTGATAAGATAAAGGACATTGCGCCTGACGTTATAGTCGTTGCAGCCTACGGACAAATTCTGCCTGAGAGCATACTGAATATTCCAAGATACGGCTGCATAAATATTCACGCTTCGCTTCTTCCGAAATACAGAGGCGCGGCGCCGATAGAGTGGGCGATTATAGACGGTGAGAACATAACCGGCGTCACCACCATGTATATGGAAAAAGGACTGGATACCGGAGATATCATAGAAAAGGCAGAGGTAAAAATAGAGGATACGGACACAGGCTTAAGTCTCCGTGAAAAGCTTGCCGAAAAGGGGGCGGAGCTTATACTTACAACCCTTAAGGCATTGGAGGATGGGACAGCCACAAGGGTAAAGCAGGAGGATGAAAAAAGCTGCTATGCTAAAATGCTCACAAAGGAACTTGGCAATATGGATTTTGGCAAAACGGCACATGAGCTTGAAAGACTTATAAGAGGTCTTAACCCGTGGCCCTGCGCATACACAAAAATTGATGGAAAAACAGTCAAAATATATGGGGCGGCAGTTAAGGAAATGGACACTCATATGTACACGCCGGGAGAAATAATCGAAATAACAAAGAAAAGCTTTACGGTTGCCTGCGGCAGGGATGCGCTTATAATTAAGAAGCTACAGCCGGAGGGAAAAAAGCCTATGGATACGGCGGCATATTTAAATGGAAACACTCTTGCCGTAGGAGACAAATTAGGCAGGGAGACAGACTAGGTTAGATGACAGATTAGACCGGAAGGCAAAATTGGACCGGCTGACCGATAGAGGTAAAATCATGACAAATGCAAGAGATATCGTTCTGAGTATTCTTCTGGACATAGAAGGAAACAATACATTTTCCAATATAGCAATTGCAAAGGCTCTGAAAAAGCATCAGTTTGAGGCTAAGAAGGACAGGGCGTTTATTACAAGGCTTGCGGAGGGCGTTACGGAGACAAGAATAAAGCTGGATTATATTATTGACGGCTTTTCCAAAACCCCTTCCGAAAAATGCAAGCCTCTTATTCGCTCGCTGCTCAGAATGGGTGTTTATCAGATTATGTACATGGACGCAGTGCCTGACAGCGCAGTGTGCAATGAGGCGGTGAAGCTTGCAAAGAAACACAACTTTGGAAGCCTTGGCGGCTTTGTGAATGGTGTCCTCAGAGCCGTGGCGCGAAACAAGGATAACATAGCAATGCCTGACAGGAAAAACATGTCAGAGTATTTGTCGGTAAACTACTCCACGCCGGAGTGGCTCTGTAAAAAGATAATGGAGGATTATGGGGAAAAGGGCGAAACGATAATAGCCGCCTCATTTGATGAACGAAAAACCGCCCTGAGGGTAAATACCCTGAAAATAACAAGAGAAAAGCTTAAGGAATTTATAGGACCTCATATTTTCATGGAGGACGGGATTTATGATGAAAATGCGCTTCTTATAAGCGGGTATGATTTTATACGAAGCATGCCGGGCTACAGGCAGGGGCTGTTTTTTATTCAGGATGAAAGCTCCATGTGCGCCATAAAAGCGGCAGGAATAAAGCCCTGTCAGACTGTGGTGGACGTGTGCGCCGCTCCGGGCGGAAAGACCTTAAACGCAGCCTGCTATATGCAGGGGAAAGGTAAAATATATGCAAGGGACATATCTGATGAGAAGCTGATTCTTATAGAGGAAAATGCCGGAAGGCTGGGTATAGGGGATATGCTCAGCATAGAAAAGTGGGATGCAAAATCGGTTGATGAGAAGCTTGTCCAAAAAGCTGATGTGGTCATTGCAGACCTTCCCTGCTCAGGACTTGGCATCATGGGAAGAAAAAATGACATAAAATACAGAATAAAGCCGGAGCAGCTTGATGAGCTTGTAAGGCTTCAGAGAGATATACTTTCTGTTGTTAAGCAGTATGTAAAAAAGGGCGGGGTGCTTTTATATTCAACCTGTACAATCAACCCTCAGGAAAATAAGGAAAATACAAGATGGTTTCTTGAAAGTGACAGTGAGTTTAAGCTGCGCGATGAAAGGCAGATGCTTCAGGGCGTGGATAAATGCGACGGGTTTTATTATGCCGTCCTGCAAAGAGGATAAGCGATGGACATAAAATCAATGTATATGGAAGAACTGAATGAGTGGACAAAGAAAAAGGGACTTCCTGAATTTCGGGCAAAGCAGATATACAAGTGGATGCATGAAAAATACGTGGCGGACGTTGATGATATGACGAACCTTCCCAAGGATTTAAGAAGGCTTATCGCTGAGGAGGGCTTTGTGACAGTTACGGAGCGGGCAAGGCAGGCGTCAAAAAACGGTAAGACGGCAAAGTACCTCTATGAGCTTTCAGACGGACAGATGATAGAAACCGTGTTTATGCAGTATGATTACGGAAATTCCATATGCATATCCTCCCAGGCGGGGTGCAGGATGGGATGCAGCTTTTGCGCCTCCACAATCGGAGGGCTTGTAAGAAATCTTACGGCGTCCGAGATGCTGGAACAGGTATACGCCACAATGCGGACAAAGGGGGAGCGGATATCCAATATTGTTATAATGGGAACGGGAGAGCCTCTTGACAATTATGAAAATGTTATAAGATTTATAAAAATAATTTCAGATGAAAACGGATATAACATAAGTCAGAGAAACATAACCCTGTCAAGCTGCGGCATTGTTCCCATGATAAAAAGACTGGCAGATGAAAAGCTTACGATTACATTTGCGCTGTCGCTGCATGCCCCGACGGATGAGGACAGAAAAAGACTTATGCCTATAGCAAATAAATATTCTATTGCAGAGACAATAGATGCCTGTAAATATTATTTTGAAAAAACAGGAAGAAGAATAACATTTGAATATAGTCTTGTTAAGGGGGAAAACGACAGTGAAAAGCAGGCAAAAAGACTTGCGGCGCTGCTAAAGGGCATAAATTGTCATGTTAATTTAATACCGATAAACCCCATAAATGAAAGGAATTACTCGAAAAGCGACGATAATTCTGTCGAAAAATTTAAATTTACTCTTGAAAAAAACTCAATTAATGTTACTATAAGAAAGAGTGTGGGTAGTGATATTGATGCTGCCTGCGGTCAGCTAAGAAGAAAGTATAACAAATATAATCAGGAGGAAGCTGATGAAATCATGCGGAAAAACTGATACGGGAAATAAAAGAAGCAACAATCAGGACAGTATATTTTTTTGCGATAAGCCTGTAGGAGCGCTGCCGAATCTTTACATAGTTGCCGACGGTATGGGCGGACACAGGGCAGGAGATCGCGCTTCACGTATGGCTATTGATATATCGGTTGATTTTATAAGGGAGTCCACATTGGAAAATCCTATCGCCATATTGAAAAGGGCCATGATATATGCCAACAATGAGATATACAAAATGGCAAGCAAGGACCCTGACTTAAAGGGTATGGGAACAACAATGGTTGCCGCTGTTGCCATGGATGGCAGATTATATGTTGCCAATATAGGAGACAGCAGGCTTTATTCCATAGAAAATGACATAAAACAGATTACCATGGATCACTCCCTTGTGGAGGAGATGATACGGAGTGGAGAGCTTGAGCGGAAAAAGGGAAGAAATCATCCCGAAAAAAATATTATCACGAAGGCGATGGGCTCCAAGGAGGAAGTTATACCTGACTTTTTTGAGGTAGAGATACATCCGGGTGAGAAATTTCTGCTTTGCTCGGACGGACTTTCCAATATGGTTGAGGATGATGAAATCCGGGATATTATAGTGGATAATGTAAGACTGGACGACATTGCAGAGGCGTTAATCGACAGGGCAAATTACTATGGTGGTACGGATAATATATCCGTAGTAATCATATCCGAATAAATAATAAGCGATAAGCCCTTACGGGGGTTTAATAAGAAAGGTGTAAAAAGTATGTTAAAACCGGGAATGATGTTATGTGACAGATATGAGATTCTTGACGTTGTAGGCGCAGGAGGAATGTCCATTGTATATAAGGCAAGATGTCACAGATTAAATAGAAACGTAGCCATAAAGGTTTTAAAGCCTGAATTCAGCAACGATAAAAATTTTGTAACAAAATTCAGGATTGAGGCGCAGGCATCTGCCGGACTTACCCATCCTAACATTGTGAATGTATATGATGTGTACGACGATGACGGCATGTACTTTATTGTCATGGAGCTTGTGGACGGAATTACGTTAAAGGATTATATCGACCAGAATGGCAGGCTGTCCATGGATAAGGCAATTGATTTTTCAATTCAGATTGCTTCAGGTCTTGAGGCTGCCCATGAAAGCCATATTATACACAGGGATATTAAGCCTCAGAATATTATTGTGGCAAAGAACGGTAATATAAAGGTTACTGATTTTGGTATAGCAAAGGCAGCTTCGCCAAACACTCTTACTTCAGGAGCTATGGGAAGCGTGCATTACATTTCTCCAGAGCAGGCAAGAGGCGGCTACAGCGATGAGCGAAGTGATATTTATTCTCTGGGTATTACCATGTATGAGATGGTAACAGGCAGGGTTCCTTTTGATGGTGACAATAATGTTTCCATTGCGCTTATGCATATTCAGAATGACATGATTCCGCCAAGACAGTATTATCCGGATATATATTCAAGCTTTGAGAAGGTTATTTTAAAGGCAACGCAGAAAAAGCCGGAACGCAGATATCTTACTGCAAGCGCTCTTATTGCCGATTTAAGACGAGTGCAGAATAATCCTAATATAGATATTGTTGTGGCGCCTACGGCTGTCACAAACAGCCCTACGCAGGAGTGGACAAAGGAGGATGTGCAGGCAATCAGAGACGGAAGCGCTCAGATGGAAGGTACGGGTGATATGTATCAGAGCAATACGCCTCTCCCAAATGAGATGGGTGAGCTTAAATCCATAAAATCCATACAGACAATATCCACAATACCGGTAAACAATTCACGTCTCAATCAGCTTCTCTCCGAGGAGGATGACTGGGAGGACGAGGAGGATGAGGATGAATATGTTCCACCTGTCAGAAGCGGCAGCATAAAAAAGGTTCAGGATAATGATGATGACGATGATGATTACGGTGATGAGGGCGACATGGATCCTAAGCTTCGAAAAGCGGTTATTGCGGCAGGAATAGCTACGGCGGTTGTAATTGCTATAGTTATCATGGTTGTGCTTGGAAGATTTATGGGCTGGTTTAAATTCGGCGACAAGAAGAAGGATACGAAGCCAAGTGAGTCTGAGCAGGTTGAGGACCTTGTAATGATAGACGTTCTTGGTGTTTCGGAAAGTGCAGCAGTTAAAATGCTTGACAGAGAGGGCTTTACAAACGTAAAGGTCGTTGAGGAGGAAAATCAGGAAACCCAGGAAGGATACATTTTTGAACAGAGCGTAAAGGAAGGCGAGATTATTCCGGCGGATGCCGAGATTATACTTAAGGTAAGCAAGGGCGCTGAGGAAATGGATGTGCCGAATGTTGTAGGTTATACGGACGAACAGGCGGTTCAGGTTTTAACGGAGCGCGGTTTTGAGGTGGCGCATGCTTATGATTACAGTGATGATATTGAGGAGGATCGGGTAATCAAACAGGACCCGGTAGCAGAAACAAAGGCTCCTAAGGGAACGAAGGTTACAATTACCATAAGCAACGGAAGTCAGATTAAGGAGGTTTCAGCTCCTGACCTGCAGGGAATGAATGAGTCTCAGGCTACAAATACCCTTACGGGCTTAAAGCTTGTGGTTGGACGGATAAAGCATGAGTACAGCGATACCGTTCCTGAGGGACAGGTAATCAGACAGGATATAACAAGCGGAACAAAGCTTAAGGAGGGCGATACAATAGGCTTTACCATAAGCGACGGACCGGAGCCTAGGGCTGCGACTTATACGGCTCATATAAACGGAGCGGTTACATGCAGTGATTCTGCACTGGACGGTCAGGCAGTTACAATACAGTTATATTATAACGGCACAAAGGTTGCTGAAAAAACGGAAACTGTTTTGAATGGAACAAGCTACAATATTACGGCTTCCATTCCGGGACTCTCCGATAAGGATTCCTCTGCCAGCGCAAGCGTTGTATGTACAGATGGCGCCGGAAATGATGTGACAGCTTCGTTCCCTGTGACAACGCCGATAACGGTATCGTACACGGAAGAATAATATGCAGGGTAAGATAATGAAAGGTGTGGGCGGATTTTACTATGTCCGCCCTCACCATGATATAAATAATGTGTTGTTTGAATGCAAGGCTAAGGGCATATTCAGAAATAAGAAAATAAAACCCTCCGTAGGTGATGATGTTGAGTTTGAGATAACCGACAGCGCAGTGCTTACGGGAAATATAACCGCAGTACACGAAAGAAAAAATACGCTTATCAGACCGGCTGTGACAAATGTGGATCAGGCGGTAATTATTTTTGCCTTAAGCGAACCGGAGCCTAATTTTAATCTTTTGGACCGATTTCTTATTATGATGGCGATGCAGGGCGTTTCCACCATCATATGTCTGAATAAATCCGATTTAAAGGATGCGAGCTATGGGGAAGAGAAAAAAAGCATATATGAACAGGCGGGATATCGCGTTGTCATATGCTCCACCTATGATGGGAGCGGCATGGATGCCTTAAGGGAGCTCATTCATGGTAAAACAACGGTTTTTGCGGGACCGTCAGGCGTGGGTAAATCCTCCATATTAAACAGTTTAAAGCCGGAAGCGGAAGTAAAGACAGGGAATTTAAGTGAGAAGATTAAAAGAGGAAAGCATACCACAAGACACTCAGAGCTTATATGGATAAAAAATGACACGTATATTATGGATACGCCCGGCTTTAGCTCCCTGTATATTCCTGACATGGAGGAGGCGGAGCTGAAGGAATATTACGGTGAATTTTCCCTGTACAGTTCGGGATGCAGATATAACGGCTGTCTTCATATAAATGAGCCTGACTGCAAGGTTAAGCTTGCCCTTGAAGAAGGTTTTATTTCACGGCTCCGGTATGATAATTATATACAGCTTTACAATGAAATTAAAAACAGGAGGAAATGGTAAATGAATATTCTTTCCCCGTCACTTTTATCTGTTGACTTTTGCAATGCTGCAAGAGACATTGGCATAGTAACAGGCGCAGGGGCAAAATGGCTTCACCTTGATGTTATGGACGGAAGCTTTGTTCCAAATATATCATTTGGCGCTCCTGTTATAAAATCCTTCCGGGGGGCAACGGATGCATTTTTTGATACCCATCTTATGATTGACGAGCCTATAAGGTATATTGATGATTTTGTGTCGGCAGGTGCAGATATGATAACGGTGCATTATGAGGCATGTAAAGATATAGAAAAGACAATTGATTATATAAAAAGCAAATCAGTTCAGGTGGGAGTTGCCATAAAGCCAAAGACACCTGTGGAGGAAATTAAAAGGCTTATCCCGGATATTGATATGGCGCTTGTGATGAGCGTGGAGCCAGGCTTTGGGGGACAGAAGTTTATGCCCGTGGCGCTTGAAAAAATAAAACAGGTAAAAGAAATATGCACAGGGCTTGGAAGAGATATTTATATTCAGGTGGATGGCGGAATCAATACGGACAATGCAGGGCTTGCGGTAAGCGCAGGCGCAAATGTCATTGTCGCAGGCTCAGCCGTATTTAAAAATGACATAGCGGCAAACGTCAGGCGCTTAAATGAAATCATAAATTCCTGAAGCGGTATAGTAAGTCTGAACGGTTATAAGCTGTGTATGGATATATGGTATTGAAAAGGATTTTTAAGGGAATGAACAGGGAAATATTAGTCGTATCAGGCGGATACGCAGACCTTGATTTTATCAGGAGTATAATTGATGAAAAAGAAAGATATGTAATAGGAGTTGACAGGGGGCTGGAAACTCTTGAAGTCTTGGGTATAAAGGCTGATCTGGCAGTGGGGGATTTTGATTCTGCGCCGCAGCATATAAAGGCTCTATATGACGAAGATCATACATTTAAGTTTAATCAGGAAAAGGATTATACCGATACACATCTGGCGGTGTTGGAGGCTCTTAAGCAAAAACCCCAAGCGATTATTCTGGTGGGCGCTACAGGCGGAAGACTGGATCACATGCTTGGAAACATAAACCTGCTTTCCATCTGCGCAAAGGAAAATGTACAGGCATTTATGCTGGATCAAAAAAATAAGATAAGAATTATTGACAGACCTGTATCAATAAAAAAAATATGCCAGTATGGAGCTTATGTTTCCCTTATCCCGTTTACGGATAAGGTGACGGGAGTTACTCTTAAGGGCTTTAAATATAAACTGACAGATAGAACGCTTGTCAGAAACGAAACAATAGGTATCAGTAATGAAATAGAGAGGGAGGAAGGCTTTATCATTTTGGAAAGCGGCGAGCTTATGGTGATAGAGTCGAAGGATTAATATGACAGTATGGGTTCTGGCGGCATTTGCCTGCTATATGCTTGGAATGATAATAATAGGAGCGGCAAACGCAAAGAAAAATAAAAATGCAGATGATTACTTCTTAGGCGGCAGAAATCTTGGCGGCTGGGTTGCGGCGCTTTCCGCGCAGGCTTCCGATATGAGCGGCTGGCTCTTGATGGGACTGCCCGGAGCTGTATATGCTTTTGGCGCAAACCAGGCATGGATTGCAATCGGACTTTTCATCGGTACGGTTTTAAACTGGCTTTTTGTATCGGGAAGGCTTAGAAGATACACCATAAAGGCAGGCAATGCCATGACGATTCCGGAATATTTAAGCAACCGTTTCAGGGATAACAAAAATATTTTAAAGGCAATATCCTCCGTTGTTATTGTGGTATTTTTCCTTGTGTATACAGCGTCTGCATTTAAGGCAGGAGGAGACCTTTTTGCCTCCATCACAAATCTGGATTATCATCAGGCTCTTACGCTGGGTGCATTTGTTATATTGATTTACACGTTTCTCGGAGGCTTCTTGGCCGTATGTACAACCGATTTTATTCAGGGAATGCTTATGCTTGTGGCTATCCTTACCGTACCAATCGTAGCTGTTATGGTAATGGGAAGCGGCTACATTATACCAAATCTTGTGGACAGCGGTCTTAACGTAAGCGCTAAGGACTTTTTAAACATATTTTATGAAAACGGAGAGCCTATAAAGGCGACGAGCATTGCCTCACAGCTTGCATGGGGACTTGGCTATTGCGGCATGCCTCACATTCTTGTCAGATTTATGGCAATCAGAGATGAGAAGGAGCTTGGCAAGTCACGTAAGATTGCAATCGTGTGGGTGCTTCTTTCCCTTGCGGTGGCATGTGTGATAGGTGTTATCGGAAGGGCGTATCTGTTTCCTACAGTGCTTTCGTCTGCTGACGGCTCCAATGAGAATGTTTTTATTGAGATGATTAAAAAACTGTTCATGGGTGATTTAACGCTTCCGTTTATAGGCGGCATATTTCTTTGCGGAATACTTGCGGCAATCATGTCAACGGCTGATTCCCAGCTTCTGGTTGCCTCCTCGTCGGTTGCAAAGGATTTGTGCAAGGGCGTATTCTTTAAAAAGCTGAATGATAAGCAGGTGCTTATCATTGCAAGAGTGACGGTTGTAATTGTGGCAGTGTTGGCTTACCTTATTGCATGGAACCCTGATTCAAGCATAATGGGGCTTGTTTCCGATGCGTGGGCAGGACTTGGAAGTGCGTTCGGACCTGCAATTTTGATGTCCCTTTACTGGAAAAAGACAAATATTGCAGGCGCTGCGGCAGGTATGCTCAGCGGTGGAATAACCGTAATCGTGTGGGATTATATAAAGCTTATAAAGGAGACGGTTGTAGACGAGCTTACCGGAAAGGAAATGATTGTAAAGCAGACTCTCGCCGAAAGCACGGGAATTTATTCCCTGCTTGTTGGATTTTTTGTAAGCCTTGTATTTATCGTGGTGTTTACCCTTATTACAAAGCCTGTGTCACAGGATGTAATTGATGAATTTGAGGCAGTGAAAAATAATAATATAGAATAAAACAAAAGTGCCGGAAAATGCAACCGGCACTTTTACTGTGTATAAACTTAAAGAGAGGATTTATGAAAAAACTATACTTATAATATAAATTAAAAATATGAACAAATTATGACAATAATAACAACATTATGTAAAGAAGAAAGAAAATGACGATTAACATTTTGGCTGTAGGCAATGTAAAGGAAGCTTATTACAGGAACAAAATAGATGAATATATTGCCGGAATAAAAAAGAAGATTGAAATAAGACTTATCACAGTAAATGACTGTCCGATTCCCAAGGGGGCGGGAGAGCGCATAAACGAAAAAATAAAGCAGAAGGAGGGACAGGACATATTATCCCATATTGGAGGCAGGGATTATGTTGTTGCTTTATGTATAGAAGGAAAAGCGATTAAGGAGGGAGACTTTTCTGCATTTATAAGACGTGCGGAGGATAAAATGTGCAGCGCGCTTACCTTTGTTATAGGAGGCTCCTTGGGTTTACATGAAAATGTAATAAAAAGAGCAGATTTTAAGCTTAGCTTTTCGCCTATGACATTTCCACATCAGCTTATGCGTGTTATGCTTCTGGAGCGTATTGAAGCTGCTATTTGTGGTAGGTAATGTTATTTAAAATTGTGAAAGCGCGGTATAACTGCTCCGTCAGCGCAACAAGCACAAGCTGGCTGTCCATATCCATGTATGAGATGCCGAAATCAAAGTGACTGCCGGAATAAGAATAGCTGTTTGAAATGATAAGCTCAATTCTTGAATAGCCCGTTACACATATATCATTGATTTTTTCAGCCAAGTAGGTTGATGATATAAGTGTATGGACCGGGTTTACATTTATAATGTAGGAACCCTCCTTAAAGGGAATATTCCGGATATCCCCATGTGTGTTTATTTTAACGGTGGCAAAGGGAGAAATCCTTTTTACATATTCGTTTATTGCGCTGTTAAATTTACTGTCAAGCTTTTTTGACTGAATGTGCAGTATAATTTCCATAGATACCTCGTGTTTTTACATGAAATTTATTACAAATTATTCTAACATATATCTTCAAAAACAACAAAAAAAATGTTATTATAGTCCGTGAGAAAATTATGGCTGATGTTCAAAAGACGGGGATAAGAGATGGAAGATACAAAAAATAAAAAGCTTTTGGTGCTGGATATTGACGGAACGCTTGTCAATTCGAAAAAGGAGATAACGAAAAGGACAAGGGATGCAATTATTGATATACAAAGGAGAGGACATATCGTTGCCCTTGCGTCGGGAAGACCTTACCCCGGCATGGAGAAATATGCGAAAGCTATAGAGCTTGACAGCTTTGGTGGATATGCGCTTTCCTATAACGGCGGTATTATTTTAAACTGTAAGACCCGTGATGTCGTATACCGGAACATGATACCGAGGCGTTATGCAAAGCCTATATATGAATATGCAAAGGAAAATAATATCGGAATGATTACATATAAGGATGGTTGTGTCATTACGGGAACGCCTGTTGATCATTACATGAAATATGAGACAAAGTTAAATAACCTTAATTTAAAGCAGGTTGAGGATTTTATCGGATATGTTGATTTTGACATGGTAAAATGCCTTCTTACGGCAGAGCCTGACAAAGCTGAGGCGCATGAAAAAAAGCTTGCAGATATGCTTGGCAGTGAGCTCAATATTTTTCGTTCCGAGCCATATTTTATTGAAATTACAACAAAGGACGTTGACAAGGCGAAAAGCCTTTCCATACTTCTTGACATAACAGGCATGGAGCAAAAAAACTGCATATGCTGCGGTGACGGCTTTAATGATTTAACGATGGTAAAATTTGCCGGTGTGGGTGTTGCAATGGGAAATGCACAGCAGATAATAAAGGATAACGCCGACTATATTACTGCCTCCTGTGATGAGGACGGCGTAGTGAAGGTTATTGATAAATTTATATTATGTGACTGATTATAGTATAAGGCTGGTGATACAAATGATTTCCGGGAAGATATTTACAAGAGATAAAATTCAAAACAGACCGTATTATGTTATAAGGTTTGATGAAAGACATGAGGAGGATGGCAGCTGGCTGCCCGAAACAACGAAGTGGGTGGCGCATAACGTCTCGCAGGAATTTTTGGACTGCAATACGGAGATGCTTATAAAATCCGTTAAGCAGATAGAGAATCTTCTTGTTGAGTACGAGGCGCTTGAAATTGATTTTGTCATAAAGGATGACGGTGAATTAGAGATAGGTAAAATAAGAGAGCTTGAAGATGTGGTGGGTATGGCGCGTCCTATGAGCGATAAGGAATTTAAGGATACGAAGGCATATGCAAAATGCAATTATCTTGATTTTCACCATGTACTTTCCGACAGCTCCTACTGCGATACGTTAAGAATGCTTGGAGCAAATCCAAGACCTCTCGAATACTCGATATATAAGGAGCTGATTGATACCGGAGCGTGGAGTGAGAGCATAAAAAGACTTGGTTATGAGGGAACAACGGAGGAAATAATAGTAAAGGTCGGCAACAAGCCGTATGCCTCCGTAAATAATATTGTAAGGGCGCTTATGCCTAAGGATTTGGACGAGCTGCTCCGGTATAAGCTTGAAAATTATTACGAAAAGGAAATCGGGAAATTAAAAAAGTCCGAAAAATATTTCGAGCAGGAAATTATTTTAAGCTCCTACGGCTTTGATACGGAGGAAAAGCTTAATAAACTTATAGAAAATGATTTTACAATAGATGAGATTGAGCAGCTTAGAAAGGGTCTGTACAGACAGGTTGAGGAGATTATAAATGAATATGAAAACATAAGCAGGGATATTGATGAAGATATGGAAACGCTATCCGGTGTAAGAAAAAAAATTACGGAAAAAAAACCTTGCGAAGAAAAAAATTCCATGAAGCTTTTTAAATATATTGAGGAGCTCATTGATGCCGTAAAAAAATACGGAATGACGAATCTGGTATTAACGGACAGATGTGTTGTTATAGCGCAGGGCTTTTACAAGGTTCTTGCCGGCGGCGGAAGCAGCCAGAGGGAGCTTTTATATAACGTAAGCCGGAAAATATGGGAAAATGAAAAAAAGACGGATGAATTTAAGGGTATTATAGATATACGGGGAAGGGTACAAAATAATGCACACCAGAAGTATGTGTCAAAGCTTAAAGAAGAAAAACCGCTTTCCATTGCGCCGGATGTTCTTATGAAATATATTGAAGAAGCGCATATAGGACTTGACCCGGACCGGCTGTCTGAGTTTATTTCGGGTTCCATGGCGGATACGGAAAAATGCATAGAGGAGTATACAAAATGCATGGGTCTTATAAGCGATA
Organism: Lachnospiraceae bacterium UBA7076; assembly: GCA_002493625.1. Taxonomy (GTDB): domain Bacteria; phylum Bacillota; class Clostridia; order Lachnospirales; family Lachnospiraceae; genus Coprococcus_C. Next base: position 123,659 of record DKZK01000038.1, on the reverse strand, counting down.
TTGTTATAAGACTTGGAGAAATATTAGGAATAGAATATGAGGATATGTCCTATTTAGAAATACAGGATTTGCTGGGATATCACAGCAGAGATTCTTATATTCAGATTATTAACAGCAGAAGACGTATGTATCATGCATATACATATATTGTTCTGCCAAATATAATCTGCAATGTTGGTGATATAGATATTATAGATAATATATAAATAAAAGCTGTTTGCCATAATTGATTTATTAGTGTATAATCACTTGATAGGGCAAATAGTTACAAAGGAGGTTAATTATGGGTTTTTTTAAAGATTTTAAAAGAGACTTTGCTCAGGCGGTAAATGAGCTTATGCCGGATCAGGATGAGCTTGCAAATGAATATGATGATGAGGATATGGTAAATACATTCGACGACAATGATAATATGGATATTGCACCGGAGGATATGCTGGAGGATTTGGACGACCTTTCTTTGGACATTGAAAAAGGTGAATATGATGATGAGGATGATTATGAAAATGATGATGCTTTATATGATGACGATTTGGATGACGATTTAGATGACGATGAAAATTATGATGATGACAGCTTGGAGGATATACCTCAGGCTGAAATGATAGAAGAAAAGCATGATATTTCAATAGATAATCTGGATAAGAGCGCTAAAAGCCACGATGACTCAGAGGAATATGTGGATGTGGAGGAATTATTGTTTAAGGAATTTTTAGCGGACGAGGAGCCTGAAGCAAAAGAGGAAGATAAGCCGAAAACCGCAAAGCCAAAAGCTTCAAAGAAACCGGCTGCTTCAGGAAAGAAACCGGCACCTTCAAAAAGCAAAAAAACGGAGGAAGATGAGCTTGAAAATGCAGATATAACTTCAGCGGATGATACGCCGGAGGAGGCAGAAACGGCACCGGAAAAAGATGATGCAGCCTACGGAAAGGTAAAGCTTTCAGAAAACGAGGAGCCGGAAGACGCAGATACACTTCCAGAAAAGACGGAGGATGAGGAGAAGTCTGCATCCGTGGAGACTGATAAAAAGGATAAGGCCGACAGCCTGTTTGACGTGGATTTGGAGAAGGCTGCGCTTGAGGCTGTTCTCAAGCAGGAGGAAAAGAAAGAAAATAACAAAGAGGGTAAGGAAAAGGATATGGGAGAAAAGCAGACGGATGATAACATTAATGAGGCTGATATAATTGCTGAGCTTATGGAGGCGGATACAGACATTTCCATTTCACAAAAGGAGGAGAATGTCGAGAGCATCCTATCTGAGGATACAACGTATGTTACAAAGGGAACTACAATCAAGGGAAGCATAAGCACAGAGGGCGGCATAGATCTGATAGGCACCGTTGAGGGTGACGTGGAATGTAAAGGAAAGCTTATCGTGGGAGGCTGCGTAAAGGGAAATGTGGTTGCAGGAGAAGTATATGCAAACGCCGCAAGAATTGAGGGAGAAACAAAGTCTGACGGAAGTGTTAAAATAGGTGTTGGAACGGTTGTAGTCGGAAATATAATTGCATCCTCAGCAGTTATTGCAGGCGCAGTAAACGGTGATATAGATGTTAAGGGGTCTGTTATCGTAGATTCCACTGCCGTGATTATGGGTAACATTAAGTCGCGTTCCGTACAGATAAATAATGGCGCTGTTATTGAAGGCTTCTGTTCGCAGTGTTATTCGGAGATTGACGTCAAGAGTTTTTTTGAGTAGGAGATGGAAATATGAAAAGAGTGCTTCTTAAGCTTTCAGGGGAAGCGTTATCGGGCAATAAAAAATCGGGCTTTGATGAGGCGACGGTAAAGGATGTTGTAAGGCAGATAAAGACACTGGCTGATATGGGCATGCAGATAAGTGTGGTTATAGGTGGAGGAAATTTCTGGAGAGGAAGAACCTCACCGGAAATGGACAGGGTAAAGGCAGATCATATCGGGATGCTTGCAACTGTCATGAACTGTATCTATGTATCAGACATGATGAGAATGGTGAGCCTGAAGGCTCATGTTATGACTCCTTTTTATTGCGGAACCATGACAGAGCTTTTTTCAAGGGACAAGGCGATAGAATATCTCAGTGCGGGAGAAATTGTCTTTTTTGCAGGTGGAACGGGACATCCGTTTTTTTCAACTGATACTGCAACGATTTTAAGGGCGGTGGAAACAGATTCAGACTGCGTGCTTATGGCAAAGGCAGTGGACGGTGTATATGACAGTGACCCAAAGACAAACCCTAAGGCGAAAAAGTACGATTTTATGCCTATGAGTGATGTGATAGAGCGAAAGCTTGGAGTTATAGATATTGCGGCAGCAGCGATTGCAATTGAAAATAAAATGCCGGTCAGGTTGTTTGGGTTAAAAAAGAAAGACAGTATTATAAAATCTATAAATAATAACTTTAGAGGAACATATTTAAATTGTGTCTAATGATAATAAATTTGGAGGTATATTATGTTGACGGCATATGAAACTAAAATGGAAAAAACGCTTGAAAATCTTGTGACGGAGTATGGAAGCATAAGGGCAGGCAGGGCAAATCCGCATATACTGGATAAGCTTAAGGTAGATTATTATGGTGCGCCTACGCCGATTCAGGGCGTTGCCAATGTTACCGTTCCGGAGGCGAGAACCCTTATGATAACTCCTTGGGAGCAGAGTATGATTAAGGAAATTGAAAAAGCAATCATAAATTCTGACTTGGGTGTCAATCCTAATAATGACGGAAAAAGCGTCCTCATTAATTTTCCTGAGCTTACGGAGGAGAGAAGAAAGGAATTAGTTAAGGACATAAAGAAAAAGGGCGAGGCTGCAAAGGTTGCAGTGCGTAATATAAGACGTGACGCAAATGATGCTTTTAAGAAGATGAATAAGGCAAGTGAGATATCCGAGGATGAGTTAAAGGTAAACGAGGATAAGGTACAAAAGCTTACTGACAAATATGTTGCGGAAATCGATAAGACAATCGATGAAAAATCTAAGGAAATCCTTACAGTGTAGGTGGAAATATTGGAAAAGAATATTGATGGCGAAATACTGAATATACCACAGCATGTTGCTATAATTATGGACGGTAACGGAAGATGGGCTAAAAAAAGGCTGCTTCCACGGAATATGGGCCATAAGGCAGGGGCTAAGGTTGTGGAGCAGATTTGCGAGGATGCATATAACTTAGGTATTAAATATCTTACGGTATATGCATTTTCTACGGAAAACTGGAAACGCTCGGCAAAAGAGGTCACAGGCATTATGAATCTTTTAAGAAATTATCTCAGGGATTGTATAGAGTGCGCCTCAAAAAACAATATGAGAGTAAGAATTATAGGCGATAAATCTGCCCTTGATGAGGATATAGTAGAACGCATAGATGAGCTGGAGGAAAAAACAGCCTGCTATGACGGGTTGAATTTTACAATTGCCTTAAATTACGGAGGCAGGGATGAACTTGTAAGGGCTGTAAGAAAAATTGCGGCGGATGCAAAGGATGGTACTTTATCTGACAGGGGTATAGATGAGAAAATGATAGGCGAATACCTTGATACGAAGGAGCTGCCGGACCCTGATTTGCTTATAAGGACAAGCGGAGAACTTCGGCTTTCCAATTTTCTTATATGGCAGCTTGCATACACGGAATTTTATTTCACGGATGTTTTATGGCCTGATTTTGATTTAGAGGAACTAAAGCAGGCAGTCAGGTATTATAATGGTAGAGAAAGAAGATACGGCGGGGTAAAGTAAATGTTGACAAGAATTATAAGCGGTGCGGTGCTTGTTGTACTTGCCATAGGAATTTTATATTCAGGCGGTTATGTGACAGGAGCTGCCATGCTTTTGTTGTCGCTGGGCGGAGTATTTGAGCTGCTCAGGGTATATAAGCTCCACAAGTCAGCTATGGGATATATAGCATATGCTTTTACCATTGCATATTACGGGCTGATTTGCTTTGACAGGGCAGAATATGTGGTTATGCTTGTTGTTGCATATCTTATTGCAATTTTGACTGCATATGTTCTTACGTTTCCTAAGTTTAAGGACAGGGATGTAATGGTTACCTTTGTGTCATTTTTCTATGTAAGCGTAATGCTTTCCTTTGTTTATCAGATAAGGGAAATGGAATATGGCGGAGGCTTTGTTGTCCTTATATTTATATGCTCGTGGATAAATGATACATTTGCTTATTTTACCGGAGTTACCATGGGTAAGCATAAAATGTGTCCGAAGCTGAGTCCGAAAAAAAGCATAGAGGGGTTGATTGGAGGACTTGCAGGAGCAACGGTTATAGGCGCTCTTTATGGGATATTCTTTCAGTCAAAGGTTTACGACATAAAAAATTGTCCCCTTATTTTTGCCATTGTCGGTCTGCTTGGAGCGGGGGCGGCAGTGATCGGAGACTTGACAGCGTCGGGCATTAAAAGAAACAATGACGTAAAGGATTATGGAACGCTTATTCCGGGACACGGCGGTGTTCTGGACCGATTTGACAGCATGATTTTTACTGCGCCTATGATTTACTACGGACTTTACTATCTGATACCGTACTTTTCGTAAGGCAAATATGAAATTTTGAAATTGTGAAATTATAAATTGAGAAATCATAAAATGTAAATTAATATTTATATCATTTTAGCTGGTTATGAAATTGGAGAACAAAATGAAAAATATTGCGATTATCGGGTCAACCGGTTCCATCGGAACACAGACGCTTGACATAGTAAGGGCAAATTCTGATTTAAAGATTGTTGCTCTTGCGGCCGGTTCCAATGTTGAGCTTCTTGAAAGGCAGGCAAGGGAATTTAAACCGGAAATAATTGGAATTTGGAGCGAGGACAAGGCGGATGTACTAAGAGATGCCTTGTCTTGCTTTCATATACGGGTCGTTTCCGGTATGGAGGGGCTGATAGAAATAGCAGGAATGTCCTCTGCCGATATATTAGTTACGGCAATTGTGGGAATGATAGGTATAAGACCTACTGTGGAAGCTATAAAGGCAGGTAAGGACATTGCCCTTGCAAATAAGGAAACGCTTGTAACTGCAGGTGAAATCATAATGCCCCTTGCAAAAAAACATGGGGTAAAAATACTTCCCGTGGACAGCGAGCACTCGGCAATATTACAGTGTATACATGGGGAAAACCTAAACGGTGTCCCAAACAAAATAAGTCGTATTCTGATAACTGCATCAGGGGGACCCTTTTTGGGACGTGACAGAGCATACCTTGAAAATGTTACATTGGAGGATGCCCTTAAGCATCCGAACTGGTCAATGGGAAAAAAAATAACAATAGATTCTGCTACGCTTGTAAATAAGGGACTTGAGGTTATTGAGGCAAGATGGCTTTTTGACATATTACCTGATAAAATAGAGGTTGTGGTACAGCCCCAGAGCATTATCCATTCAATGGTTGAATTTGAGGACGGCTCCATAAAGGCGCAGCTTGGAACTCCTGATATGAGACTTCCCATACAGTATGCCCTTTACTATCCGGAGAGGCGTTTTCTGGCAGGAGAAAGGCTTGACTTTACAAGGCTTTCCGAAATAACAATTGCAAATCCCGACAGAGAGACATTTAAAGGGCTTGCCCTTGCATATAATGCATTAAATGAAGGCGGAACCATGCCGACGGTATTTAATGCTGCAAATGAAAAGGCGGTTGCGCTTTTTCTGAACAGAAAAATAAAATTTCTTGATATTTACCGCATAATCGAGCGCTGCATGAATGAGCACAAAAACATAATGCACCCTGCCTTAGAGGATATATTTGAGGTAGAACAAAAGGTATATGAATATATCGACAGGCTGATTTAAGACTAGTCAAAGACCCCGCCGCAAGCAGTCACTTGGCTCGTTGCTTGCGGGAATAGACGCCTTTGGCAGGTGGAATTTATAGTATGTACACAATTTAAATTTATATGTGAGGGATTGTGTTTTCATTTATATACCTATAAAAAAGCCTTCTGAAGACGTCAGTCCTTAGTGAGGTATGTCCTGAGGTGTCTGCGAAGCAGACGGAGTCCTGCGGACACGTTATATCGAGTTTAGGACTGTTACGTCGGAGGAGAGCGCAAGCGTGCTTTTGTTATAGGTATATAAATGTAAAAGCAATTCCGGATTAGAAAGGAAACAGCACATGAACATAATTTTAATCATCCTCGTATTTGGTGTAATTGTATTTTTCCATGAATTTGGACATTTTATTGTCGCCAAAATGAATCATATAACCGTTACGGAGTTTTCCATAGGAATGGGGCCCGCCATATTTTCCACAAAGAAAAAGGAGACGAAATATTCCATCCGCATACTTCCGTTAGGCGGATATTGTCTTATGGCGGGTGAGGATGGTGATGAGGAAGCTGAGGATGAAAATGCCTTTGGAAACAAACCGCTGCTCGCAAGAATACTTGTAATTGCGGCAGGACCTATATTTAATTTTATACTTGCATTTATTTTTTCCATTATACTTATACATTTTACAGGCTGTGACCCGGCAGTTATTACCTATGTGGAGGAAGGAAGCGGAGCTGACCTGGCAGAAATTGAGGAAGGGGATGCCATATTAGAGCTAAATGGTAACAAAATATACAACTACAGGGAACTGCTGCTTGCAAGACAGATAGAAGACCCAAAAGCTGATATGACCTTTCTTATGCAGAGGGAAAACGGAGAGACCTACAGGACTGTTGTCACACCTATGCCGGATGAAAAGGGAGTATATGTGCTTGGTGTTAAAGGAGGCTATATCCCTTCAGAGGGTATAGGAATGGACATAAAATATGCAGGACTTGAGCTTCGCTATTGGGTAAAGGCAACGGTAACAAGTCTTAAGCTTATATTTACGGGTCATGTAACGGGGGATGATGTTATGGGACCTGTGGGTGTGGGCAGCCAGATGAACAATATTATTGAGGAAGTTAAGGCGGAGAGCAGTTCAACAAAGGAAGCGGTTATCAATGTACTTCTCAACATGTTAAACTGGTGTATACTGCTTTCTGTCAATCTTGGAATTATGAATCTTCTGCCAATACCTGCACTTGACGGAGGAAGGCTGCTGTTTTTGTTTATTGAGGCAATAAGACGCAGGAAAATTCCGCAGGAAAAGGAAGCACTGGTTAATCTTGTGGGCTTTGTAATCCTTATCGGAATAATGGTAGTTGTATTTTTCAATGATATTAAAAACGTATTTTTCTAAAGATAAAAGATGGAGGCTGCTATGGGTAAACTGCACCGTGAAACAACAAAGAATATAAAGATAGGCTCTGTGGAAATAGGCGGGGGAAATCCTGTTCTGATACAATCCATGACAAATACGGATACGGCAGATGTATCTGCGACGGTAAAGCAGATACTTGAGCTTGAGGAGGCGGGCTGCCAGATTGTCCGTTCTACTGCAAACACCATGGAGGCGGCATGCGCATTTGACAAAATAAAGGAGAACATAAATATACCTATAGTTGCAGATATACATTTTGACTATAAATTGGCCGTTGCGGCAATCGAACACGGCGCGGACAAAATAAGAATAAATCCGGGTAATATTGGAGGAAGGGAAAATCTTTCCAAGGTTGTCGCCGCTGCAAAATTGCGCAATATACCTATAAGGGTAGGGGTAAATTCCGGCTCGCTGGAAAAGGAAATAGTAGAAAAATATGGCAGCGTCACTGCGGAGGGCATAGTGGAAAGTGCACTTGACAAGGTCAGGATGATTGAACAGTGCGATTATGATAATATAGTTATCAGTATAAAGTCCTCGGATGTTATGATGTGTGTGCATGCCCATGAGCTTATTGCAGACAGGACAGGATATCCCCTTCATGTGGGAATAACGGAGGCGGGAACGCTTTACAGGGGCAATATAAAGTCTGCCGTGGGACTTGGAATCATACTTGGACAGGGTATCGGTGATACAATACGTGTTTCCCTTACAAGCAATCCTGTAGATGAGATTATATCAGCCAAGACAATATTAAGAGCCCTGAAGCTCAGAACCGATGGAATAGAGCTTGTTTCATGCCCTACCTGCGGCAGAACGAAAATTGATATAATAGGACTTGCAGATAAGGTTGAAAAGCTTGTTCAGGAGTACGACCATTTGAATATAAAGGTTGCCGTTATGGGATGCGCAGTAAACGGTCCCGGAGAGGCAAAGGAGGCTGACCTTGGAATTGCAGGAGGAGATGGAGAAGGGCTTTTGTTTAAGCATGGAGAAATTATAAAAAAGCTTCCTCAGGATGAGCTTCTGGCTGCATTAAAAGATGAATTGGATAGAATGTCTGACGTTTAGGGATTGGAGATAGTCTGATGGATAAAAGGCTTTTTAAGGATGTTTTTTTTGATTTAAGGCTTGAAAAGAAAATTGAAGAATTAGTAGGCAATGCTGAGGTAGAGAAGATAACCATGTTCAAGTCGGAAAGGAAAATGGTTATCTCTTTCGTTAGTCAGGTACTCATTGCAAAGCAATACATTTTTAAGGCGGAGCAGGCTCTGTCGGAGCATATATTCGGCAGGGGTACGGGAAAGTGCGTTATAGAGGACAGGTATGAGCTGTCAAAGCAGTACAATTTAAAATCGTTGACAAACATATATAAGGACAGCTTTCTGGAGGAGTTAAAGTCATTTAGTCACGTAGGATACAGGCTGTTAAAAAAGGCAGAATGGTATTTTGACGGCAATATTTTAACGCTTGCCCTTGAGGATATCAGTCTTGCAAGAAGTCAGTCGGGCATAATAAAAAATTATCTTGAGACTACATATAAAAACAGATTCGGCATGGAGGTTGTTGTTGGTTTTGATTATACTGAGGAGCAAAAAATAAGCCTCAGAGCCGCTAACGAACATAAGCTTAAGCAGGAGCTTATGGCAATTGAGGCATTGAATAAACAAAATGAAAATACAGCTTCCGGTTCAGGCGATGAAGGTAAGGTAGGGGAAAATAATAAATCAGGCGGAAGCCTTCCGTCAGATGGTCAGACTGACAAAAATGCTGAAACGACAAAGACGGAGGCGCAAAAAAAGACTGCCGGGAAAATAAAATCCTCATCGGAGAACAAATCAGATTATTACGGAAAAAAGGGAAACGGCACACAAAAAAGATCATACGGCAGTGACCCGGATGTATTTTACGGAAGAAACTGTGAGGGTGAGCTTGTAGCCATAAAAGATGTTTATGATGGAATCGGTACCGTATGTGTTCACGGACAGGTTATTTTTCTTGAGGACAAGGAGACAAGAAGCGGGAAGCTGCTTGTGACGGGACACATAACTGATTTTACGGACACGATTATTTTTAAGATATTTGTGGAAATGGATGAAAGGGAAGCCCTGTATGAGCAACTGAAAAAGGGAAGCTTTTACATAATAAAGGGTATTCCGCTGTATGACAGCTATATAAAGGAGGTATCCCTTTCCTCCATAACGGGAATAAAGCCGGCAAATGATTTTCGTGAGAAACGAATGGACACCTCCGTGGAAAAGCGTGTGGAGCTGCATCTTCACACGGTAATGAGCGAAATGGACAGTGTCGTGGATATAAAGCAGGTTATCAAAAGGGCAAAGGAATGGGGACATAAAGCTCTTGCCATTACCGATCACGGTGTTGTCCAGGCGTTCCCCATTGCAAATCACTGCGTGGATAAGGACGAGGACTTTAAGATAATTTATGGTGTTGAAGGATATTTTGTGGATGACCTGAAGGATCTGGTTATAAATGACAAGGGGCAGGGCATTGATACGGAATATGTAGTTTTTGACATAGAGACCACAGGGCTTAGTCCGAGACATAATAAAATAATTGAGATTGGCGCCGTAAGAATAAGGGACGGAAAAATATGCGACACCTATTCCCGTTTTGTAAATCCTCAAATCCCAATCCCATACAACATAACAAAGCTTACCTCAATCAATGACGGCATGGTAATGGACGCACCGACCATAGAAACGGTGCTTCCGGAATTTCTTACCTATGTTGGGGATGCTGTGCTTGTGGCGCATAATGCTTCCTTTGACACGGGATTTATAAAGGAGTTTGCCAAAAAGCTTGGTTTAAAATGTGCCAATACGATTATGGACACAATGACGCTTGCCCACATCCTGATACCGGAGCTTGGAAAATATACGCTGGACAGGCTTTGCAAGCAGTTTAATGTATCATTAGAGCACCATCACAGGGCATGCGACGATGCCGCTGCAACTGCACAAATATTCATAAAAATGCTTGATATGATACATAAGCGTGACGTCCACACAATATCCGAGCTTAATGCCATGGGCTCCGCATCACCGGAGGCAATTAAAAAAGCTAAGACATACCACGGTATCATATTGGTAAAAAATGATATAGGCAGGGTGAATTTATACCGGCTTATATCTGAGTCCCATATAAATTATTTTGCAAGACGTCCGAGAATACCGAAAAGTCTCCTTAACAAGTACCGTGAAGGGCTTATTATAGGCTCTGCCTGTGAGGCGGGAGAGCTTTATAAGGCTGTGCTTTATGATGAGGGTGAGGACGAGATAACAAGAATTGCAAACTTTTATGATTACTATGAGATACAGCCTACGGGAAACAATATGTTTCTGCTTGACAAGGAAAGCGCACCCGTAAAAACGGTTGAAGACCTTGAGGACGTAAACAGGAAAATTGTGAATCTGGGATATCAGATGGGCAAGCCTGTCGTTGCAACCTGCGACGTTCATTTTCTGGACCCTGAGGATTCCATATACAGAGGAATCATTATGGCGGGACAGGGATTTTCCGATGCTGACAGACAGCCGCCTCTCTATTTCAGGACAACCGAGGAAATGCTTAAGGAATTTCAGTATCTTGGCAGCGATACTGCAAGGGAGGTTGTAATAACAAACACAAATATAATTGCTGACATGATAGAAAAAATTTCACCGGTAAGACCCGACAAGCAGCCGCCTATAATAGAAAATTCCGATGAAACACTGAAAACCATATGCTATGAAAAGGCGCACGAAATATACGGTCCAAACCTTCCTGGAATTGTTGTTGAGAGGCTTGAGAGAGAGCTCAACTCAATTATAACCAACGGCTTTGCAGTTATGTATATCATTGCCCAGAAGCTTGTGTGGAAATCAAATGAGGACGGATACCTTGTAGGCTCAAGAGGCTCCGTGGGTTCCTCCTTTGTGGCGACAATGGCGGGAATTACGGAGGTAAATCCATTGCCGGCGCATTATATATGTCCAAAGTGTTATTACACGGATTTTGACTCTGAGGATGTGAAACAATACAGCGGACGCTCCGGCTGTGACATGCCTGACAAGGCGTGCCCTAAGTGCGGATGCAGCATGAAAAAGGAAGGACATGATATACCATTTGAAACCTTCCTTGGCTTTAAGGGGGATAAGGAGCCGGATATCGACCTTAATTTTTCAGGAGAGTATCAGGCAAATGCCCATGCCTATACGGAGGAGCTTTTTGGAAAGGGAAAGGCATTCCGGGCGGGGACAATCGGCACAATGGCAGAGAAAACAGCATTTGGATACGTTTATAATTATTTTAAGGATAAGGACGAGGAAAAGAGAAGGTGCGAGATGGAACGCCTTGCCCTTGGCTGTACCGGAGTCAAGAGGACAACGGGACAGCACCCCGGAGGTATAATTGTTCTTCCAAGACATGAGGAAATATATTCCTTTACACCGATACAGAAGCCTGCAAATGATATGTCAACGGACATTATCACTACACATTTTGAGTACCATTCCATAGACCACAACCTTCTCAAGCTTGACATACTTGGACACGACGATCCCACAATGATAAGAAGGCTTGAGGAGCTTACGGGAATAGATGCAAAGACAATTCCACTTGATGATAAGGATGTCATGTCGCTTTTTCACAGCACGGATATACTTAACATAACCCCTGATATGATAGGCGGCACTAAGCTTGGTTCTCTTGGCATACCTGAGTTTGGAACAGAGTTTGCCATGCAGATGCTTATTGACACAAACCCGAAGTCCTTCTCGGATTTAGTCCGTATAGCCGGGCTTTCCCACGGTACGGATGTGTGGCTTGGAAATGCCCAGAAGCTTATAACGGAGGGAACCTGTGAGCTTTCTTCCGCCATATGTACAAGAGATGACATTATGATATATCTGATGCATATGGGACTTGAATCGGGAACGGCGTTCACGATTATGGAGAGCGTCAGGAAGGGTAAGGGCTTAAAGCCGGAATGGGAGGAGGAAATGCGCGCCCATGACGTTCCTGACTGGTACATATGGTCCTGCAAGAAAATAAAATACATGTTTCCGAAGGCTCATGCGGCGGCATACGTTATGATGGCATGGCGGATTGCATGGTTTAAGGTAAATTATCCCCTTGAATATTACACTGCATTTTTCAGTATAAGAGCCACTGCATTTGATTATAAAACCATGTGTCTTGGAAAGGATTACCTTGAGGAATGTCTTGCAGAGCTTCAGAAGATAGACAAGAACGAACAGACCCAGAAGGTGAAGGATACAATCAGGGATATGAAGATTGTACAGGAAATGTATGCAAGAAATATAGAATTTTTGCCTTTAGACCTGTATAAGGCAAAGGCTGACCGTTTTCAGATAATAGACGGAAAAATAATGCCGGGTTTCAGCGCCCTGTCAGGAATGGGAGATAAGGCGGCAGCAGATTTGGCAGAAGCTGCAACCAAGGGACCTTTTACCTCCAAGGATGATATACGTCAAAGGGGTAAGGTGTCAAAAACAATACTTGACGATATGAAGGAGCTTGGTGTACTGGGCGATTTGCCTGATACAAACCAGTACGACTTCTTCAGTCTGCTGCAGTAATTGCCGTCTGACAATGGCTTGTATCGTAACTGAAAACACCCTTTCGCTCGATTCGGACGTAGCGGTACTAAAAATTGCCACCTTGAGGTATTCCTATATAAGAATATCTCAAGGTGGCAATTTAAGTACCGACGTCCTCAGACGGTTTTCAGTTACGATACAACCATGTCAGACTGGCAATTTTTAGTGTCCGCTACGTCATTGTCCTCAGGGCTCCGTCTGCCATGCAGACACCTCAGGACATAAGACGAGCGAAAGCGTGTTTTAATATGCTATAGATATATGCTAAGGCTCGGGCAACCGTATATGGAAGGCACACTACAGAAAACCACGTTTTGTTTTATTCAGCCGCCTCCTGCTTGGCGTATTCACGCTTCCGCTTTGAAAGCTCGATGCCGGAAAACGGAGCGGCAACGGTTTCGATACAGAGCATCAGTATCATAAGGAAAACGGATACTGTGCATATCAGTGAATAAATATATACCTCACTGCCTGTATTTCCTGCAAGATTAACGATGCAGTCCTTTATGGCGATAGGAGCAAGCATAACAATGAAAAGAAACGTGTAGATAAAGTCGGCCTCTATACGATTCTCCTCAGAATCAATAAGCAGTAAAAGCGGAATTATAAGATAGGCTACGTTTGCCTGCATGGAAACAAAAGGTCCGCAGGCTGCCATAAGGGAAAGAGCAAGCACAGTCCGCCACTTTGACTTGGAGATGCATGCACACACAAGCAGTATTACTAAAATAACGCCCCATAGGACAAGCTTTAATGCATTGCTTTCGATAAGCCCCTTTCCAAGGCAGAGGCTTATAAGATTAAGACCTGATATAATGTCAATTCTGTAAGCAATGCCGGAATTTAATGCATCGGTAATAACATCCTTAAGATTGTTGAAATAATAGCCGAGCCTTCCTAACCCTCCAAATGCAAAAATCGGCAGGAAGAATATGAAAAATGAGTAAACAAGGCACCGGAAAGCATTTCCAAAACGCTTTTTCCTGTAGGACAAAATGACAAATATAATAGGATAAGCGGAAAGCCCCGTGGCAATTGCAAGCGCAATATGAGAAAGCTCACGTATGCATTTGCTGTCGCTGTCATAGCCTGATAGATAGAGCAGTATAAGGGTTACCGTAAATAAAACCATGCTTCCCTGTTCAAAAATATATATGAATGGCGCTGAGAAAAATATAAGAAATAAAAACCATGCCTTCCAAAATCCGTTTCCCTTTTTAATGGAAAAAAATGTAATTGCAAAAAGAACGGCGGAAAACGCAATAGCCATAAAAAGCACAAGGGTAGATTCTGCAAAATGCTGCATGTATGAAATATCATACTTGAATACGGCATTTTTTGTAAAGCTGCTTAAAAGCTTGCCTATAAGAAGCGTAAGCGGTGTGTCGGTAAGCCCTGTTTTATATGGATTAAATTCATTCGATGAATAAAAGGGCTTGAAAAAATCCAGATAAGCTCCCTCATAATAGCCGGGGATTATGGAATGCATACTGTAGCCGTATGTGACCATATTGGATATGAGAAAGAAAATCTGGCTTAAGGTAAGGGCAATAAGGAATGCCCACATTATTATTTTGCTTCTTTTTTCATTGGACATAGGTGGTTTCATTGTTTCTGTATCTCCTTTTAATTATTTTATGAAGTTAGGCATTTGTAAAAATTTCCGTTTTCAGGAAATGAGTTGTATATTTTCTACAACGTATTCTATTAAAACGAAATTTCGCAATTGCCTGATTTTATAAAGTATTAATAACGATATTTTATTGTTTAAAACCCTGCATGTCAATTGTAATTTAGAAAAAGATTGCTATTTTTCCATAAATATATTAAAATGGGTCTATATGTTTGAAGGACGTGATGAAATGAATAATCAAAATACACAAGATATAGGCATGATCAGAGAAACCATGATAGAGGTCCCGGAAATACTGGCGCAGGTATATGAGGCACTTTCAGAGAAGGGATATAATCCTGTAAGTCAGATAGTCGGTTATATTATGAGTGGTGATCCTACCTATATTACAAGCTATAAAAATGCAAGAAGTCTCATTATGAAAGCAGAGCGTGATGAGATTATTGAGGTACTGCTGGAAAATTATATTGAGACAAGATTAAAATAAAATGTAAAAGGACAAGGCTTTGAGAACAATAGGTTTAGATTACGGAACAAAAACTGTAGGTGTGGCGATTTCCGATGAAGATGGTATTATTGCAAGTCCCCACTCGACAATTGAGAGAGACCGCCCGACGAAGCTAAGACGGACTTATGCGCAGCTTGAACAAATAATAAGTGAATATAATGTTGGTCTTATCGTGCTTGGTTATCCCAAAAATATGAACAATACCGAGGGTGAGAGGGCGCAGAGTACGAGAGAATTTAAAGAGGCGCTTGAAAGAAGAACAGGGCTTCCCGTTATACTTTTTGACGAGAGGCTTACTACTGTGGAGGCAGACCGCATACTTGAGGAAACGGGCGTTGCAAAAAGTGCAAGAAAGCAGCATATTGATAAGATGGCGGCCGCCATTATTCTGCAAAATTATCTGGATAGGGAAAAAAATGATGGAAGAAAAGATAGTATTTGAAACGGAAGATGGAAAGGTTGAATTTTTTGTCCTGGAGCAGACCATGCTCAGAGGCATAAAT
Organism: Lachnospiraceae bacterium UBA7076; assembly: GCA_002493625.1. Taxonomy (GTDB): domain Bacteria; phylum Bacillota; class Clostridia; order Lachnospirales; family Lachnospiraceae; genus Coprococcus_C. The sequence goes on along the minus strand of DKZK01000038.1, from coordinate 108,204 downwards.
TATATATTAGTAACTGAAGACCGAAGCTCAGAGGAGGGAGATTTCCTTATACTTAAGGAATCCGGCGGTGAGGGAGATATCGCTTCTTATGAGATTCTTGAGGATGATAACGAACTAATGGCAGTGGTGTCTGTGTTTGACGAGCTGCTTGAGGACATTGATTTGGAGGTATAGTTTTGAAGGACGGCACAAATAAGCCGGTGAAAATCATTCCATTGGGCGGACTAGAACAGATTGGAATGAATATCACTGCAATAGAGTACGAGGATACCATTGTGGTCATAGACTGCGGTTTATCCTTCCCTGAGGATGAGATGCTTGGAATAGACCTTGTTATTCCTGATGTGACTTATCTTAAGGAGAATGCGGACAGGGTTAAGGGTCTTGTGGTAACCCATGGACATGAGGATCACATAGGGGCCATACCTTATGTTGAAAATGAGATTAATATGCCCATATATGCTACAAAGCTTACAATGGGTCTGATTGAAAATAAGCTCAGGGAACATGACAATATAAACAACATAAAAAGAAAAATTGTAAAGCATGGACAGATTATAAATTTAGGCTGCTTCAGAATCGAATTTATAAGGACAAACCATTCGATTGTAGATGCGGCAGCTCTTGCCATATATACGCCGGCAGGAATTATTGTCCATACGGGAGATTTTAAGGTAGACTACACGCCTGTGTTTGGTGAGGTCATAGATTTGCCGAGATTTGGAGAGCTTGGCAAAAAGGGTGTTCTTGCACTTATGGCGGATTCCACAAATGTGGAAAGACCGGGGTACACACAGTCGGAAAAGACTGTTGGAAAAACCTTTGATAATCTCTTTGCAGACAACAGGGAACACAGAATAATAATCGCAACGTTTGCGTCCAATGTGGACAGGGTGCAGCAGATAATAAATTCGGCATATAAGTTCGGACGAAAGGTTGTAGTGGAAGGCAGAAGCATGGTAAATATCATACAGACTGCTTCTGAGCTTGGATATATAAGTATACCGGACAACACGCTTATCGAGATTGAGCGTGTCAAGGATTATCCTGATGAGCAGCTTGTGCTTATCACAACGGGAAGTCAGGGCGAAAATATGGCTGCCCTTTCAAGGATAGCAGCCTCCATACACAACAAGATTTCCATAAAGCCGGGAGATGTGGTTATATTCTCCTCCCATCCGATTCCGGGAAATGAGAAGGCGGTATTTAAGGTTATAAATGAGCTTGAGATGAAGGGCGCTCATGTTATTTTTCAGGACACCCATGTTTCCGGACATGCCTGTCAGGAGGAGCTTAAGCTTATGTATGCGCTTACCAAGCCGAAGTATGCCATACCGGTGCACGGTGAGTACAGACACCTTAAGCGTCATGCGGAGCTTGCAGTCGAGATGGGAATACCGAAGGAAAATGTTAAAATACTTTCAACGGGTGATGTGCTTGAGCTATCCGATGATAAATTTGATATAATAGGAAGGGTGCCTGCGCAGGGTATTCTGGTTGACGGTCTTGGAGTTGGGGATGTCGGCAACATTGTTCTTCGGGACAGACAGCATCTTTCACAAAACGGACTTCTTATTATAGTTGTGACGTTGGAAAAGGAGAGCAATCAGATTTTATCCGGACCGGATATTGTTTCGAGAGGCTTTGTCTATGTCAGGGAATCTGAGACGCTCATGGACGATTGCAGGGCAGTTGTGCAGGATGCATTGGACGAATGTCTTATGAGGGGCGTGTCTGACTGGGGACGAATAAAAACCGGAATAAGGGATTCGCTGGGAGAGTTTTTGTGGAAACGGACAAAGAGAAGTCCTATGATACTGCCGATAATATCAGAGGTGTAATTTATGGATCAAATAATAAATCAAAGTATTTATATAAACGAGCTTATAAAAAAATCACCGGAATACGAATGGTATAAAAAGGCGAGTGAAAGGCTGCATGAGCATGTTGATTTATATAATCAGCTTAAGGAGTACAGAAGGCGTAACTACGAGCTGCAAAATCTTGCAGGGATGAACCCGTATGATGAGGTTGTGGCTCTGGTAAGAGAATACGATGTACTTTTGCACAATTCCGTTGTCAGTGATTTTCTTAAGGCAGAGGAACACATATGCAGCATACTGAAAACCGTTTATAACCGGATTGCAGAAGGATTGGAGTTTGATTATTTAGATGAGTAATACAAAAAGAGAAAAGAAAAAACCAATAGAAGAAAAGATAAGAAAAGGACTGAAGCATTCTGCGGGCTTTACGTGGAGCCTGCTTATCAATGTACTTATAGTATATATCGTAATAAAGCTTTTTTCATATTCCTTTAACTTTGCATACAGTGTTTTTGCAGACGTTGCCTGTGACCCGTCAAGCAAAGAATATATTGTCATAGAAATACCGGCGGATTCTTCCTCGCTGGATATAGGAAAGACGCTGGAGGACAGAGGGATTATTGAGAACAAGTATGTTTTCATGGCAAAGGTAAGGATAAAGAAATACGGTAATCTCATAACTCCCGGTAAATACGGTCTTTCGGCATCCATGACATATGACGAAATCATAGACGTAATATGTCATATTGAAAAAGAGGAGGAAGAATAACTTTTGAATGAAATAAGAGTGTCGTCATTTATAAAATCCCTATACAGGGATGATGAAGGTGTTTTGGGAGAAATATACAAAAAAGCTCTCAGGGAGGGTGTGCCTGTAATAAGAACCGACACAAGGGAATATATAAAACATGAGCTTCTTATAAAAAAGCCTATGCGCCTTCTTGAAATTGGAACAGCCATAGGCTATTCCTCACTTTATATGAGTTTATTTTTAGGGAGCGGCGCAAAAATCGAAACAATAGAGCTGGATGAGGACAGATTTATGCAGGCTTGTGAGAATATACGGTTGCTGGGAAAGGAAGATGTCATATTGCCCGTACATGGAGATGCTTTTGACGTTATAAAAGGATTGGGGGATAATTCATACGACATGATATTTCTGGACGGACCAAAGGGGCAGTATATAAACTATCTCCCTGAGTTAATCCGTGTCATAAAAAATGAGGGAATCATCATATCGGACAATGTGCTTCAGGAGGGAGAAATATTAGAATCACATTTTGCCGTTGAAAAAAGAAACCGAACCATACATGACAAAATGAGAGAATATTTATATAAGCTCACACATGAGGACGGTCTTCATACGGCGGTTATACCCGTTGGGGACGGACTTGCGGTAACATATGTCATGAAGGATTGATATAGAAGGATGATTGGAAAATGACAGAAACAAACAACAAAAAAAAGCCTGAGCTTCTCATACCGGCAGGAAGTCTTGAGGTGCTGAAATGCGCAGTGGATTATGGTGCGGATGCCGTATACATCGGCGGACAAAAATTCGGGCTTCGGGCAAAGGCAGATAATTTTACACTTCAGGATATGAAGGAGGGGGCGGATTATGCACATGCAAAAGGCGCAAAGCTTTATGCGGCGGTAAATATATTTGCCCATAATGATGATATAGAAGGCGTAAGGGAATATTTCGGCGAAATAAAAAAGGCGGGACTTTACCGTGACATTGACGCATTCATCATATCAGATCCGGGCATACTTATGCTTTCCAAGGAATTGCTTCCTGAGGTGGATGTGCATATAAGCACACAGTCAAACAATACGAATTACCTGACTTATCAGTTCTGGTATAAGCTCGGCGCAACAAGAGTGGTTGCCGCAAGGGAGCTTTCCCTTTCGGAGATAAAAAAAATAAAGGAAAAAATACCTGAGGATATGGAAATCGAGGCATTTATCCACGGCGCAATGTGCATATCCTACTCAGGAAGATGTCTTTTGAGCAGCTATTTTACGGGACGGGATGCAAATAAGGGAGCCTGCACCCATCCGTGCAGATGGAAGTATTCCATTGTGGAGGAAAAACGTCCCGGCGAATATCTTCCCATAGAGGAGGATGACAGAGGCACCTATATATTCAATTCAAAGGATTTATGTATGATAGAACATATACCGGAGATGATGGATGCGGGTATAGCTTCCTTTAAAATTGAGGGGCGTATGAAAACGGCTCTTTATGTTGCCGCAGTCACAAGAACCTACAGGCAGGCAATCGACGATTATATGGAAAATTCCAAACTGTATGAAAACCATATGGAGTATTACAGAAGGGAAATTGCCGCCTGCACCATGAGACATTTTACAACAGGCTTTTACTTTGGAAAAACGGATGAAAAATCACAGATATACGATAATAACACATATATAAAAAACTATATCTATATTGGAATGGTTGAGGATATAACTGATGAAGGACTTGTATGCCTTCATCAGAAAAATAAGTTTGAAGTGGGCGACGATATTGAAATAATGGCGTTTTCGGGGGAAAATATTATGGCAAAGGTAGAGGCGATATATGATGAGCGGCTATGTCCAATGCCATCGGCACCACATCCGAAGCAACAGCTTTTTGTAAAGCTTGATGACATATCGGATGTAAAAAACGGTATGGTTATCCGTTTAAAGCATTGCGAAGCTTAAGTAATGCCTTTTTTTCAATCCGTGACACATAGGAACGCGATATTCCAAGTAATGCTGCTATATCCCGCTGTGGCATGGGATGATTGCCATAAAGCCCATACCGCATGGATATAACCTGCTGCTCGCGCTCATCAAGCGTGCGTTTGAAAATTACTGAAATGTGTCTTATGCTGTCATTTGTTATAATATCGGTCAGCACACTCTCATCATCACTTTTTATTATATCCATCAGGCTTATTTCGTTGCCCTCTTTATCAGTACCGATAGGCTCATAAAGAGATACCTCCCTCGACTCCTTACGCTCCTGTCTGAGACGCATCAGAAGTTCGTTTTCAATGCATCTTGAAGCGTAGGTTACAAGCCGGCTGCCCTTGCGCTCGTCATATGTGTTCACTGCCTTGATAAGCCCGATTGTACCTATGGAAAGTAAATCTTCGACGCTTCTGTATGACGTCTGATATTTTTTTACTATGTGGGCGACAAGACGCAGATTGTATTCCACAAGCGTATTTCTTGCGTTAAGGTCACCCTGGCGACTAAGAGCCAGATAATGTGCTTCCTCAGAAGGTGATAGGGGGCGCTTGAAAGTCTGCAATGGTAACCTCATATATCCTTTTCTCTATATATAATATGAAAAAAAGAAAAAAAAGTGCTTTTCCAAAACTTCATTTAATAAAAAGGAGAAACCCATGGAACAAAAAACTGAAAAAAAATCAAAAAAACACTATATTCCGTACATCATATACGGTCTTATATTCGGGGCATTTATTTTAGCGGGATACGAGATGTTTGGCGATGATTTCAATGTCAGGGAGAAACTGATGCCTGATCTTTTGCAGGAGCTTTATCGCATATCACGGTCATATGTCGGCTGGAGCTCCCGTATTTTTATAAATCCACCCATCTGGCTTATCATGCATTTTCCGATATGGGTATGGGGGAGTATTACAACCTTGCTTGCGGTATACATATTTTGGGGGATTGACAGGCTGCTTTTTCAAAATAAGGATATGAAAGCAACATATGTTATGTTGCTGCTGCTTGCTATGCTGCCCATGGAAGCTTTCTGTGATGTGGGCTGGGTAGTGACCTCCATGACCTATATATGGCCTTTTGCGGCAGCAATTGCTTCCTGCTTTTCAATCAGGCGGTTTATTGACGGCAAAAAGATTAAATGGCAGCAGTCACTGTGCCTGTGCCTATGTACGATATATGCCGCAAATAAAGAAGAACTTTCTGTTATGCTGTTTTTAATATTCGGAACATTTTTTATTATCTCGGCAAAAAAGAAAAAAATCAATAAAACAATATTTCTTCAAACAGTAATATCTTTGTTGAGTCTTTTGTTCCATATGCTCTCAGGGGGAAATGCAGAAAGATATGAGTCTTTCGGCAAATACAATGATACATTTTACGATAAGCTTGAAATTGGTCTGACACAGACAGCTTTAAGGCTGTTTTTAAAATATGATTATATGTGTCTTGCTTTTTGCTGGGTACTTATGCTTATTATTTTTATAAAGTATAAAAATGTTCTTGTAAGAGCCATATCGGTAATACCGGTTACAGCATGGATTTCCGGAGCTTTCGGAGCGCTTGTTTTATCGGACGGAAGCATAGATGCAGCAGCATATGACAAACCGCTGTTTTGTTACGGACTATCCGTATCAAGGGGGAAATATACACATCCCATGGCGTGGATTATGCTTTTATGCTCCATAATTGTTATGCTTGCCCTTGTCTATACTGCCATGAAATGCGCTCCGGATAAAAAAACAGCACTGCTTTCTTTTTTACTGCTGGCTGCCGCATACGGCGGAAGGGCAACAACAGGCTTTGCTAATTCAGGGTGGGGGTTATATGCAAGAACATATATATTTATGTATTATGTTTTTGTAATCCTTATGGCCGCGTATATACAAGCCGTTATGAAAGATACGCCGGGTAAAAAGGCAAATATAATCATGCGTTGCCTGATAATTTTTGCGCTGATGGGGTTTTTTAGAAATATTGTAACGACTGGAATTATATAGATAAACAAAAGGTATCCGATGCTTTTACAAGGAAACTCAACACCGCGGTATCAACATCGGATCAGAGCAGGAAAAAACACAGACGGCATTGAGGATGCTTCGGGCAGACAAATTATCTTCTGAAGAAATAGCGCTGTATTCCGGAATTGCGATTGAAAAGGTGCTGGAGCTGAAAGACCATGCGGATTGTTGATGGGAGTATTACCTGCATTGATGGATACAAATTTTACATGTTTTCACTTAAAAAATTTCTTCACATATATTTTGTTATGTGATATAATTTTATACAGCTAATTATACTAAAAAATGAGAGGGATTGTGCGATGCGAATAAGTAGTGGAAGAAAGAAAATCCGTGTAGGTGATTTGCTTGTGGAAGCCGGTGCCATTACCGAGGACGAGCTTATGGAAGCACTTGCCTACCAGAAGGAAAACGGGGGCAGAATCGGTAATGTAATTCTGGAACTGGGCTTGATCAGCCAGGAGCTTCTCATTACCGTTCTTACGACACAGATGGGTATCGACTACATTGAGCTTAAGGCGTGTAAGCTGGATGAGGATATACTCAAGCTTGTACCGGAAAACCTTGTCAATAAGTACAAGGCTTTGCCGATAGGTTTCGATGAGATGAATCCTAACATACTGAGGGTTGCAATGGTGGACCCGATGGATCTTAACGCGATTGACGATATCGGTATAGCGACAAACACTCAGGTTGAGCCTCTGCTTGCCATGGAGGACGATATGAACGAAGCCATCGGCAAATATTACGGTAATGCGCAGGCTATGGAAGCCGCTGAGATGTACCGTAAGGAACGTGAGTCGGAAGGCATAGGTGAAGCTGAGGAGGAGGCACTTAATGAGGATATTGAAAATTCACCTATCGTTCTTCTTGTTAAGCAGATTATAGAGGGTGGAGTAAGACAGAGAGCGTCTGATATACATATTGAGCCTCTTGAGATGAGTGTTCGTGTAAGGTACAGAATAGACGGTGCCTTAAAGCAGGTTATGACATATGACTACAGCCTTCTTTCTGCTATAAGCGCCCGTATTAAGATTATAGGCGGCATGGATATAGCGGAGAAAAGAAAGCCGCAGGACGGACGTATTACCATTATGGTTGACAGACGTGAGTATGACGTCCGTGTTTCCATACTTCCTACCGTTTACGGCGAGAAGACGGTTATGAGACTTACCTCCAAGGATGGTCTTACTAAGCCAAAGAGCGCCCTTGGATTCGGACCGGAGGAGCTTAAGGTATTTGACGGTATTTTAAGTAATCCTCATGGAATTATATTGGTAACAGGACCTACCGGTTCCGGTAAATCAACGACTCTTTATACCTCGTTAAGTGAGCTTAATACAGAGGACGTTAATATTATCACGGTTGAGGACCCTGTGGAGGCAAATATCGACGGTATCAATCAGGTTCAGGTAAACGTCAAGGCGGATATGACATTTGCGGCTGCGCTTCGTTCCATACTCCGTCAGGACCCTGACATTATAATGATAGGAGAGATCCGAGACGGCGAGACTGCAGGTATAGCCGTTCAGGCGGCTATCACGGGTCACCTTGTTGTATCAACACTTCATACAAACTCAGCTGCATCTACGGTTACACGTATTATAGACATGGGTATTGAGCCGTACGTTGCAGGAGACGCCCTTGTGGGCGTTATCGCACAGAGACTTGTAAGAAGGCTCTGCAACTCCTGTAAACAGGCGAGACTTGCTGAGCCGGAGGAGAAGGCGATACTTGGCGTCAAGGATATGGATGAGGACGTAATTGTTTACGAGCCGGTGGGCTGTACACTTTGCGGGGATATGGGTTACTCAGGTCGTATCGGTGTATATGAGATGATGCCAGTATCCAAGGAGCTTCAGGCAGTTATTGCTAAGGGGGCAACAGCGGACGTTATAGAAAAACAGGCGCTTTCCGAGGGTATGATTACACTTAAGATGGGCGCAGCAAAACACGTGCTTGCAGGTATTACGTCTCTTGACGAGATGAAGAAGATAACCTACGAGACAGGAGATGAATACTAAACTGCGGCATCTGCTGTGGTTACTATAAAATGATAAGGAGATGGATATATAATGTTAGACATGAAGGAGTTACTTGCATTTGCCGTGGAGCAGAATGCATCAGACGTACATATTGCCTGTGGTATACCGCCAAAGCTTCGTATTAACGGAAAGCTTACCGAGGTTGAGGTGCCGCCTCTTACGCCGGTGGACGTGGCGGAGGCTGTCGGTTCTACCATGCATGAGAGGCATAAGGCAATTTTAAAGGAAAGAGGAGAGGTTGACTTTTCTTATGCGTCTGCCGAGACCGGACGTTTCCGTGTAAACGTATTTATGGACAGAGGAAATATGGCGGCTGCATACAGAAAGGTAGATACCCAGATACCAAGGCCTGATATGCTTGGCATACCGGATTCGGTTGTACAGCTTTACAAGAAAAAAAGAGGACTTGTTCTTGTAACAGGGCCTACCGGTTCCGGTAAATCAACGACGCTTGCCTCAATCATAAATAAGGCAAACGAAAACCTTACGGATCATATAATAACACTGGAGGATCCTATCGAGTATGTACATAAGCATAAAAAGTCGGTAGTCAATCAGAGAGAGATAGGCATGGACACACTTTCTTATGCCAACGCCTTAAGAGCTGCGCTCCGTGAGGATCCCGACATAATACTCGTAGGAGAGATGAGAGACTTAGAGACCATATCCACTGCCATAACAGCGGCAGAGACCGGTCACCTGGTTTTCTCCACACTCCACACAATTGGCGCAGCGTCAACCATAGACCGTATTGTAGACGTATTCCCGCCGCACCAGCAGCAGCAGACCCGTATACAGCTTTCCATGGTTCTTGAGGGAGTTATATCACAGTCACTTATCCCTACTGCTGACGGAAACGGACGAGTGGCAGCCTTTGAGGTTATGCTTGCAAGTTCAGCGATACGAAGTCTTATAAGAGATGCCAAAACACATCAGATACAGTCCTCTATACAGACCAGCAGGGCGCAGGGCATGGTTACGATGGATGATTTTATTATGGAGCTTTACCGAAATGGTACCATAACAAGGGATAATGCGCTTATATATGCGCAGGATCAGGCTGCCATGAAGAAACAAATGTAGGAAAAATCACATAATAGCAAGGCTTTGACGGGTGCGTTTTGTGATATTTCTGTTAAAATTGCACAAAATATAATCTTTATCTTTATATTTATTGCAAAAAATATTAAAATAGTGTATTATCAACTTAGATACATATTGTTAACATTTTGTTCATTTTTAAATTTGGGTCGGAGGATATGAGATGGCACAATATAATTACAAGGTTATGGACAAAAGCGGTAAACCCAAGAAAGGTACCGTTGAGGCCGTAAACGAAGAAAAAGCAAAAGAGAAGCTTAAATCCGAGGGCTTTATAGTCCAGGAGATTAAGGAACAGGGGACCGGTAAGAAGGGTAAGGGCAAGAAAGTAAAGGATCAGGATCTGGCAGTTTTCTGTAAGCAGTTCGGTTCCGTGCTGAATGCCGGCGTTACCATGATTTCAGCCCTTGAGATGATGGGGGATCAGATTGAGAACAAGGCACTGCAAAGAGCGATCAGGGAAGCGCAGGCATATGTTCAGAAGGGAGGAGCCCTTGCAGATGCATTCAGGCTTAACCCTAAGGTTTTTCCTCCTATATTTATAAACATGGTTGCTGCCGGTGAGATTTCAGGTAGCCTGGAGACCTCCTTTGAGAGACTTACTACTCACTTTGAGAATGCCAACAAATTAAAATCCAAGGTTAAGGGTGCCATGACATATCCTATAGTTATACTTATAGTTGTCATTGCCGTAGTAGTAGTTCTTCTTGTAGGAGTTGTACCTACATTTGCAGATATGTTTGAGGATCTTGGCTCGGAGCTTCCGAAGCCTACCCAGATGCTTGTAAACTTCAGTGAATTTTTACAGCATCACGGCATCGTGCTTGCGCTTATTATAGCGGCTGTCATATTCGGACTTGTACAGTACGGCAAGACTCCTTCCGGCGCACAGCTTTACTCAAGCATAGCCATTAAGGCACCGCTGTTTGGTAATCTTACGGTCAAGTCGGCAGCGGCAACCTTTGCAAGAACCTTAAGCACGCTTATGGGCTCCGGTGTTCCTCTTATGGATGCCATAGAGCAGGTTGCAAGGATGCAGAACAATAAGATAATCAGAGAGGGGCTTTTGGACGCCAAGACACAGGTGGCAAAGGGCGTTCCTCTTTCAAAACCAATAAGAGATATGGAGATTTTCCCTCCTATGCTTTCACAGATGACGAAGATAGGAGAGGAGACAGGTAACATTGAGGACATGATGGATAAGGTTGCGGATTACTACGAGATGGAGGTAAACAACGCAACGGATGCCCTTACAGCCATGATGGAGCCGCTTATCATAGTAGTTATGGGTGTTACCGTCGGAGGTATCGTGCTTGCTATCTATTCACCTATGCTTGGTATGTACGACGCCATCGACAATTACTAAAATATATCCGGATCGGATATACATCGCTGGGCGAGGACAGCGGTTTTATATCATAAAAAATATATAGAAAAGGAGAGATTTATTTATGAAAAAAACAAACAACAAAGGTTTCTCACTCGTTGAGCTTATCATCGTTATAGCTATTATGGCTATTCTTGCAGGAGCTATTGCACCGGCACTTATCAGATACATTGATAAGTCAAGAAAGTCAAATGACGTTTCAGCAGCTAAGACTATCAAGACTGCTGTTGAGACAGCTATGGCAAATGAGCAAAGCTATGAGGTGCTTACAAGCGGAACTGATGAAATTACAGGTATTATTATAGTTGAACCTGGCAAAACACAGACAACTGGTGTTAAGATTACAAAGCCTACTACTGACCTTGTAACAGGTGACAGAGCTAATGCTGAGAAGGAAATCGCAAAGAACATCGGCGAGAATATGCCTAAGATTAAGTACAAGAAGGCGGCTGACGGAACAAACGTACCTAAATTCTGGATGGTTACTTGTTCAAATCAGGGCACTATCAAGGTAGGTCTTTGCAAAACTAATACTGATACTGCTTTAACTTATGAGCTTGTTCCTGAAATTTGCTCATACTACCAGTAAGATTTAAACATGCTACGGTTAAATTCCACCTGATTCGCCAGGTGGAATTTAGCTGTATTTAAAAAAGTGAGACGAAGGGCATGACATGGGAGAACTGATACTTTTTTCTGTTATATTTTTCATATATGGTATTGTTATCGGGAGCTTCCTGAATGTTGTTATAATACGCACTCCTTTGAAGGAGAGTCTGGCGAAAAAAAGATCTCACTGTATGGAATGTGGACATACCCTTGCATGGTATGACTTGTTTCCGCTTTTTAGTTATTTATTTTTAGGTGGAAAGTGCAGGTACTGTAAAGTACATATATCCTGTCAGTACCCGATTGTTGAAGGGCTGAACGGACTGCTGTATGCCGGGATTTACCTCGCACATGGTCTTAGCATAGATACGATACTTTACTGCCTGTGTACTTCTGCCTTGATAGCGCTGAGCTTTATTGACTGGCGCACAAAGGAAATCCCGTTGGGATTTAACATATTTATTTTTCTTTTAGGTCTGATTAGACTCGTTACCGATTTGGGTAACTGGAGTCAGTATGTAATCGGTTTATTTGCGGTCAGCGGTTTTTTGCTATTGCTTCTGCTTTTTTCGAAAGGAAGAGCTATGGGCGGTGGTGACATAAAGCTTATGGCGGCAACCGGCTTACTACTTGGCTGGAAGCTTAATATTATAGCATTTTTGCTGGGATGTGTCGTGGGATCCATTATACATCTCACATTGATGGCTGTTAAAAAGGCTGACAGAGTGTTGGCTTTTGGCCCGTATTTATCCATGGGCGTATATATAGCAATGATATGGGGTGAGCAGCTTGTAAGCTGGTACCTGAGTATGTGGACGATTATGTAATCCACCGAAATTTTAAATCACTGATTAGCGAGGGAGGCTATAAGGAATGGCGAAAACAAACAAAGTGCTATCTATCGATATCACAAATGAAAGTATCACGATTATTGAGTTAACTGTTTCTCAGAAAAAACAGACAAACATTCACAATGTACTTATTTTTGAAACACCTGAAGATGCTTACGAGGATGGCACCATAAAGGATGCCGACAGAATGGCGTCAGCTATCAGGGAGCAGCTTTCCAGCAGAGGCATTTCCAATAAGAATGCAATATTTGTTCTTTCCTCTGCGAAGATTGTAAACAGAGAGGTTGTAGTACCTTTCGTAAAACCGAATAAAATCAGAGGAATCATAAATGCAAACTCGTCAGAGTATTTCCCTGTAAATATAGAGGATTATGTGGTTTCTCATTCTGTCCTTGAGACAGTAGTGGACGCGGAAAACAATAAGCAGATAAGAGTTCTTGCCGTTGCTGCACCTACGCAGATGGTTAAGTCCTACTATGAGCTTGCAGGTCTTGCAGGCTTAAACGTAGTGGGTGTTGATTACATAGGTAATGCAATGCTTCAGCTTATTAAGACACAGACAAGCGCTAATGCGACAACCATGGTAATCCAGTTAGGAAGTGAATCAACTGTACTGAATATCGTACAGGGTGATAACCTCCTTCTGCAAAGAACGGTACCATACGGTACAAATTCAGTAGTAAATGTAATTATGGACGAAAAGGGCGTGGATGCTACCACGGCCATGACACTTCTTCAGAACGACAGACTGATAACGGTTGATTTTGATGATAATGAGGCGACGGGCGCATTCCGGTACCTGATTAACAATATCGGGCGTGTCATGGATTATTACGCAAGTAAGAATCCGGAAAAGCCGATTGATGATGTTTTCCTTACAGGTGACGGTGCCCTTATAAAAGGTATCGACGGACTGTTCAAGATACAGTTAAATGTAAATGTACGTATTATGGACAGTCTTTACAATATCAAGTTTGACCCGAGCATCGACCTTAAGGTTTATAATCCGGTATATCTTGTAACCTCCATAGGAGCTGCATTTGCGCCTATGGGCTTTGATGTGATTGACCCGACGGCAAAGGTAAAGGGCGGCTCAGGCATAAGCCTTGCACCGTTTGTTGCCCTTACCGTTATAGCGGCGATTGCAGGAGCAGGTCTTGCTTTTTATTCAATCAAGGAGAAAAAAGACGCTGAGGAGGAGCGGGATAATCTTAATTCAAAGATTGCCGCCATATCGGACATAGAACGAGTTATTACAGAACACGATCAGGCTAAGGCTGAATATATGGATGTTATAGCTATGTACAATGCTACATATCAGTTAAATGAAAATTTAAGAACATTCATAAGCGAGCTTGAGGCAAAGATACCTACAACAGTAGTTGTAACAGGCTTTACATCTGCCAATGAGGGTGTAAATATTCCGTGTGTATCTGCTGACTATGATTCAATCGCTGATTTTATCATGCAGCTTAAGACCATAGAATGTATTGATGATGCATATGTGGCATCCATTTCCAAGAAGGTTGATGAATCATCAGGACAGATATCATATGAATTTTCTGTTACGGCGGTATATGTAAATACAAATCCGAAAGCTCTTGTGGAAACAGAGGAAGAAACAACTGAAGCAACCGAAGAGACCACGGAAGAAACAGCAGAGTAGAAAAGGGGGGAATAGAACATGTCAAAAGCAAATATAAGTATATTATTAGTATTACTCTCCGTAGTTATAGTTGGTGGAGTTTACCTTTATGTGTATAAGCCTAATATGGATGATAAGGATTCCATACAGGCGGAGATAAATACCCTTCAGGCAAGATATGACGACCTGAGTGCCAAGGCGCAGAAAAAAGATCAGTATCTGGCAGACACTGCAATGTACAGGGCTGATTTTGAGGATGAGATAGCATACTTTCCTGCAACCCTTGACCAGGAGATAAGCGTTATGTTCGTGAAGGGTATAAATAAGGACGAAGGCGTAAAGCAGTTTGATGTAAACAATGTTGGTCTGGGAAGGCCTGAGTTGTTTTATGTGCTTGGCTCCGGTGCTGCCCAGGGTTCATCGGAAGTTGAGATTACACCGGACAGCTATACGTGCTACAAAGCAGCGTTTCCTGTTTCATATACCGGCTCATATGAGGGCATCAAGGATTTGATTGATTATGTTATGGCATACAAGTACAGAATGAATGTTTCATCTCTTACAATGTCATACAATTCAGAGACAGATACATTTACAGGTAGTGTAAGCATCAATGCTTACTGTGTTGCAGGCGGTGACAGAAAGGCTGATAAAGTCAGCGTAAACGTAAATAATGGAGTGGACAATTTATTCCATGGCGGAAGCGGCGCAGTTGCTGTTTCATCCTTTGAGTATGATGCAGATAACGGCGCAGCCATTGTAAGCAACCATGATGTTAATATTCTTCTTAACAATGCAAACAACGATACCTCAGACGGAATCATTGTTTCAGCAGGCGGTTCTGACACATATGTAACAAGCGGAGCTAACGAGGTTGAGACGTTGGTTATTACCGTTGACAACGAGGAAGGCAAGAATTTTGTTACATATGCAATAGGAGATAAGTCATATAAGAAGGAGATTGTATCCTCAGACCTTAAGATTTATGTAGAGTCATCCAAGAGGGTTGATGGTAACGACAATAACGGAGTAAAGGTTACTGTTGATAACAAGACCAGTCTTCCTGTATTCTTTAAGGTTGATAATGATGATGCGACATCTCCAAGATTTAGTGTTGGAAGCAAGAGTGGTACCGTAAAGGTATATTAAGAGAGGATGGGATTTATGGCAAAGAATAAAAATAAGGGTTTTACGCTTATTGAAATTATAATAGCCATTGCCATATTAACAGTACTTCTTGTTCCTATTATGAGACAGTTTACACAGACGCTTGAAACGAGCAGAAAGGCTAAGGAATTACAGTACATAAATGAAAATGCTGCGTATGTTTTGGAAATGTCTCAAAGAACAGACCTAAGCAATATTGCCAGCGGCTCGGATGCCGCTGACGTGGCTGACGACATCAGAATTAACACGGTAACAAAACATTCCTCGTTGGTATGTGAGGTATATAATGTGGATGGAACGTCTGTCAGCGGTCCTGACGGTCAGGTTGAGTATGCCGCAACCCATTACGTGTTAAATGATGCGAAGCTTGGAGCAAAAAGACATGTGTATGGAAGGGAAGTTATAACTGATGACCTTTCTGCTAAGCTCGCTGCCAAGAACGTATTAGGAAAGGGATATAAAGTTGCATATGGACTTACTGATGCTGATTTGGCTAATTTCCCGACCGGCTTTGAGCTTACCAACGAAGGAAGTATTGTACGATATGACACTAACGGCTTTGTTAGTGCGGTAGCCTGCAACAAAGTTGATACGGTTAATAACCCGAATGATACAAACCTTGGTAACATGCAGGACCTTGATGTAACGAAGGTAGCCATTATACCGGGAACTGCGCAGAGCTTTGACGCTCAGGCAGAATCACAGTTTTTCTCAATCACCATGGATAAGCTGAAGGAAGCTGATTATGAGTCATGGCTTCAGGCGATGATGCATGAGTCAAACGACAGTATACTGAATACTGTTGATTATGCCGGTTCCTTAAAAAAGGTAACAAAGATATATATAGACGAAAATGACAATGGCACACCAAGTAATAAGAGTGATGATTATTATGTTGTAAAAGCGGATGTATACTATCACAGCTCTTACTCCATAGCATCACTGATAGAAAACGGTGGGAGTGCAAGCGTAGATGAAACCTTAAGCTACAATGTATTTTCACAGAAATTTTATACCGACAGATGTCCTGATATATATTTTGAATATCAGCCATATGTTACTGAATACACATATGGAGGTGGTGGCACATTGGTTCGATATGCGTCTGATGATGACATCATAATAGACAATTATGTTGAAAATGCTGACGGAACACCGGTTAAGCTTTATCTCTATAAGCCTACGGCGGATCAGAGCAGTACCGCATATAATGATGGTATGGATGATGCGCATGCATATTATACGACACACGGTGGTTCTACAAAGGTAAGGATAAATATCTACAAAATAAACAGCAATGTAAAGTCGGTAGATATTTATACAAACCTTTACAATACAACGCACACAGGTGATAAAGAGATTGACCATAACCAGTTTAAGGTTGATGCCCGTGATACAATCAGTGATGTTGTAACAGATTCTTCAAAACCTGAAAATCAGGTGGCTGTAATAAGACAAGACTACGACTACAGTAACATAAAGCTGCTTGAGGAGGACACAAGATATGCTGACAGGCTGCTTACCGTAACGGTAAAGCTTACGCCGAAGGATACGGATAACAAAATGGTAACTCAAATAAAACTTACTGGAGCAAAGGGGGAAAATTAGTTGAAAAAGATTAAAAAAATGCTTAAAAAACTAAATAATCAAGGCTCTAGTGTAGTTATGGTTGTTGCGGCACTTGGATTTATAGGTATAATCGTAGGAGCCCTTTTAATGGCTGCCGGATATACCTATAAGCAGAAGCTTCAGGATTTAAACGCCAGAGACAACTTCTATTATGTAGAGCAGGCGATGAATGAGATTTATGCAGGTGTGGGCTCTAAAACTGCGGAAAACATGCAGGAGGCATACATATATACCGTTGAAAATATGGTATATTTCGACCTTCAGACAGGAACATACAAAAACAGGACGGATGAACAGGCAAACCTTATGTTTAAGGAAAAGTTCATGGAGCTTTTAAGCGCCAATCCGGATTTTGTTGACAGTGTTGTTGCAGACAGTCTTTCACAGTATATAACAAATTCATCAGTAGTACTGGATGCTTCAAGGCTTTATGTAGAGAGAATTGATGCAGACCTTGACGGTAAGATTGAATCAATCATTATAAAGAATGTAACACTTACGAGAACGGCAAATTATAACCGTTCTCAGGCAAATGGCGCATATACGCAGAGATTGTCAACTGACATTGTTATCGGTCAGCCTGATTTTAATGTTGCATTTAATGCTTCCACGTCAGGCTACTCCAACCTCTTTCAGTTTGCAACCGTTGCAGATATGGGAATTGAGATAAACCAGCCGGCAGGTAATACTCTTACGATTTCCGGCAATGTATATGCAGGCGCAGATTACTACAATAAAAAGTATAATGAGAGCACATATAAAGCCGATGTATCAGACGGTGACAAGACCTTTACGGGTACTTATTCAGGTGAGGATGTTTCATATGACCATGGAAGCGTTACATCCAAGAGATATGTTGAGGGCGACAGTCCTATGAATACATATTTCAATTCCTATTCAACGCTGAATGACCCTGAAAATGCAGGACTTCGTGATTATTACGACGGAGTGAATCAGAGAAGCGCAAATTCCGGTATATATGTAAACGGTTCTACTGTTTCCATACTTGCGGATACCGTTATCGTACCGGGAACAATTGCGGTTATGAACAGCGGTAATCTTTCCATATATGGCAAAAGCGGTACAGCAACCTCTGAGTCAGAGGTCTGGACGGATAATATTGTTCTGGATGGCACAAGCAGAAAAATTACTACCCAGACAACTGCCGGAGAGCCGGAGATTAACTATCAGGGAGCTACAGCGCTTATAAGGGCAGAACTTTTTGTAAAAGATGACACTGAGATAAATGCAACGGGAGCCACTTTCCAGCTTAAGGGAAGCTATTACGGCTACGGTGACAGCACTGCAAAGGATGAGAGAGATTTTATTCCTACTGTTTTAACTGAAAATTTCCAGATTGAAAATGCTGACGGAACAGTTGAAAACAGAGGACATTATAACAGTAGTGCAATTATAGTAAACGGAGAACATTCTCTCCTTAATCTGGAGGACACAAATACAATTTATCTTGCAGGTCGTTCCTACATTGAGCTTTCAAAGCAGGTTGCCCAGACAGAGACGGTTGAAAGTGATGAGAATGGAAGACAGGAGACGGTTATAAGACAGACCTATACCTACACTCCTATGTCACCGGATAATCTGCTTACTGATGCTGTAAATGATACGGTGTATATAAGAGACTACAAGACAGGTGAGAGTATTTCCTTAAAGAGCAACCAGAAGGCTTACATTCCGGTATTATACACGGGTGTGCCTGAGCTTAAAGAAATAGCTGTTGGTGGTTCAACAACTGTTATGCGCTACAGCGCGAAGCTGCATACGGCGCTTAAGGATACGCCTCTGTTTGATAAGTATTTTCCGGATATTCCGTTTGTGTCTATAGATGCAAACGGCACCAGAAACACAAGGATTCCTTGTGTCATGCAGCTTGTTTCTGGAAAGAAATATTATTACATTGATTTTGAGACGGCGTATGATATGCTTGTTGCTTTCAATCCAAGCGCTGTAGATGAGTATGCTTCTGCCCAGTACTATGCAGCAGCTTTCATCAAGGACTATGTTGCCGTATTAAACGGCACCTTCAGTCCTGAGGACGAAAATTATGCACAGTACCTTGTTGATATAAGGGATTATGAGGATTTTGAGGCAGGAAACATTCTTCTTCCGGAGATGGATAATGCACTGAATGTAAATCCTGTAAATGTATATTCAAGCGGCGCCATAACATCAAAGAACGGCACAAGCTTTGATATGATTACAAAAAACAGTCAGGCAGATATAAACAGCCTGCTCAGCAGCCAGAGTGTAACTCAGACAACAGCAGGCGCAAATACTGAGCTTCAGGGTGCGGGAACGGCTATCCGGTTTTCAGATGACCTTGATGTTGAGTATGAGCTTGTGAAGTGGAATTTAGGACACTTTGATTCTGCAACTGACCCTGAGGTTTTGTATATCAAGGATCTTTTAAATGACAGCGCATTTGGCGTAGGAAGCATTACGCCTATAAACAAATATATCAATATCAGACTTGTTCAGGCTGATAATGGTCCAATCGGTGACTTAAGACCTGCTAAAGCAAATGAGACAGGAAATGAACCGGGTGTATTAAAGCTTGAATCAGGCTACAGTGTATGGGTCAACAATGGTATTTCATCAGGAGCCGGCGACAACGCTAACGTGCATATATCAACAACTGACGCTAAGGGAATCGTTAAGGGTATTGTCATAACAAAGGGAGACGTATACTTTGATGCATCGGTTAGGTCATTTGAGGGACTTATTGTTGCGGGCGGAAAGGTATATATAAATAGTAATCTTTCAACCTTTACGGCAAGCCCTGAGATATGCAGGAGCATAATAAGAGAGTGTCAGCTTTCTTCAGATGACAAATGCAAATATCTTCTTTCACTGTTCAAGGGTTATGAGGATTCTTCCATAGAGGATCTTACACAGCCTGGTATGGATAAGAGAACGATTGACACAATAGAATATTCAGATGTTGTAAGCTTTGACAACTGGATGAAGAATGTAGAATAGAGGTGTTGCCTATGAAGAAGAAAATGGATAATAATGACGGTTACACCTTGGTAGAGTTAATTATCGTATTGGCTATTATAGTTATACTTACAACTGCGGCGTTTGTGACGATGTCTGTCATGCATACTGCAAAGGTAAAGGAGGCAGCGTCAACATTTGATGCAGAGATTACTGATTTGATTGCAAGAACAAGAAATCAGGATGTTTATCAGGATACGAACAACAACGGCAAGATGGATCCCGGGGAAGAATTGCCGGGGTATAAATACGAGCTGGGCATATCCTATGACGGTCAAAAGTATTACATTAATAACTGGTATCTTTTGCCGGGAGGCACACACAGCCAGGCGGCTACAAAGTCAAAAAGCATGTCCGCTTATGTAAGAATGCAGTATTCTGATTTTGATGGTATTTATGTGGATGTTAACGTTCCAGATGGTCATATGATAAGATTTGATAAATCCGGTGCCTGTGTTGATGGCGCAGGAGTATACAAATTCTTAAAAAAAGACGGAAGTGTTATTGCAACTGTAACTATTAACAAAAATGGCAGTCATCAGATTAAGTAGAATAGGGGTGATAAACTGTGAACAAAAAATTAAATAGTAATCGTGGTTTCACTCTTATTGAGTTGATAATCGCTATAGCGGTTCTGGCATTTCTTATGACAGCTATAAGCTCTTTGATGACATCAAGTCTTATTACCAACAGAAAGACGCAGGCTGACATAGAGGTTCAGACGACGGCTCAGGAGACTTATAACAAGATTACGGATGCCCTCATGCAGGCAAAAACGGTTTATATCTTGGGATATACCTGTTCCGGTACACCTGATTTTTCAAAAGCAGGGGAAGCGGCAGGTGGTACGCCGTCGTACTTTGTGGCAGGTCTTTATGACGAAAAGACATATGCCGTAAAAAATGTTGTGACCGGGGAGCTTAATGTTGATGCTACAAAAGATGCCAATCGGACGGCTATCGTTAATGAGCTGGCTCTTTATGGAGTGACTGCAAATGTAGCTCAGGTTAAGTTCTTCCACGAACTGGCAGGGAAGGATATATACATTAAAAAGCTTGTGGTTGTAACATCAGAGACCTTAGACATTGCTCAGGTTACATCAGTAAGTGCTAATCCCACCGGCGACGGATGGAACTGTACAAATTATTTAACACATTTGACGGAAGAAGTGAAACAGTCGCCAAGCGGAACCGGATTTTCCAAAAATGATACGGTCGTAAATATTTTTACATTTGATGAGGGAAATCTTTATTACGAGAAACAATATGCATTTATGACAGGCAAAAATGATAAGGTGTCTGACTGGACCGACTCGGATGCTGTCAGGAGAAATATTTTCTCAAATTCAATGTCCTACGTGACTACGGATGGCGACCCGCTTTCGGGATGTGTGGTAAGCTTAAATCCGGATAAGGGTTCACTGGCAGTCGATTTATACTTTAGTGATAAAAACATGACGTATACGTCACTTGGAATGGTAAACGTAAGAAATTCATACGTTTTAAAAGCAAAGCAATAAGAAGGAGGTAAAAAGCATAATGAAACGTAAAACGAAAATGTTGATTTCAGCTTTATCAGTAATGCTTGTGATGGTTCTGGCAGTAACTATCGTATCCTTCTCACGTGCTGGTAACAATGATGAATCTGAAATCTCGGATGAGCAGCTGTTTTATGCAGAGGGGGATCAGACAGAAAAAACCAATATTGATCACATAATTGAAAATTCCTATGTTACAGAAGACAATGTTGGTGAAGATGAAGCGGATGGATCAGAGGGAGATCCATATTACAGAATAGTTGAAATTGGCTCAGGCTCTGCATCGGCACTTCAAACTATGTGTAATGGTGATATCAGTGCATTTGCGCAGTATGTTATAAACGGTAATAAAACAATAGAGCAGGACATGAAGGAAAAGACCATAGTTTATAGCTATTATAATGCGAGTACTATAACAAAGGATTCACCAGAGCTTCAGGCTATAGCCGGTGCTGATTTTATCTATGTAAGCTGTGATCCTGCAAATCAGTACACGGTAACAAATGATTTAGGCGAGGATTTGTATAACTTTTTGAAAAATACTTACCTTACTCAGAAAAAGCCGCTTGTGATAGATAGTCCTGAGAAGACGAAAGAGTTAGGCGGTGGATCACAGACCAATACAGTTCCTATGAGTAAGCTTGCCACGGATGTATTTGCTGCAAAGGGAAGCAGATATTATACCTTTGCATGGGATCAGACCAAACAGACGACTGCTGAGCAGTTTTTCAGACATCAAAACGGTTCCTTATATCTTGGAATTAATGGTACAAAAAAATCGGGAAACTGGATTGACTGCTATGTTGATTTAGATCATGAAAATAGAACAAGAGTATCAAAAATGCTTGTTATCAGTTCGAAGGGAGCTACTGCTGAAGCGGCTACGGTAACCTCAGCGGATTATCCTATGGCATATGATTTACTTGAACTGTCAGACATCGAGTCAACAATGCTTCTTTATGATGTTGCTGACCCTGATAGACAGTATCATGGATATGCTATACCGTCAAAAAGCATATATGATTATGGTTACAATACCAAATACACCGACAAACCTTCGGCTATGATTGTTGACACATATAAGCTTCAGCCGGATGATACGGAGCTTTTAAATGTTGATTTTGATCAATATGACATGATTGTGGTTGAGGCTGGATTGGAGAACGTGCAAATTACACCTGAGCTTTACAGAAAGTTTTCTGCTGCCATGATTGGTAATGTATCCATCGTATATAACAAGAGTATGGTAACGAGTTCAGGTTCAAGCGGTGGAGACACAGAGATTGATACAAAATCTACCAATTACAGAGAACTTTTCTACACAGTTGCAAATTCAAAGGATATTGCAACAAGAACAAATGTAATGGTAACAAACAGACAGGAATTTGAGTCTATAGCAACGAGCAACAATGCAGAAACATGTAAGGTTATAGCAGACCTTATTAATGCGTCCTCTTTCAGAGGTATTGGTGGTGGTGGAGCCGGTTCATCAGATATGTATACTGTTCTTGAGATACAGCCGTGCTATCCTGTAGATGAGGAAACCGCACGGTGGAATGTCTTGGAGAATGGAAAAGAGGCAAGAAGATTTTCACAATTCAAAAGTGATCCAACAGGAGGATCTTATTATACAATACCTGTTGACGTGGTAAATAATAAGGCTGCGGAGGAATTGGAGGATCATACAGAGTATTATAAATGGGAGCTTTCCGTTTCCAAGATTGCGGATGTAACAGGCATTGCACCAAATAAAATTCAGATTGTGCATATGTCCTCTGAGGAGTTTGCTGCAAGTAAGGTGGATGTTCTTGG
This sequence comes from Lachnospiraceae bacterium UBA7076, assembly GCA_002493625.1. GTDB lineage: Bacteria > Bacillota > Clostridia > Lachnospirales > Lachnospiraceae > Coprococcus_C. Next base: position 84,820 of record DKZK01000038.1, on the reverse strand, counting down.
AACATATGACCTTGTGTATATAGGCTCGGATAACTCCGCATTAAGGCAAAATGTTATGGATTACTCTGCTTTTGGAAATATGCTTCAAGGAAGCTGGAACATATTGGAGAGTATAGACAGCAGAGTTAAGGATATAACCAAATTGCCAATTTATACAATATATTCACATAATGGTGATATTGCACAGCTTACTCTTGATCAGATGGGGGAGTCAGGCGCAGCATCGGTAAGAACAGGAGATCATATAACAGGCGAGCAGTTTAGTGACCATAGTAAAACCTTTGTAAGACTTAATGGTAATGATATTACGTATAACGGCTTGGAAAGTCTTAAGGCTTACCTTAATGCAGGAATGCCGGTTGTTGTAAGTAAAGAGTTGGCAGAGTATTATGAAGTGGTAGAAGCTGTAGGATATAACCAAAATGCAATTGATCCGGATAGCAATATATGTAAGTTCTTAAAGGCATGTAAAGACAGTAAGGATGCTGGAAGTGAAAATGTTCTTTGGAAATTTGACAATACGGCAACTGTTAATATTACACCTGAGGCTGGTTATGAATCCTATACCATGAAGGGATATGTAACTGTTTTTGCTGATGAAATTGGATCAAGATCAAGTGTTACGGATATTGATGCTGACGGAAATCAGGTATATCCGACAGGAGAGAGAGATAATCTTGAAAAGCTTATAAAAGACAATTCAAAATCAAGGCTTATGATTAGTCTTACTAACAGTGATAAGGTTATTTATAACATGTATGACCCAAAGACTAAATTTAATTCAGGGTCAATAACCTATAAGCTTAATATTGCCAGCTTTTTCGGATTATCAGCAGACAACTGTAAATTTAATTTTTACATTGATGATAACGGAAACAGTAAGTTTGAAAAAACTGAGACTCAAAATGGAAATATATCAGTTGTTGGAACTACTACAGGCTATGATATAACTTATACATATCCTGCTAACTTTTATGGCCCGTTTTATTGGAAGATTGAGGCTATTGATGCAAGCGGTAATACATCAAGTATAACAGGGCTTTCATACGTACAAAATCAGACTACCGAGAGGCAGAGGGTTAATGTGCTTCAGATTATGCCGGATAACTGTAATGGCGCACAGGGAGCAGCATCACTGTTCTTCTGTACCGTTTGTCAGCAGGCATATCAGAGACTCGACTTTAATCCATACTGTAATGCAGGTGACAGATATTCCTACAATTCATACTATGCAGGTAACTTTGGTACGGCTGGTCTTGCAGATGCGTCTACGGGAAAAGTGGCAGACAGACCTGCCAGATATGATACTCAATATTGGCCGGTGTATCAGCAAACTTTAATATCTGAAGCTCATGGAGTATATATGGGACCGCATGAGCATACCTTTGGTATTGTCCAGTACGACAGCGGATTACGTGTCTTTAATAAGACTGAAAATGGTGAGCAGCTTTATGGTATGGACAATTGGGATATAAATCTTGCTGATGAGGTTTCAGATCTTTATGACTTTGATTTAGACATATATTATGTCGGTGAGCTCGAGGCAATGTCTGATGAGATACGGACGTACTACAATCTGTCAGATGCACAGATAAAAGATAATGTTCTTGCGTTTAAGATGAGTGCAGATGATGATGCTGAAGATGTAGCAACACTTTTAAGAATACTTGACTGGTCTCCTTCAGGAAGCATCCCTGAAAATGTGGTTCCTGTATACAGGGGCGTAGAAGGAACAGGAGCAGGCAATAGTATTGTTACTGTAAGGCAGGAGACTGTTGATGGTGCAACTCAGTATTTTGTGGATATTAATTACAGCAATCTTACTGATACACAGCGAAAGGGTATATCTGATTTGTTTGTAAGCCGTGATTACGCTGAACGTGCAAATGAGCAGTGGCAGCTCTATTTAAAGGAAAGTGAGCTTACTGCTCTTGATGATGACGGAAACAGACCTGAGGATGCTGTTCTTACGGTCGCAGATACGGAAAAGGATTTAAGAGGCTGCATAGAGTATATAATTGCCAATGTTGATACACTTGGCAACTTCGGAAGCTATGACAGGGCAACTACAATTGCTGAGTTCCAGAGACTTCTTGATACGGGATATTATTATGATTACTACAATATGTCAAATAATGCAGCAAGATATAATATACAGTATCCTTCCTTGGGAGCCAACAACTATGAGGATTACTACGTTAAGTACGTTAAGGCTAAGGAAAGAGAGCAGGCTTATCTTAAGGAATACAAGAAGTGTCAGAGAATAGCAGGAGGCACGGATTGGCTGCTTGAATGTTATGATACTGTTGTTATCGGTGCGGCAGAGGAGTTTGCGGGAGACGATATAACAGGAAATGCACTTGATGATTTGGAAACATTTGTTGTGGAAGGCGGAACAACGCTTCTGTTCCATGATACATTATCAAAATATACGGATGTGCATGCAAAGAATCTTACTGCAAGGCTTCGTGATGATTTTGGTATGGACAGAAATGGCGGTGTAACTGTACAGCCTACGATTGGAGAGTACTTTACAGACTACAATTCGAATGGAACGAATAAGTACTTTACAACGAAGCTGCCGGAATATTCAGAGATGAGTGATGCGATAAGCGGATTTAATTTGCAGCATTATTACAGTAACGTAGCATTTACGGATGGAGTAATGGGTTCAAGTAAGTCTACCAATAAGACCTTCCCATACAGATATGCTGATATTTCATGGAGTACGGCAGCGCATTATGCTAACAGTGCTACTACAGATACAAGAAAATCAGGTGAGTTTGGAACAGATGCTGCAACACAGAATAATAAGGGTATTGTTACGATATTCCCATTCACACTTGATGAGAAGCTTAACATATCGCCGACGCATCCACAGGCATATGCCCTTGATGTTGAGGACGATAACATGACTGTCTGGTATTCAATGTCAGCAGGAACAAACACTAAAGATGGCGGTTCATCTATGTTTGCCGCATCGCCGAATGATGGTATGGATAACTACTTCATATATTCATACGGTAATGTAAGCTACTGTGGCGCCGGACATTCAAAGGTTACAGGTGTTGGCAGGGATAATAATGATGAGCGTAGACTTTACATCAATATCATATGTAATTCTGTAAGAAAGAGTATTAACCAGCCGGCAATATATGTATATGATTACGGCAAGGATACTACAGGAGACAAGGTTAAAGAGGATGGCAGTAATTATGTAATAAGAGTTGACACTACATCAGAGTATCCGGAGTTCAGCTTCAAGGCAATTGTTGACCAGACTACAAAATTGCAGAGTATAAGAATTTACTTTGACCTTGATTTCTCAGAGACTAATACAACAAGTGCTTATGCTGATAATGAGAATCATGTTCTTATAGGACAGTGGAGCGCTCCTGATGTAAAGTCGAATGAGAGGTTTGATGTTGGAAGATACATTGCAGGACTTTTGCCACTTACAAATGCAGATGGTACGGCAGTTATGGATACTATCGGTACGGATGCAAATGGTAACCCAATTACACGTCAGGCAACGAGGCTCAGGCTGCTTCCTAGATACTTTGACCCGTACAATGGTGAGTACACATACATTGTAATTGAGGCAAAGGATACTGAGGGTAATATTGTTTACCAGCGTATAAAGATAAGACTTAAGGATTATCTGTTCAATTTGACCTAATATTATAAGCAGAGTAACAGTATAACAAGAATAAGGTATCTAAAAAAGGGTATCTGAAATAAGGTATCTTATAGATACAGTTCAAATTTAATAAGTTGGGCGGCTGTCGCGCTAAGGCATACGTTGTATGTATACTTCAAGACAGCCGCCTATATTTTTTGCCTTTTTGAGTTTCCTTTTTGTTTTGTGGTAATTGACACTCTCTGTAACCTGACTGGATTTCTTTTATAAGATGAAAATTGATGAGAAAAATCTTTATGAAAAAATAAAAATAGCTTGCTTTTGATATACGCATGTGGTAGTATAACTGTAAGGCATTGTATTCTAATAATTTGTGGATTATCCGATCTTAATTAATCTGTAATCAAATAAAACTTCTCTGCCGTAATCAGGTAGTATCAGGCAACCTGTGAGAAAACGTGACAAAGAAAAACACGTAATTACAAGGAGGAGAATTTATGAACAAAAAGAACGAA
>DKZK01000038.1:0-80419 GCA_002493625.1 Lachnospiraceae bacterium UBA7076 | reverse complement strand
ACCTGTGAGAAAACGTGACAAAGAAAAACACGTAATTACAAGGAGGAGAATTTATGAACAAAAAGAACGAAGCTGTAAACAGGGAAACAAATGCAATCAAATCATCAAAAGTTTTGAGGAGTTGGAATTTCAGGATGATTTTATCTTCGAGGTTATTATGAGAAATCCCGCATACTGCAAGCCCTTTTTAGAAACAATAATTGGTATAAAAATATCAGATATAAAATATCCGAAAACGCAGGAAACCATAGATATTACGGCAAATGCAAAAAGTGTAAGGCTGGATTTATATGTGGAGGACGGGAAAAATACAGACAGCATTGAGGATGCTTCGTGCAGGAGAATTATCGGATGAAAAAATAGCGTTATATTCCGGACTTGCCATTGAAAAGATACTGGAACTGAAAGAAAATCCTGATAAATGATAATTTTCATGTGTATAATGTAATTTTAAATGGAGTATTAAAAATATTCAGATAGAAATATAAAGGTGTATGGAACAGTATGTGTCCCATACATCTTTTTATATATTATATAAAACGTCTTGCATTCGATGTATGCATGCAGTATTATAGCCGTAAGACATCGTGTTCTGAAATTTGTGGATTATCCAATCTTGATTAATCTGTAACCAGATAAAACTTCCATGCTTTATTTCACAAACAAATAGGCAGCGAAGTTGCTGTTTGAACAGAAAAAACGGAAAGGGCTTGTTTTATGCTTTCAATTCGGAAAAAAATATTCATATCCTTTACGATTGCGCTTATGACAATTATTTTTTTGTTTTCTGCTGAGAATGCGACTACATCAGGGGAAAACAGTAGTTGGGCTGCAAATCTGATTGGACGGCTTTTCTGTGATAATTATGAGAATTTTGATGAGGATGAAAAAGCAGAGTTTATTGATAGCATAGAACATCCCGTGAGAAAGGCTGCTCATTTTACGCTGTATGCTGTCCTTGGTTTTTTGATGTTCGGGGCTACGGCTGACAAAGGGATTAAAATGAAAAAAACTTTTTTGTTGAGCTGGCTTTTTGGTACTTCTTACGCAGCTACAGATGAAATACATCAGATTTTTGTACCGGGAAGAAGCTGTCAGCTTACGGATGTTTTGCTTGACAGCTCCGGTGTATTTTGTGGAGGATTGCTTGCACTTTTGACATTTTCTGCTTGCTATACATTATTGCGTGGAAGTATAATACAATGAGCATTATATAATTCAAAAAGGACATGGAGGTTTTGACATGCAGATAGATATAATTGAAATATTAAAAGTGCTGCTCCTTGGAGTGGTGGAGGGTATTACGGAGTGGCTTCCCATAAGCAGTACGGGGCATATGCTTTTAGTGGATGAATTTATAAGCCTTAATGCAAGTGAGGAATTTAAGGAAATGTTTTTTGTTGTCATACAGCTTGGCGCAATACTTGCTGTTGTTCTGCTGTTTTGGAATAAGATGTGGCCCTTTGATTTTTCAAAAAATCCGGAAAAGGAAGGCGTGATAAAAAAGGATATTTTTTCCATGTGGTTTAAGGTTGTTGTTGCCTGTATACCGGGAGCCGTTGTCACACTTTTGTTTGACGATTACATAGAAGCCCATCTGCATACGCCTGCGGTTATTGCGATTGCGCTTATATTTTACGGCTTCGCGTTTATAATTATAGAGACAGGGAACAAAGCAAAGGTGGCAAGAGTTGAAACTTTACAGGATATTACATATAAAACGGCGTTTATAATCGGTTTGTTTCAGGTACTTTCCATTATACCGGGAACCTCAAGGTCGGGAGCAACCATTATTGGAGCGCTCCTTATAGGCGTGTCAAGGGTTGCTGCGGCTGAATTTACATTTTTCTTGGCTGTGCCGGTTATGTTTGGACTTAGCCTCATAAAGGTCATAAAGTTTGGATTTTCATTTTCCGGCTCGGAGCTGGTTATACTAAGTGTAGGAGTGATTGTAGCATTTTTAGTTTCACTGTTTGTTATAAAATTCCTTATGGGATATATTAAAAAGCATGATTTTAAGGTGTTCGGCTGGTACAGAATTGCGCTTGGTGTTATAGTATTATTTTACTTTGGGCTTGCAGGGTAAAGACCCCGCCGCAAGCAGCAGGGCATCAAACTTGAAACGCTCCAAGTGGCGGGGTATTTGACCCTCGCCGCAGTCGCCAAATGGCTGCAGGCAGTCACTTGGCTTGTTGCTCGCGGGAATGAAATATGAGGATATAGCATGTCAGCAGATAATAAAAAAATTTTTGATATTGAAAAAACCATAGCTTCCATGACAATCCGGGAGAAGGCAAGGCTTACAGCGGGAGCTTCTTTTTTTGGTTCTGCCGGCATAGAGAGACTTAATATTCCAAGGCTTCAGCTTCTTGACGGCGGAACGGGAATTAATTTTGAACAGCTTTTCGGCGATATGCTTGAGGACAGGGAAATGGAAAGCACAAATGAAATGGTCGGCGAAGGAAGTCTTGTCCGTGTTATTGAATATTTTTTTGAGACTGAAAGGCTCAGTGAGGAGGATTTGCCTCTTTATAACGACATTAACAAAAGATTATGTAAACTGGTAGCAAATAATATAAAAAGTTGCCGTAATAAAGGGGGTAATACAGAACAGGTTTTTTACGAAAATGAAAAACTGCTGTATTCACCGGGCTGTTATCCGCCGGGCATTGTTTTGGGCGCAACATGGAATCCTGAGGTTGTGCTTCGGGCAGGACAGGCGCTTGGACTTGACGCCATAGCTTATGGCGTTCATGTTCTTTTGGGAAGCCCGAATGTGAATATTCATAGGGACCCTTTAAATGGAAGGCTGTTTGAGGGATATTCCGAGGATCCTTTTCTTGTGTCAGCTCTTGCTCCACGACTTGTCGAGGGAGTGCAGGAGTATGGCGTTGTGGCTAATGTCAAGCATTTTGCCGCAAATAATCAGGAAACCTTCCGGACGGGAATCAATGAGCATATATCAAAAAGAGCCTTGGAGGAGATTTATTTTCCGGGCTTTTTCGCATGTGTTGACGCAGGCGTAAGGAGCGTTATGAGCGCATATAACAAAATAAATGGTATTCCATGTACGGAAAATCACGATTTGCTTACAGATAAGCTTAAATGTGAATGGGGATTTGACGGAATGGTTATTTCTGACTGGGGGGCTGTCCAAAATCTGCCTGAGGCAATCAAAGCAGGAAATGACCTTGCCATGCCGGGACCTATGGATTATTTGCCGATTGTTTCTGCCGTTGATGAAAATTCCCTTGATGAGAGTGCTCTTGACAGGGCAGTGGAAAGAATATTAAAAACAATAAACTGGATTGCAGACAACAGGAAGGAGATAAATGTTTCCGTTGACGAGCTGATGTCTTTTACAAATGAGGCTGCTTACGCTGCCGCTGCGGAGGGAATTGTGCTTCTTGAAAATAATGGCGTGCTCCCTCTGAAGGAAGATGTAAATGTGTCCATTATGGGAAGCCCATCTTATGATAATTGCGGAGCTTTGAGACCTGTCAGCAAAATTATTGAATGTGGTAACGGAAGCGCAGGCATAAATACGGACAGAGTGGGAGATTTGGCAGGCAGTATTTCCTGTTATACACCGGATGAAAATATAAGCGTGGGAGAGGTAAGGGAAAACACGGAGATAATGCTTTATGCCGTTAAAATTCCCGGCATGGAGGGGAATGACAAAAAAATCCTGAGAATGCCAGATAATGACAGATTGGCAATAAATGCTTTGTGCGGCAAAAAGAAAGGCTTTGGAGTGGAAAAAAAGCTTGTGCTTATATTAAATACAAGCGGACCTGTTGAACTCACAGGTATAAATGAGAAGAAAATCGACGGTATTCTTGCAATTTTTCTTCCCGGCATGGAGGGCTGTCATGCCTTGGCAGATATTTTATTTGGGAAGATTTCGCCATCCGGAAAGCTGCCGCTTACATTTCCTGCAAGATATGAGGACACGCCCACATACATTAATTTTCCGGGTGACGGATATAATGTTAATTATGGGGAAGGGATATATGTGGGCTACAGGTATTATGACAAGAAGAAGATTGCGCCTAAATATCATTTCGGTTACGGACTTACTTACACTACATTTTTGTGCAGGCTGGATAAGGTTTATGTAAAGGATAATAATATTCATGCGGAGGTATCCATTAAAAATACGGGAAAATTTAAAGCGTCTCAGGTTGTGCAAATTTATGTGGGGGATGTATTTTCTACTGTTCCAAGGCCGGTAAAGGAGCTTAAGGCGTTTCAAAAGGTTTTGCTTGATACAGGAGAGGAACGGAGTATTTCCTTCAATATAGGCATAAAGGAGCTTGCGTATTTTGATATGGATTTTGACAGGTGGATTGTTGAGGAGGGCTTTTATGATGTGTATGCTGCCGTCTCATCTGCGGAGTGTGATATTTTCGGCAGGGAGCGGGTATATATTGATGTGAAGTCACCGTACAGCTACGGAATTAATTCAACGATTAAGACCCTGTATGAGCATAAGGAATTAAAGCAGGCTTTATATGAGCTGTGGAAGCGTTACGGCTTTGAGGAGGGAATACTAGGCTCAAATTATCAGTATACTGCAAGTAATCGGTTAAAGGATATTATTCCGTCAGATGATGATAAGCTTATAAAAGAATTTGAAGAAAAATTTATGGAAAAAATTGAGCACATAAAGAAATTCTGATGAAAGAAAAAAACACATAAAGGAAAATCTGCTAAAAGAATATAAAAGAAAAAAGAACATAGGGAAAACCTGATCAGAGAAAAAACATAAAGAAAAATCTGATGTAAGGAAAAACATATAAGGAAATGCTGATGAATAGTAAGAAATGAAACAATGAACAAAGATTACGGGAGGCGGACATGGTTTTAGAGGGCAGGAAACCGCAGAAGGTTTTTAAATATTTTGAGGAGATTTGCAGTATTCCCCACGGATCGGGAAATACAAAAAAAATAAGTGATTATCTTGTGTCTTTTGCAAAGGATAAGGGCTTTCGATATATACAGGATGAGTACGATAACGTGGTCATATATAAGGAGGCAACCACAGGTTATGAACATTCGCCTGCTGTTATTTTGCAGGGGCATATAGACATGGTGTGTGAGAAAACTGCGGAAACGGACATTGATTTTAAAAATGAGGGTTTAAGGCTTAAATGCGATGGAAATATAATATATGCGGAGGGGACAACCTTAGGGGGAGACGACGGCATAGCGGTAGCTTATATGCTTGCCATACTTGACTCGGAGGATATTTTGCATCCTGCCCTTGAATGTGTGTTTACCGCCGATGAAGAAATAGGACTTCTTGGGGCAAATGCCTTTGACTGTTCGGTTCTTCAGGGCAGAATACTTTTAAATATTGATTCCGAGGAGGAGGGAAAATTACTTACAAGCTGTGCAGGAGGTGCAACAGCTTTATGCAGCATTCCCATACAATATAAAGATCTGCAGCTCACAGATGGCATCTCAGATAAGGGAAGGGCTTACTGCTTAACCGTTGAGGGGGTGACGGGAGGTCATTCGGGCGTATGCATAGATAGGCAGGGAGCCAATGCGGTAAAGGTTCTGGGACGTGTGTTGTATACTCTTTTTGTGGATAACGATATAGGTCTTATTTATATATGGGGCGGAAATAAAGATAATGCCATACCGAGAAGCGCCTATGCACACCTTTTTTTCAGGGAGGGCGCCTATGCAGGATTGGATGTAATTGAAAAAAAGCTTTCCGGGCTTGAGAGCATTTTGAGAAAGGAATACAGGCATATGGATAAGGATGTCAGTATACGTCTTAAGCCTGTGAAATTTGTTGACAGGGCAGGCTATACCGAGGATGAGGACAGAGCACCTGCCTGTGTTATGGATAAGGCTTCTGCTGAAAAGGTGCTTGCTGCGCTTGCAGGGCTTCCAAACGGAGTTATGAAATATAGCATGGATATAGAAGGGCTTGTACAGACCTCTCTCAATCTGGGAATTTTAAAGACAAGTCTTTCTGATAAGCCGGGTGTTGACTGTCATTTTTCAGTAAGAAGCAGCGTTGGAACTGAGAAGGAGGAGCTTATTGGCAGGATGAAATGCCTGATGAAGTGTCTTGGAGGAACTGTAACCGTTTCAGGTGATTATCCTGCGTGGGAGTACAGGGAAAATTCAGGGCTTCGCGATATTATGGTGTCCTGTTATGAAAAGCTTTATGGTGAAAAGCCGGAGCTTATTGCAATACATGCGGGTCTGGAGTGCGGCATATTTGCAGGGAAGCTTCCGGGGCTTGACTGTGTATCCTTTGGTCCGAATATAGAAAATATACACACCACGGAGGAGAAGCTTTATATTGACAGCGCTTGCCGAACGTGGGAATATATTATAGAAGTACTGAAAAGCATCGAATAAAGAGGCTGTAGCAATAAGGAAATAAGCAAGCCTTTAACTGTATATTAAATATGGTGGATTTTGTTTATTTTGGCTGAGATTGATTATAGAAAGGAAAAAGAAAAATGGAATTGTGGGAAAAAAACATAAGAAGGGTTGTTCCGTATGTTCCGGGAGAACAGCCGAAAGCTGATAATATTATAAAATTAAATACGAATGAAAATCCGTATCCGCCTGCTCCGGCAGTGGTAAATAAAAGCTTAAGCCTTTCGGATTTAAGACTTTATCCTGACTCGAAGGCAGAGCTGCTTGTGAAAAAAATTGCTGAGTATCACGGACTGTCACAGGAAAATGTATTTGTGGGTGTGGGCTCAGACGACGTTTTAGCCATGTCATTTATGACGTTTTTTAATTCGGAAAGGGAGATACTTTTTCCTGATGTTACATACTCCTTTTATGATGTTTGGGCAGATATGCTTAAAATTCCGTATAGGGCTGTTCCTGTTACGGAGGATTTCCGGCTTTGCAGGGAGGATTATTATGCGGAAAACGGAGGAATCATTTTCCCGAATCCAAATGCGCCTACCGGTATTGCAGAGCCTGTTTCCTTTGTGGAGGATATACTTAAGCACAATCCGGATGTGGTAGTTATCGTTGACGAGGCATATGTGGATTTTGGAGGTGAGACCGCACTCCCACTCATTGACGAATACGATAATCTTCTGGTTGTAAGGACATTTTCAAAGTCACGCTCAATGGCAGGCATAAGGATTGGATATGCCATGGGAAATGCCCAGCTGATCCGATATCTCAACGATGTAAAATACTCTTTTAACTCATATACAATGAATATGCCTTCCATAATTCTCGGCGCTGAAAGCTTAGGGGATGATGCATACTTTAAGGACACGATAGCAAAGGTAGTAAGAACAAGGGGCTTATTTAAAAAAGAGATAGAAAAGCTTGGATTTACAAGCCTTCCGTCTTCTGCAAACTTTTTGTTCATAACCCACAAGACATTAAAAGCACGGTATGTTTTTGAGGAGGCAAAAAAGGCGGGCATATATGTGAGATATTTCGATAAGCCCCGGATAGACAATTATCTTCGTGTCACGGTAGGGACAGATGAACAAATGGAAATTTTTTTGGAATTTTTGAAAAAACTTGTCTAAAAATGGTTTATCTAAGCCAAAAAGCAGTGTACAAATTGTACACTGCTTTTTCTATATTTTGTCTTGAAGTGTACATCAGAGTGAAAATAAAATATAAGTGTATTCAGCAAAAATAAAAGGAAGGTATACAAAATATATAGATGGAGTTTAAACAATTTTTAAATGTTGTGAAAGACAAGCTGCCTGATTATTTATTGCAGTATGATATTGAGGATATTCATATAAATACGGTCAGCAAAAATAACGGCAGAAAATTCACAGGGATTGCCATAGCAGTGAGGGATGAACAGATTTCTCCCAACATATATATGGACTATTATTATATGCTTTATTCAGAAGGAAAGGACATAAATCATATACTGGAGCTTATCACGGAGGAATATAGAACGGCAAGAGAAAACATAAACGGTTATGATTTCAAGTCTGTTGAAAACATGGATATACAAAATAATATTTTTTTAAAGCTTATTAATTTTGAAAAAAATCGGGAACTGCTTGCCGATTGTCCATACATAAAATATGAGGATTTAGCCATAACCTTTCGAATACTTGTAAAATCAGATGACAGCGGAATTGCCTCAGCATGTATGAGCAACAGGGAATTTCTTAAGCTTAATATAGATATTGACAGTCTGTATAATATTGCAAAGGAGAATACAAGAAAGCTTTTTCCACCGGTTTTACAGAGACTTGACCAAATGATGTACGACGAATTTCCGGATATATGCGGGGTTCCTTCCTGCATGGATTTATATGTCCTGACAAATAACCAGGGAATAAACGGAGCCGTATATATGTCATTTGAGGATATCATATGCGATTTTGCGAAGAAACATGGCAGCTTTTATATTCTTCCCTCAAGTATTCATGAAGTTATTCTTTATCCAAAGGAGCAGGATGAGGCGAGGGAAGAACTTTCAGAGATGGTTATGGGGATAAACAGATATGTAGTTGCGGATACGGAATACCTGTCAGACAGCGTATATTTTTATGATTCTGCTATGGGGCAAATCGTTGCTTGACGAATGATTATTACTATGATATTTTAAATAAGCAGAAGTTGCATTATTTTATATAGTTATTGGAGGAATTATGATGGCAAAAGGTACTGTAAAGTGGTTTAATGGTCAGAAAGGTTACGGCTTTTTAACAAGCGAGGAGGGTAAGGATGTATTTGTACATTTTACCGGACTCAATATGGAAGGCTTCAAAACCCTTGAAGAAAATCAGTCAGTAGAATTTGACGTGATTGACGGAGAAAAAGGACCGCAGGCTGTAAATGTTTCTGTAATATAAAGGAACTGAAAATACTAAAAAGGGGCTGTCGCATTAAGGATTTACTGTTTGCGGCATGCCCTATTTTTTAGTTGACAAAATCTTGTAAATGGCATAGAGTTAAGAGAGAAAATATTCAATATTTGAGGTGCATTTACATGGCAGAGAGCTTTGTATCGAGGAAGGACAGAATTATAGCCTCGGCAATTGAAATTATAAGTGAGTCAGGTCTGTCGGCGCTTACAACAAACAATCTTGCATCGAGAGAGAACATTGCGGAGGAAACCCTTTATAAGTATTTTGGAGGGGTAGATGATGTTCTTGTTGAGGTTGTTGACTTTTATTCAAGATTTGACAAAAGCATACAGAGTACCATAAGGTCAAAGGAAAGTACATATATTCAGAAGATAGAGGATTATCTGGATGCCTATGCTACATACTATGATAATTATTATGCGATATCAACACTAATGTTACAGTATGAGGAGCTTTTGCATAATATGTATACAAGAGATAAAATTGCGGAGTGTATTACGGAACGATTAAGGTACATAGAAGAACTTTTTCAAGGTGCAATTGATAATCATGAGATTACGGATACGTTTTCTGCATGGGAGCTTGCGAATAATGTTACGGGCATAATCATGTCGCACACATTGAGCAGAAGGATTATATATCATAAAAAATCATTTAAGACGGAGCTTATGGAGAATATTCATAAGTGGCTTATGATAATTAAGGTTGATTAGGAGGGTTTATTAATGAAGGTTTTGGTAGCTGAGGATGATATGGCAAGTAGTAAATTCATGGAGAAGCTTCTTTCAAAATATGGGGAAGTGGTTGTTGCAAGAGATGGTATTGCTGCTGTTGACGAATTTGTTAAGGCGGTAAATAACAATGAGAAATTTGACCTTGTATGTATGGACATTATGATGCCTAAGATAGACGGCTATAAGGCGCTTGCCTCCATCAGGGACGCTGAAAGAAAGCTTGGACTTGCAAGGGATTCCAGATGTAAGGTTGTGATGATAAGCGCCCTTGACGAAGGTTTTGATGCAGCTTATGCAAGTGATGATTATGAGGAGTATATATGTAAGCCTATAGACGTTATTAAATTTGATAATTTAGTAAGGAAGCTTGGACTGGCATAGAATTTTGCTATGGATTTATTTGATTATGTACGTGAAAACAATATGAAGGATACGGCGCCCCTTGCAAAACGGCTGAGACCCGAAACACTTGAGGAGGTCGTGGGACAGGAGCATATTCTTGGCAAGGACAAGCTTCTGTATCGTCTTATAAAAGCAGATAAGCTGGGTTCCATTATTTTATACGGACCGCCCGGTACAGGCAAGACAAGTCTTGCCTCCGTTATAGCCAATTCTACCAGCGCTGTTTTTAAGGAATTGAATGCAGTGGCATCAGGTAAAAAAGATATAGAAGTTTTCGTGAATGAAGCAAAGGAAAGGCTTGGCATGTACGGTAAAAAGACCATTCTTTTTATCGACGAGATTCACAGATTCAATAAGGCGCAGCAGGATTTTCTTCTTCCATTTGTTGAGGACGGAACTGTTGTGTTTATTGGGGCAACTACTGAAAATCCTTTTTTTGAAGTAAACAGTGCTCTTATATCCCGTTCTACAGTATTTCAACTGAACCCTCTCTCAAAAGAAAACATAGAAGTTCTTATAAGGCGTGCGGTATATGATACCGAAAAGGGTATGGGCGCTTATAATGCCGAGATAACGGATGAAGCAGTCTCCTTTCTTGCGCAGATTTCCGAGGGGGATGCAAGAAATGCATTAAATGCCGTGGAGCTTGGGATTTTGTCCACAAAACCGGATGAAAAAACAGGCAAAATAATGATAGATATTAACGTGGCTTCAGAGTGTATTCAGAAACGATGCCTTCGATATGAGAGGGACGGGGATAATCATTATGATACCATATCGGCATTTATAAAAAGCATGAGAGGCTCTGACCCTGACGGGGCAGTATATTATCTTGCAAAAATGCTTTATGCAGGAGAGAGTGTTACGTTTATTGCAAGAAGGATAATGATATGCGCCAGCGAGGATGTGGGAAATGCAGACCCACAGGCAATCGTGGTGGCTTCGGCATGCGCTCAGGCGGTTGAGAGAATCGGAATGCCGGAAGCCCGTATCATACTGGCGCAGGCTGCCATATATGTGGCGTGTGCGCCAAAGAGTAATTCCATAATAAATGCCATAGACGAGGCATTTTCCGCAGTAAAAAATGTTGGCAGCTGCAATGTTCCGCCGCATCTTCGGGATGCCCATTATAAGGCGGCAAAGGAGCTTGGACATGTAGGTTATAAATATGCGCATGATTATCCTAATCATTATGTAAACCAACAATATCTTCCTGATAAGCTTGCAGGTGAGCGTTTTTATCAGCCGGGAGATATCGGATATGAGAGGGATATAAAAAAATGGTTAGACTATATAAAGGGAAGTTAAATATTTCTTAATAAATTGATAAGCATAAATAAAAAATTTGGTTACAATTTGGACACAAAAATATGGTAAATTGTTTATAAAAAAATTGAGTTAAAACGTATATGTAAATAGTACTTATAATCACAGACATGGCAAAGCCGAATCTTAATGCTGTGATGTGTAAAAACAGGAGGGTGTCATGAAAAAAAAGAAGAAAGCCATAATTCCTATCATTATTGTATTGCTTATTGCAGTCGGTGTGGTTGTAGGGGTTATAGCAGTAAAAAAGAAAAAAGAAAATGATGTTGACGGTCTTGTATATGTCGAATCTGTTAAAAACATAACCGGAACGGGTTTTTATGGAGAAAACAGGTATATGGGAATTGTGGAATCCCAGGAGACAAAGGGCGTGGAAAAGGCATCTGACAAAACCGTAAAAACCGTTTTTGTTGAGGTTCAGGATGTGGTAAAGACGGGAGACCCTCTTTTTGAGTATGATACGGAGGAAATGGAGCTTAAGCTTAAGCAGCTTGAGCTTGAGCTTACAAGCATAAATAACAGCATAACTACGGCAAATCAGCAGATTGCCACATTAAACAGTGAGAAGGAGCAGGTTCCGGCAGAGGAGCGTATCGAGTACACGAGCCAGATACAGAGTCTTCAGGCACAGATTAATCAGTATAATTATGATGCCAGTGCAAAGCAGCTTGAAATTGACAGACAGAAAGCCTCCATGGAAAATGCAACCGTGTATTCCCCGATGGACGGAGTTATAAAGGAAATAAAAAATGAAACCGGTGGGTCACAGTCCACTATGGGTTCGGATTATTATGATCCGGGCAGCGGTGATAATAATTCCAATGCATTTATACAGATAATGGCAATGGGAGATTATCGTATAAAGGGAACTGCAAATGAAATGAATGTTCAGAGCATGTCAGTGGGAACTCCTGTAATTGTGCGCTCCCGTATTGATGAAACACAGACATGGACGGGAACGATTTCAAAGATTGATACGGAGCATCCGGATCAGGATAATAATAACTATTATTATGGAGGAGGAACGCAGACAACAAAGTATCCGTTTTATGTTGAGCTTGATTCCATAGACGGACTTATGCTTGGACAGCATTTATATATTGAGCTTGACTATGGACAGGGTGCAGTGAAAGAAGGTTTGTGGCTTGATGAGTTTTATATTGTAATGGATGATGGAGCTCCTTATGTGTGGGCTGCTGATAAGAATGACAAAATTGAAAAACGTAAGGTTGAACTTGGAGAATATGATGAAAATCTTATGAGGTATGAGATTTTGTCCGGAATTTCCGAGGAGGACAGGATCGCATTCCCTGACAGCTATATCAAGGAGGGAATGAAGGTTACCGAGAATTACGAGGATGTCATGAATCAGGATATGAATGGCGGCGACGGAGAAAATATTGATGGAGACATGCTTGTACCGGGAGATGATAATTTTGATGATATGCTTATTCCGGAGGATGGAAATATTGATTTAGAGAATGGAGAAATGATAGATTTTGATTCCATGGACGGCGGTGCGCTGCCTGAGGGTGATGTGGATTTAGATGTAAATGACGGTGAGACGCCAGAGGCTGATACCTCGGAGCCTGAGGAGGAACGCTGATGATACTTGAATTAAAGAATATATACAAAAATTATATTCAGGGCAGTATGGAGGTTCCTGTACTTAAGGATATTAATTTATCGGTTGAGGAGGGGGAATATGTGGCAATCATGGGTCCCTCCGGATCGGGAAAAACTACGCTTATGAATATTATAGGCTGTCTTGATAAGCCTACATCGGGAAGCTATCTGCTTGGCGGGGAGGATATAGGAAGCTACAAGGACAAGGAGCTTTCCTTTGTGAGAAACAAGAGCATCGGATTTGTTTTTCAGACCTTCAATCTTATGCCGAGACAGTCAGCCCTTGACAATGTAGCTCTCCCGTTGCAATATGCAAAGGTGCCGAAAAGGGAAAGGAAGCAAAAATGTGTCGATGCCCTCACGAAGGTTGGACTTGAGGACAGAATTGATTTTAAGCCCACACAGCTTTCCGGAGGACAAAAGCAGAGGGTTGCAATAGCAAGAGCCATTGTCAATGAGCCAATGATACTGCTTGCCGATGAGCCTACCGGCGCCCTTGATTCAAAATCAGGACTTCAGGTTATGCAGCTTTTCAGACAGCTTCATGAGGATGGCGCCACAATTATTATGATTACCCACTCGGACGAGATAGCGGGCTATGCGGACCGGGTTATCAGGATTATTGACGGGGAGCTTCTGGATGGAAGCGGAAAAACAAATGCTGAAGATTCGGAGGTGATATAATGAGCAAAAAGAAAAAAATAATTATATCACTTGTTGTAACCGTTGTAATTATCGGTCTTATTACAGGAATACTTCTGGCCGTTAAAAAGAAAACAAAAAATAAAAAGACAGTTGAGGTATATTCTGTAACCGAGCTTTCTGAAAACAGCTCAAACTTCGGCTCATGGAAGACCATGAGCGGACGGGTTATTATAAAGAATGAACAAAAGATATATCTGAACGCCCAGCAGCAGGTAGCCGAGGTGCTTGTCAAGGAGGGGGATACAGTAAAGGCAGGAGATGTGCTTATGAGGTACGATACAACCTCACAGAACCTTCAGCTTGAGAGTATGGCGGCTGATGTCGAGATTGCAAGAGTAGCAGTAATTGTTGCGGAACGGGAGCTTGAGAAGCTTAAAAATACAACGCCTGTGGAGCCTACAACGGAACCGCCGGTAACAGAAGCACCTACGACGGAAGCTCCTACCACAGAAGCGCCAACGACTGAGACACCTTCTACGGAGGACCCTGACGCTACGCCTACGGATGGGGAGCAAGATAACAAACCGCAGGAAACGCCTGCACCAGCCCCGCAACCACCGGTACCTGCTCCGGAACCAACGCCTGAGCCGGAACCGATTCCACCTGAGGATATGGAGCAGACCTATACGAAGGAAGAGCTTGAAAAAGCAATTAAGGATAAGGAAAATGAAATAAAATCCTTAAGGACGGCATATCAGCTTGAGCAGATTAAGTATGAAATTGCAAGCTATCAGAGCGCAAACGGTGATGTGCTTGCCAATTTTGACGGAGTCGTAAAAACGCTTGCTGACCAGGAGGAAAGTATATTAAATAATGAGCCGTTTATGGTTATAGGAACAGACGACGGCTATACGGTTCAGTCCGATATCGGAGAATTCAGCCTTATGACTGTAGGCATTGGTAATACCGTTACCATGCAGAACTACGAAAACGGAATGACATATACAGGTACAATAACCGAAATATCCAATATTCCCTCCGATAATAATTATTACTATGGAATGGTAGAAACCTATTATCCGATTACCATTGCAGTTGATGACCCTGAGGGTCTCACGCAGGATTCGTGGCTGGAGGTAAGTCTTGATGGAGGATTTGATGAGGATACAGGCGTGCTATGCCTGCAGACTGCATTTGTCATGAGTGAGAACGGAAACAGCTATGTTATGAAACAGGTGGATGGAAAACTGAAAAAGTGCTATGTAAAAACAGGTAAAAATTACTGGGGCTCATATGTTGAGATTTTATCAGGACTGAATGAGGAGGATTATGTGGCATTTCCGTATTTAAGCAGCGCCGTGGAGGGAACAAAAACTGTGGAAATTTCTCTTTATGACAGTGCGTTATTCAGATAATGTGAGGAGGATGACTATGTTAGAAAATATAAGATTATCTTTTCAGGGTATTTGGGCACATAAAATGCGATCCTTCCTTACCATGCTTGGAATAATCATAGGAATTGCCGCCATTATAGCCATTGTTTCCACAATAAAGGGAACAAGTGAACAGATAAAGGATAATCTGGTAGGCTCAGGAGACAATGTTGTAGAAATTCAGCTTTATGAAGGAGACTGGAATTACAATTCAGGCAATAATGAAACTCCTGAAAATATGCCCATGATAAATGAGACAATAAAGGAGGAGATACTTGAAATTGATGAGGTTGTTGCAGTATCCTCCTATCGGTCAGGCTCCATGTATGAGGGAGTTAATTATAAGGGGACAGCGCTTGATGGCGTGACCGTATACGGTGTTGATGATAATTATTTTGATTTGATGGGATATCGTGCGGTAAAGGGAAGATTATTTGTTGAGAATGATAGAAATAAGTACAAAAAATTTATTATTCTGGATAATATTGCAAGCAACGCATTGTTTGCAGGTGAGGATCCCATTGGAAAGACTCTGGAGATAAAGGGCGACCCGTATATCGTGATCGGGGTGGTGGATAAGACTGACAGCTTTACACCTAAAATTGAGTCCATGGAAGATTATTATACCTACTTTTCTGATTCGGCACAGGGAAAGCTGTTTTTCTGTGAAAACATGTGGCCTATGATTTACGCCTTTGACGAGCCTTACAATGTTGTTGTAAAGGCGGAAAACACGGAGGCAATGACACAGGCGGGAAAGAAAACGGCAGATTTATTAAACGGCTATATACCTTCCGCTGAAGGCGAGGAATCAAATTACAGCTATAAAAGTGAGGATTTGCTTGAAAAAGCGAAGGCGCTTCAGGATCTTTCCGCATCAACAAGCCAACAGCTTATATGGATAGCAAGTATTTCGCTTCTTGTAGGAGGAATCGGCGTTATGAATATTATGCTTGTGTCCGTAACGGAAAGAACGAGGGAAATAGGTCTTAAAAAGGCGCTCGGCGCAAGGAAAAAAATTATTTTGGCGCAGTTTCTTACGGAGGCTTCCGTGCTAACAAGCTTAGGAGGAATTATAGGAGTCGGAGCGGGAATCGGACTTGCATACCTGATATCGGGAATAGCTGAGGTTCCTGTGGCAATCAGCGGCTCTGCCATTGTAATATCAGTTGCATTTTCCATGATTATAGGAATCGTTTTTGGACTGATACCATCCTTTAAGGCGGCAAACCTTAATCCGATTGATGCACTCCGGTATGAGTAATATGTAGCGTCAGCCCTTAGAGTTCTCGATTTACAAAGTAAATCGGAACATATGCTGAAAGCAAATTTGGAATGGGTTGACGTTCAAGAAAACGGGTAATATTTATGAAAATGGAAAACGATACGGAAAAAACGAATATTGATAATAAGGACATGGAATATTTAGCCGCTCTTAGAAAACGCAAGGGTTCAAAAATTGCTGCATGGATTTGTCTTGCCATTATAGCTGTTGTTATTATAGCTACCATTATAACCGGCGTAACCGGCAGCAGATATTTTGCTGGCTGCTTATTTCTGTGTATCATTATCCCTATCCTGATGTATGTATTTTTGTGGGTCGGAAAGGTATTGTTTAATTCCAATAAATAAAGCATTGAAAAAATCCATGCTTTTTGATATACTTATTTATTGTATGAAAATACTTGAACAGTAGATAAGGATAGGAGAATAAAAATGGGATTATTAAAGGATTGGCGTGACCATGCGTATGGTCTTGATGACAGAACACCGGAGGGTGAAAAATTTTGGTATGACCATTTCCAGCAGGAAAAATCTATATATGAAAAAATACTCGGTAATCCGAAGGAGTATATAAAGGGAACTATAAAGGAGCTTGCTGAGCTTTTCGGCGTGAGCATTGAAACCATGGTGGGCGTTCTTGACGGTATTGACGACAGTCTTATAAACTCAAACAATCTTGAGGAGGCTGATGAGAATACGGTTGTCTCTCTTGCATATGATGTTGAGAAGCTTTACATGAATATGGTGGGCTGCAATGCCGAGTGGCTTTACACCCTTCCTCAGTGGGACGATATTCTTACGGAGGAGAGAAGAAAAGAGCTTTACAAGATTGAAAAGTCTTCCAAAACGATTGTTAAGCCTCCGAAGGTTGGCCGTAATGACCCTTGTCCTTGCGGAAGCGGTAAAAAGTACAAGAAGTGCTGCGGGGCAAACTGACATGAAATACAGTAAGGAACAGTCAGATGCGATTATGCATGTGGAGGGTCCTATGCTTGTTGTTGCAGGACCGGGAAGCGGGAAAACTGCCGTTATTACAAGACGAATAAAATATCTTATAGAATCTGCGGGAGTAAATCCCGCAGATATTCTTGTTATAACCTTTACAAGAGCGGCTGCAAACGAGATGGAAAACCGGTTTAAGGCTATGACGGAGGATAATGTTTATCCCGTAAGGTTCGGAACATTTCATTCTATTTTCTTTTGGATTATAAAGACTGCTTATAATCTTGACAATTCCAGCGTTATATCAGAAAGTGAAAAAAGAATAATGATAGAAAGGCTTGTAAGTGATATTTCATCAAAGCAGAAATACAATCTGCTTGACAATAAGGAGGATATCATAAGCAGTATCATATCTCAGATTGGCATTGTTAAATCGGACATGCTTGACGTGGATAATTATTACAGCAGTGATTTGCCGGAAAATATTTTCAGGCAGATATACAAAGCATACGACGCAAATATGAGGCGGAACGGTAAAATTGACTTTGATGATATGCAGGTGATGTGCCATCAGCTTTTGACGTCGAGAGACGATATACTTTCCCGATGCAACAATATATTCAAATATATTATGGTGGATGAATTTCAGGACAGCAATAAAATCCAATATGAAATTTTTAAGCTGCTTCTGGGGGAGCGGAAAAATGCTTTTGTTGTGGGGGATGACGACCAGTCAGTATATGGCTTTAGAGGGGCGCGGCCTGAAATCATGAGGCAGTTTACAAAGGATTTTTCTGATACGAAAATGGTATTTTTAGGGAAAAATTACAGGTGCGATTCAGGTATTACGCGGGCGTCCGCAGTGATAATAAGCGGAAACAAAAACCGGTTTGAAAAAAAGCTCCATTCCGAGAGCAGCGAACAGGGGCTTGTAAAAATTCAGCTTACGAGGGATCAGCAGGAGGAGTACAAGCTTGTGCTTTCCAATATTGACAGGCATGTAAAAAGCGGTATTCCATTGGAAAAGCAGGCTGTAATATACAGGACAAATCTACAGCCCAGAAGGCTTGCAATTACCCTTAACCGAATGGGAATACCATATACGATGAATGATGTGCTGCCAAATATATTTGAAAATTATTTTGTCAGGAGCATTATTGACTATATGAAGATTGCGGCAGGAGATACGAGCAGGGCGGCTTTTCTGCGGATTATGAATAAGCCCGGAAGATATTTAACCCGTGACGTTCTGGTAAAGGACCCCATCGATTATGATGATATAAGATGGCGGCTCCGGTATAAGCAATATATAGTTGAAAAGCTGGATAAGCTTGTGGCAGATTTAAAGCTTTTAAAAAAGATGAAGCCCTATGCGGCGGTAAATTTTATAAGAAAGGGAATTGGCTTTGACGATTATGTGAGCTGGTACTGCGGGGAAAGAAGAATTGACCCGTCGGAAATTGAGGAGCTTATGGAGGAGCTTTCTGAAATGGTGCGTAACATGGAAAGCTATGGCGAGCTGTTTGAATTTATAACGGAATATGGGGAAATATTAAAAAACAGCAACAAAGCAGGCAGGGAAAAAAAGGGGCTTAACCTTATGACAATGCACGGGTCAAAGGGACTTGAATTTGATGTGGTTTACATAATTGATTTTATTGAGGGCATCGTGCCTTACAAAAAGGCAAAAACTGCGGAGGAGCTTGAGGAGGAGAGAAGAATGATGTACGTTGCAATGACAAGGGCAAGACATGAGCTTTATATTTATTCTCCTTTGCGCAAGGGCTCAAAGGACTGCACGATAAGCAGGTTTTCCAAGGGGTTGAAAAATTATGTCTGTAATTCATAATAATATAAGAAGAATTTTAATGATGCATACGAAAATTATTTTCATGTTGCACATAATACATTTTATGGTTAAAATACAGTAAGAATTTTAATGTAAGGAAAGATATTATGCTGTTTTCAAGTATCACATTTATGTTCACATTTTTACCATGTGTGATTTTGGTATATTATATAAGTCCTAAATCCATCAGAAATTTTATTCTGATGCTTTTTAGTATGATATTTTATGCGTGGGGCGAGCCAAAGTATATTTTTGTAATGCTGGCTTCCATTCTTGTGGGATATGGAATGGGGCTTTTGACGGATTATTACAAAAAAAAGGACAGGGATAAGGCTGCAAGGCTTGCCATGATTATTTCCGTTTTTGTCAATCTCGGAATATTATTTTTCTTTAAATATATTGGTTTTTTTACTGAGAATTTGAACAAAATACCGGGGATAGAGCTTAAGGTGCTGGGACATGCTCTTCCTCTTGGTATTTCCTTTTATACGTTTCAGATATTATCCTATTCGGTTGACGTATACAGGGGAAAGGCAAAATGCCAGAAAAATATAATAAATCTTGCTGCTTATATTACATTGTTCCCACAGCTTATCGCAGGTCCTATCGTGCGTTATGAGACGGTTGCCGGACAGCTTGACAAAAGAGAGGAGAGCTTTGACATGTTTGGCGACGGTGTAAACCGTTTCGTTACAGGGCTTGGAAAAAAGGTTCTCATTGCAAATATGTGCGGTGAGATATTTAATAATCTGTCAGGACTTTCTGCAAGTGAGAATACGGTTGTGCTTTCGTGGATTTGCTCCATTGCATTTTCACTTCAGATTTATTTTGATTTTTCCGGCTATTCGGATATGGCAATCGGTCTTGGAAAAATGTTCGGGTTCGAATTTTTGGAAAACTTTGATTATCCTTATATCTCAAAGAGCATAACCGAGTTCTGGAGAAGATGGCACATTTCCCTCAGCACGTGGTTTCGGGATTATGTTTATATTCCTCTCGGCGGAAACAGAAAAGGAAAGGGAAGAACACTTTTAAACATTTTCATTGTGTGGTTTCTTACGGGCTTCTGGCATGGGGCAGAGTGGAATTTTATAATTTGGGGACTTTATTATTTTGTTCTTCTTATGCTTGAAAAGCTGTTTTTGCTTGAATGGCTGAAAAAAGCTCCCGGTATAATTTCAAGGCTTTATTCTTTATTTTTTATAAATCTGGGCTGGGTTATTTTTGCCTATGACAAAATGCCTGCCCTTAAAAATGCGGTTTTAAATATGTTTGGAGGCTCAGGGCTTGCATTTTCAAATGACCTTACAATCTATTATCTTATTTCCTTCGGACTGTTTTTTGTAATAGCATTTGTGGCGGCTACGCCTTTGCCGAAAAGGCTTGCGGCAAAATTGCTGAATAATAAAAATGAAGGTGTTGTGACGGGATTAAATGCGGTGTTTATACTGTGCGTTCTTGTTTTGTCCACTGCTTTTCTGGCAAGCGAGGCGTTTAATCCGTTTTTGTATTTTAGATTTTAGCTGACAGGTGGCAATGCATTTGCCGAAGATAAATTTGGAATAGCTGACGTAGGAAGGAGCAGTTTTTTATGAAAAATAAAATTTTAACTTTGATTTTTATATTATATATTTTGTTCTTTGCGGTTGGCTCTCTGATTGCAAGGGACAGGGACTTTTCGGATATGGAAAACCGTGAGCTGGCGGATATGCCGAAGCTTAGTGGGAAAACCCTTGCTTCCGGAGAATTTTTTGAGGATTTCGAAACCTATTTGAGCGACCAGATTATCTGCAAGGATTTTCTTATGAAGCTCAAGGTAAGCACAAATCTTGCCCTGGGGCAGACAAAGGTGGAGGACGTTTTTTTTGGCGACGGCGGTATGCTGATTCAGGAATATGTAAATCCCTATAATCAGCTTGGAAAAAATATCGGATATATAAATGAATTTGCGGAGGCAAATCCTGAATTTGAATTGACGTGGCTCATTGCGCCCAACGCATGTCTTATATATGAGGACAGGCTTCCGGATTATGCGCAGTGCTATAATCAGAATGAGGTTATGGCATATATTATCGGAACTGCATCGGATAATATTACCGTTGCGGACTGTACAAGGGAGCTTATGGACGCAAGGGAGGAATATATTTTTTACAACACTGACCACCATTGGACCATGAACGGGGCTTATATCGGTTACGGTGTTCTCTGTGAGGCGTTATCCGTAGACGCCTTTTCTAAGGATATGTATAATGTAACCGTGGCAAGCGATGAATTTTTAGGTACGCTTTATTCTTCCGCACCTACATTTTCACAGGGGGAGGACAGCATAATTTTATATGAAAACCCTGCGGGTCAATATAAGGTTGAGTATATGGATACGGGAGAGGTGTCGGACAGCCTTTACAACTATGATAATCTTGATAAAAAGGATAAATATACCACATATCTTGACGGAAACCATGCCATAATGAAAATAACAAGCAACAGCGCCAATAAGGAGAAGCTGCTTGTTGTTAAGGATTCCTACGCCCACTGCCTTCTGCCGCTTCTGGCGGATAATTTCAGCGAGATATATGTTGTGGACCTCAGGTATTATCATCAGAGCGTAAGTGAGCTTGCAAGAACGGAGGGCATACAAAGGATTGTGTTTATCAACAATCTTGAGTTTCTTTCCACGGACAATAATTTTTTATGGCTGGAGTAAATGGATGACGTATAGGCAATTGCGAAACTCTTTATTTTCACAACATAGCTGTGCAATATAGACAATATCGCAAGCAAGGCATTCGTGGAGCCGTCAGTGCTTAGCGAGGTATTTTCGAGCTTAGCACTGCTACGTGCGACACATAGCGAAAGCGTGCCTTGCGGTGATTTGTCTATATTGTATAACGGACGTTGACGAAAAAGAGTTTCGCAATTGGCTATAGCTGACATTCAATGGGAGGAAAGGTTTATGAAGGACAAATTAAAAGATTTTTCTGTGTTTTTACCATACATCATATACGGAATTATTATGGTTTTTTATCATGTGGCAGGTTATGAGGTTTTGTATGACGATATTATTGTGGCGGATAAAATGCCGGACACCTTTTCGGAGCTTATATCCAATATTGACGTGCTGACCTATGAAAACTGGAGCTCCAGGGTGCTTGTAAATCCGCTTATATGGATAGTTTCCTTTTTCGGTGTTCCTGTGTGGATGGCGCTTGACATTCTTGTTATGCTTTTTATATTCTGGGGGATAAACCAATTATTATTTAAGGGAAAAGACATAAAGTTTACATACATTACATTGCTTGCGCTTCTGTGTTTCCCATTTTATATTGACGTGACCGTGGGCTGGGTTGTCACCACAATGACCTATCTGTGGCCTCTTGCGGCTGCGCTTGCGGCATGTTTTACAATAAGAAATTATTTTGACGGTAAAAAAACAGGGATATTGCAGGCGGTAATAAGTATTTTTCTTATGCTTTATGCCACGAATAAGGAAGAACTTTCCGTTATGATGTTTGTGATTTTCCTCACTATGTTTGTTATGTCAGTGAAGGAAAAGAAAATATCGTTTGTATTTCTGATTCAGTGGCTTGTATCGGCGGGAGGGCTGGTATTTCATTTCCTGTCTGGAGATAATCAGGCAAGAGCAGTAAGCAAGGGCGAAAGCCTTTCTGTTCTGGACAAGGCAGAGCTTGGCTTTTCTGCAAGCATCATGCATTTATTTGACAATTTTTCCTTTATGACACTGTGGTTTTGTATTTTTCTTTTTATAGGTGTATGTATTTTATACTCTGAATATAATAAAGCGATATATAAATATTTTGGTATAATCATATCAGGTATTCCGCTTGCTGTCTGGATTATTAATTGCTTTGGTGAGGACAGGCAGTTTTTCGGATTGTATGACCGAAATGAATACAACTTTGAATATACGGCTCCTGTATTTGTTTCGGAGGGGAAATATAACAGCCTGTTTCCGTGGATTTCACTGCTGGTCGCCATAATTCTGATTGCATGTGTAACGTCTTCCCTTGTGTTTATTTTCGGCAGGGATAGAAAAACCATATTGCTTATAAGTCTTCTGGCAGGGGGCTTTGGTGGAAGAATGACTGCAGGCTTTTGTGAGCTTGGCTGGATGCCTCTCTCAAGAACCTTTACATTTTTCTATTTTGCCATGGTTGTTATCATTCTGCTTGTTGCTTATGAATGCATCAATAAATTAAAAGCCCGTAAACAGGATGCGTTTATCGGACTTTTGATAGGCATTGCCATGCTTTCCGTGGCAATTAACATCATTATGCTTGGCATTGTGGATTTGGGGCTTGATTAGTTATTCAAGCCCGTTAAATTCCTCCTCGTCCAGAAGCTCGTCAAAGGCGTCTGCGGCAGCCTCGTATTCCTCCTCGTCCTCAATGGGAGTAAGCTCCACGTCATCATCTGCAAGCTCTTTGTAGCGGTAGAGGAATACCTCGTTTTCCTCATAGCCTTCAATAACCTTGTCAGGCAGCAGGGCAATGTACTGTCTGCCACCTACAGGATAAATTGCTATTACGTCACATGAAAGCTCCGTGCCGTCCTCAAGGGTCATGGAAACCCTTGGCTCATCTAATTCTTCGTTATTATTTTCCATTGCATAATCCTTTCTAAGTTTCACATTTGCAAAACTCTGACTTCCCATAAAATGTTAAATGATGTATAATTACAGTTTAAGTGATGTTTTGTATATTGTCAACTTTGAGGGATAAAATAAGCATCAGGATAAAACTATAATTTGGGAAATTACAATATGAAAATTTACAAAATGGA
Source organism: Lachnospiraceae bacterium UBA7076 (assembly GCA_002493625.1). GTDB lineage: Bacteria > Bacillota > Clostridia > Lachnospirales > Lachnospiraceae > Coprococcus_C. The sequence goes on along the minus strand of DKZK01000038.1, from coordinate 56,532 downwards.
GATTTGAGATATGAAGCAGATTATGAAGTATTTTAAAAATTATAAGGTTAAGGCGGTGCTTGCGCCTCTTTTTAAAATGCTTGAGGCAAGCTTTGAGCTTCTTGTGCCTCTCGTCATGGCAAATATTATTGATATCGGCATAAAGAACGGCGACAAGCCGTACATTTACAAAATGGCGCTGCTTATGATAGGGCTTGGGCTTATCGGTCTTGCCTGTTCCATTACGGCGCAGTATTTTTCCGCCAAGACGGCAATGGGCTTTGGTAAGGAGCTGAGATATGATCTGTTTAAACATATTGAGACGCTTTCCTATACGGAGATAGACGAAATCGGCTCATCGACCCTTATAACGAGAATGACAAGCGACGTAAATCAGATTCAGACAGGTGTAAATATGTTTTTACGTCTTTTTATGCGCTCACCCTTTATCGTGTTTGGCGCGGCAATTATGGCATTTACGGTGGATGCCCACGTGGCGAAAATATTTCTTATAACCCTTCCCGTACTTATCGTTATCGTGTTTGGTATTATGCTTATCACAATACCGCTTTATAAAAAGGTTCAGTCGAGGCTTGATAGCGTGCTTTTGTCCACAAGGGAAAATCTTTCGGGTGTGAGGGTGATACGCGCCTTTAATCAGGAGGAAAATGAGAAAGATGATTTTTGTGAAAAGACGGAGCTTCTGACGAAGGAGCAGATTTTTGTAGGAAAGATTTCATCATTTTTAAATCCCCTTACCTATGCGGTTATCAATCTCTCCATTGTTGCAATTATATGGCTTGGCGCAGGCAGGGTAGAGGAAGGGCTGCTTTTACAGGGCTCTGTATACGCTCTTGTAAATTATATGTCACAGATTTTGATTGAGCTTGTCAAGCTTGCAAATCTTATCGTTACCGAGACAAAGGCTGTTGCCTGCGCAAACCGTGTGGGGCAGGTGCTTCTCACGGAGAGCTCACAGATATATAGGGACAGCCTTCCGGACGGAGCGGAAGCTGGCAGGACAGGCGGCAGGGACAGGGAACATGCAGGCAGTGACATCAAGGTTCAGTTTGTAGACGCAGGGCTGACTTACAAGAATGCAAAGGAGCCGTCCATTGAAGGAATTAATCTTGAGGTTAAAAAGGGAGAGACAATCGGCATTATCGGAGGTACAGGTTCAGGAAAGAGTACGTTTGTAAATCTGATTCCGAGATTTTATGACTGCACCGAAGGAAAGGTGCTCATTGACGGTATAGACGTAAAGGATTATCCGAAGGAGAAGCTTATAGAAAAAATCGGAATTGTTCCCCAGAAGGCAGTGCTTTTTTCCGGCTCCATAGAAGATAATATGAGATGGGGAAAGGCGGACGCAAGCGAGGAGGACATAAATCTTGCTCTTGAAATAGCACAGGCTAAGGCATTTGTGGAAGAAAAGGACGGCGGCATTAAATTTCTGCTTAATCAGGGTGCAAAAAATCTTTCCGGCGGACAGAAGCAGCGTCTGACAATCGCGAGAGCGCTCGTCAAGAAGCCTGAAATCCTTATACTTGACGACAGCTCCTCGGCACTTGATTATGCCACGGACGCTGCGCTTCGCATGGCGATTAAGGAAAAAACGGATAATACGACGGTATTTATTGTGTCACAGCGGTCCTCGTCTATTATGTATGCCGATAAAATTATCGTTCTTGACGACGGTCAGATTGCAGGCATGGGAACCCATGAGGAGCTTCTTGCCTCCTGTGAGGTTTATCAGGAAATATGTTCATCACAGAATAAGGCAAAGGATGAGGAAAATAATAGGGAAAAGCATGATGAGAATAAAAAAGAGGAGACATATGCTCCGGAAGGCGGGGTGACTGTATAATGTCAGAAAATAAAAAATTCAAGGGTAATTCAAATAAAGCAGTTATAAGGCGGATACTTACGCACATTAAAAGATACCGCTTCCTTGTTGCGCTGTCCTTTATATGCGCGGCAATATCCGTTGCGGCAACTCTTTATGCGCCGATTCTGACGGGTAATGCAATCGACCTTATCGTTGAGGCAGGAAAGGTTGATTTTCAGGGAATAAAGGGGATTATAAAAATCTTTATTATTGTGACGGCCGTAACTGCCGTTTCCCAGTGGTTTATGAATATTATAAACAATCATATCACCTATCATGTTGTAAGGGACGTGAGGGATGAGGCGTTCTGCCGTTTGCAGAAGCTTCCTCTTTCCTATATCGACTCCCACAAGCACGGCGATATTGTAAGTCGTATTGTAGCGGATATAGACCAGTTTGCTGATGGACTGCTCATGGGCTTTACACAGCTTTTTTCGGGTGTGGTTACCATCGGTGGCACACTGATATTTATGATGACAATCAATGTTCCTATTGCCCTTGTGGTTGTGGTGCTTACGCCGGTTTCGCTTTTCGTTGCCGGATTTATTGCAAAGAGAACCTACAGGCTTTTCAGAAGCCAGTCGGAAACAAGGGGTGAAATGACCTCCCTTATAGACGAGATGGTGGGGCAGCAGAAAATTGTTCAGGCGTTTGGCTATGAGGATGATGCCCTTGACCGTTTTCAGGTTATCAATGACAGGCTTGAGAAGGACAGCATGAACGCTACGTTTTATTCCTCGCTTACAAATCCGTGCACAAGGTTTGTAAACAGTCTTGTCTATACAGCCGTGGGAATAATCGGGGCGCTTTCGGCAATCAGGGGGCGGCTTTCAATCGGACAGCTCACATGCTTCTTAAGCTATGCCAACCAGTACACAAAGCCGTTTAATGAGATTTCCAATGTTGTGACAGAGCTTCAGAATGCAATCGCATGCGCCGCAAGGGTGTTTGAGCTTATAGATGAAAGCTGTGAGGTGCCTGAGGATGCAGATGCGGTTGTTCTTGAAAAGCCGTCAGGTAAAATAAAAATAGAGAATGTGGCGTTTTCATATGTTCCCGACAGAGAGCTGATTACGGATTTAAGCCTTGATGTGAAGCCGGGCATGCGGGTTGCAATCGTTGGACCTACCGGCTGCGGAAAGAGTACCCTCATAAATCTTCTGATGCGATTTTACGACGTTGACAAGGGCGCTATATGTGTTGACGGTACAAATATTAAGCATCTGACGAGAGAGTCCCTCCGGGACGGATATGGAATGGTGCTTCAGGAAACGTGGCTTAAATCGGGGACAATAAAGGAAAACATTGCATACGGAAAACCTGACGCAACGGATGAGGAGATAATAGAGGCTGCAAAGAAATCCCATTCCCACAGCTTTATAAAGAGGCTTCCCCAAGGGTACGACACGGTTATTACGGAGGATGGAGGTAATCTTTCCCAGGGGCAGAAGCAGCTTTTATGTATCACAAGGGTAATGCTTCTCATGCCGCCTATGCTTATACTTGACGAGGCGACCTCCTCCATAGATACGAGAACGGAGATAAGAATACAGAAGGCGTTTAACAAGATGATGGAGGGCAGAACAAGCTTTATTGTAGCTCACAGGCTTTCTACAATCCGTGAGGCTGACGTAATTCTTGTGATGAAGGACGGAAATATAATCGAGAAGGGCTCCCACAAGGAGTTGCTTGCGATGAAGGGATTTTATCATCAGCTCTACAATGCGCAGTTTGCTCACTGAATTATTTGCCCATGCAAAATTCGGCGAAGATTTTATTTACCAAGTCGTCCTCCAGCTCCTCGCCGATTATTTTGCCGAGGCTTTCGTAGGCTGCCATAAGGTCAATGGTAAAAAAGTCTTCGCTCATGCCGTTTTCTATGCTTTCCCTAACTGCCGAAAGACTGTTTTTGGCATCATAGAGAAGGGCTTTATGTCTCATGTTTGTGATGTATAATTCATCATTATAAGATATTTCGTCCTTAAAAAACATTTTTTTCAGAATGTCGTGGAGGGCGTGCTTTCCATCCCCGTATTTGGCTGAAATTTCAAGGATTTCAGTATCAATTTTTGAACTTATCAACACTTTATCCACAACCAGCTTCATGTCATTTTTATTGATTAACGTAATGACTTTTTTTCCCTTTACGGCGTCCATAATTTTGTAGTCATTTGCGTTTAAAACGGTAGTTCCGTCAACGATATAGAGTATTAAATCAGCGTCAGAAATTATACTCAGAGCTTTATCAACTCCAATGCGCTCAATTACATCCTCTGTATCACGTATACCTGCTGTGTCCACGACATTGAGCGTAATTCCGTCAATGTTAATGTATTCCTCAAGGGTGTCTCTTGTAGTTCCTTCTATATCGGTTACTATAGCTCTGTCAGTTCCCAAAAGCATGTTTAAAACCGAGGACTTACCTGCATTGGGTCTGCCTAAGATTACAGTGCGTATGCCCTCCCTTATGATACGTCCCGAAGTGCTTGATTTTATGAGAGAATCAACACTTATCAACAGCTTATCAACAGTAGACATAAGTTCTGCGGGAAAATTGTCGAGAGAGTAGTTTTCCGGGTCATCCAATGCTGATTCGATATATGCGATGTTATATAAAAGCTTTTCCCTCATATCAGTTATGACATCACGAAGTCCGCCCGTAAGCTGTTTCAGGGAGGAGGCGGCAGCCATTTCATTCTTGGAATGGATAAGATCCATGACCGACTCTGCCTGTGACAGATCCATACGTCCGTTTAAAAACGCCCGCTTTGTAAACTCGCCGGGCAGGGCAGGTCTTGCGCCCATGCGGATTACAAGGTCAAGAATCTGTTTTAACACAATAATGCTGCCGTGACAGTCAAGCTCGACAATGTCCTCCGTCGTGTATGAGTGGGGACTGCGCATCACAAGGCAGACCGCCTCATCATATACATGACCGTCATATGAAATGTGACCGAAGGCAGCGGTATAGGTCCGCATGTCTGATACTTTTTTATTTTTATTGTTTGGTACGAAAATCTTGTCTGCGATTTGGATTGCCATATCTCCGCTTATTCTTATTATGCCGATGCCGGAACCGCCCATGCCTGTTGCAATGGCTGCTATTGTGTCTGTCATGGATATTTCTCCTTGTAAACTTTTATATGCAATTGACAATACTATTTGCAATTTTAGCATATTATGTACGGATTGCAAACTGAAATTGCAAATGAGTGTTTTTTATTGCATTGAGTACGCTGGTGTGCTATCATTTTCCCAAAACATTTATCTTTTTATCTATTGTTTTTGTTGGAAGTCTCTTGCGAATGCCGCACCAGACCATAAAAAATTTGAAAGGGAAATCATAATGAGCACTACACACATAGAGGAGCATTACGACATAGCTGTTGTCGGAGCGGGACATGCCGGCTGCGAGGCGGCGCTTGCGGCTGCAAGAATGGGATTTGAAACAATTTTATTTACGATAAGCATGGACAGTATTGCAATGATGCCCTGTAATCCCAATATAGGCGGAAGCTCCAAGGGGCACCTTGTAAGGGAGATTGACGCTCTTGGGGGCGAGATGGGAAAAAATATCGACAAGACTTATATACAGTCAAAAATGCTCAACGTGTCAAAGGGACCTGCCGTACATTCTCTCAGGGCACAGGCGGATAAGGTTGAGTATACAAAGCAGATGAGGCTCACATTGCAAAATACGGAAAAGCTTACCCTGCGTCAGGCGGAGGTCACGGAGCTTATGTTTGAAGCGGAGGAAGGAAAAAAACGCATCTGCGGCGTGAAAACATTTTCGGGGGCAACGTATTACTGCAAGGCGGTTATTCTTGCCACGGGAACCTACCTTAAGGCGAGGTGCATTTACGGTGACGTAGTAAATCATACGGGACCAAACGGACTTATGGCTGCAAACCATCTTTCCGATTCCATGCTTGAGGCAGGGATAGGACTGAGGAGATTTAAAACGGGAACGCCTGCAAGGCTTGACAAAAAAACAATTGATTTTTCCAAAATGGAGGAGCAGAAGGGCGACGAGAAAATCGTCCCGTTTTCATTTACGAATAAGCCCACTGATATTGAAAGGGAGCAGATATCCTGCTGGCTTACATATACAAATGAAAGAACCCATGAAATCATAAAGGCAAATATAGACAGGTCGCCTCTTTTTTCAGGCTTTATCGAGGGTACGGGACCAAGATACTGTCCGTCAATCGAGGACAAGGTTATGAAGTTCCCCGACAAGAACAGGCATCAGCTTTTTATTGAGCCGGAGGGGGAATTTACAAATGAAATGTATATGGGGGGAATGTCCTCCTCGCTCCCTGAGGACGTGCAGTATGCAATGATAAGGACAGTGCCGGGACTTGAAAATGTCAAGATAATAAGAAATGCATACGCGATAGAATACGACTGCATAAATGCCGTTAATTTAAAGGCGAGCTTAGAGCTTAAGGAGATGGACGGACTATTTTTTGCGGGACAGATTAATGGAAGCTCCGGGTATGAGGAGGCGGCGGCGCAGGGCATTATGGCAGGCATAAACGCCGCATTAAAGCTAAAGGGCAGGGAGCCGCTTATTCTTGACCGTTCACAGGCATATATCGGCGTTCTTATCGATGACCTTGTGACAAAGGAAACCTTTGAGCCATACAGAATGATGACGTCGCGGGCAGAGTACAGGCTGCTTCTGCGTCAGGATAACGCAGACCTCAGGCTTACGGATATAGGGCATGATATAGGACTTATAGACGAGGAAAGATACCATGCATTTTTAAGAAAAAGGCAGCTTATTCATGATGAGCTTGCGCGTGTCAACTCACTTATGATAGGCGCCGGAAAGAAAATACAGGATTTTCTTGTGGAAAATGGAAGTGCGCCGATTAAGACGGCTGTGTCCCTGGGCGAGCTTATAAGACGGCCTGAGCTTAGCTATGAGCTTGTTGAGCCCATTGACGAGGGCAGGGATAAAAATAAAATTCTGGATGATGAGATTATCAATCAGATAAACATAAACATTAAATACGAGGGGTATATAACGAGGCAGAGGCAGCAGGTAGAGCAGTTCAAAAAGCTGGAGAAGAAGCATATTCCGTCGGAGATTAACTATGATGACGTGTCGAATCTGAGAAAGGAGGCGCGTCAGAAATTATCGGAGATAAGACCGGTTTCCATCGGTCAGGCATCACGGATATCGGGAGTGTCGCCTGCGGATATATCGGTATTACTTATTTATCTGCATGGAAAACAAAATGTATAGGTAAAAATTTACGACGAAAGCACGCATAAATAAAACTGACAAGTGATGTGCAAAGTGGTATAATATGCACAAGCGCATATTATACTTTGCGAAAGAACATCGCAAATAGCGCACCGTCAATCTGCGATTGACGGTATGGTATAATACATTTTATAGCCATGAGCAAAACGCATTATTTTGTACAACGGATGCTTGAGAAAACAAAGCTTTGCTCATGCCTGTACATTTTATTCAGGGAGGATTACAATGTTTCAATTAAACAATTTTTATGACAATCAGAACATGATTTGTATTGCCCAGTTTGGACAGTACAAGATTTTTGAGCATCAGAAGGATTTATCCGTTTCGCCGCAGATGGCGGAGACAGCTTATTTTGCGTCAGAGATGAACGTGAAAAAGAGACAGGTATTAGTTGAGTTAAACAATACGGGCTGTACCGTTCAGGCAGGGGAAATGCAGTGGATGCTTGGAAATGTCCAGATGTCCAGCGGTGTCAAGGGCGTAGGAAATTTCCTTGGCAAGATGGTAGGGGGAGCCGTCACGGGAGAGTCAGGCGTCAAGCCTGAATATTCAGGACAGGGACTTCTTATGTTAGAGCCTACATATAAGCATCTTATTTCCGTGGATGTAGGTCAGTGGGGAGGAAGTATCGTACTGGACGACGGACTTTTTCTTGTAAGCGACAGCTCACTGCAGCATAAGATTGTTGCAAGAAGCAATATATCCTCTGCTGTGTTCGGCAGGGAGGGATTATTCAATCTTTCCCTGAACGGTCAGGGACTTGCCATACTGGAAAGCCCTGTGCCGCAGGCAGAGCTTATACAGTTTAACCTTCAGGATGATGTTGTCAAGATTGACGGAAACATGGCAATCGCATGGTCGTCAACGCTTGAGTTTACCGTAGAAAAGTCAACCAAGAGCCTGATAGGCTCAGCAGTATCAGGCGAGGGACTTGTCAATGTATATCGTGGAACCGGAACAATACTTATGGCGCCGACGGCGTAGGAGGTTAAAATGGTATATCAAAGTTATTTAAACAGCCAGAATATAGTTGTAAAAAGCGAGCTTGGCGGCATGCAGGTTTTAGAGTACGCAAGGGATATGAGCGTATCGCCTTATAATTCAAAGATTGAATATTACAGCGCAAAAATGAATGTCAATAAGAGACAGGTTCTCCTGAACCTGAATGGTAACGGCTATACCGTACAGGCAGGAGCCATGCAGTGGATAAGCGGAAATGTACAGATGTCCACAGGCGTCAAGGGAGTAGGAAATTTTCTTGGAAAGATGGTAAGCGGCGCAGTTACGGGTGAGTCGGCAGTCAAGCCTATATATGAGGGCTACGGACAGGTTATGCTTGAGCCTACGTTCAGGCACATACTTCTCACTGACATAGCAAGCTGGGGCGGTTCGGTTGTTCTTGACGACGGACTTTTTCTTGCATGCGACAATACGGTGCAGCAGAAGGTTGTTGCAAGAAGCAATATATCCTCTGCTGTGTTCGGCAGGGAGGGTTTGTTTAATCTTTCCCTTAACGGACAGGGAGTTGCGGCGCTTGAGAGCATTGTTCCAATGGGGGAGCTTATTGAAATTAATCTTGAGAACGACGTTATGAAGATTGACGGAAACATGGCAATCGCATGGTCGGGAAGCCTTGAATTTACCGTTGAAAAATCAGGAAAAAGCCTGCTTGGTTCCGCGGTATCAGGCGAGGGGCTTGTAAATGTATACAGGGGTACGGGTAAAATATGGATGGCACCTGTTACTACAATGATAGCAGGCGCAGGAAGGTCTGATCTTTCTGAAAATGCATCTACGGGACGTACCGGCTCCGCATCGGCAAATGCCGGAATGAAGGCTATGGATAAGGCAGATAAAATATCAAGCTTTTTGGACCGTTTCAGTTAGGAAACCTAAATTTTTATGTTGAAATGCGTTGTTTCAAGTGATATAATGCTTTAGGCTAAAACGGCGAATATATTTTAACGTAAAAAAGAGGTAAAATGTTATGACAATAACAAGAGACAATGTGAGAAACGTGGCAATTATTGCTCATGTCGATCACGGCAAGACAACACTCGTTGATGAGCTTTTAAAGCAAAGCGGCGTTTTCCGTGAAAATCAGGAGGTTGCGGAACGTGTAATGGATTCCAACGATATAGAGAGGGAAAGAGGAATAACAATTCTCTCAAAGAACACGGCTGTTACCTATGGTGATATAAAGATAAATATTATCGATACTCCGGGACATGCTGATTTCGGCGGTGAGGTTGAGCGTGTGCTTAAGATGGTGAACGGGGTTATACTTGTTGTAGATGCATTTGAGGGAGCAATGCCTCAGACTAAATTTGTTCTGAAAAAGGCGCTTGAGCTTGACTTAAACGTAATTGTCTGTATAAATAAGATTGACCGTCCGGAGGCAAGACCTGACGAGGTTGTGGATGAGGTGCTTGAGCTTTTAATTGAGCTTGATGCAAACGAAAAGCAGCTTGACTGTCCTTTTGTGTATGCTTCCGCAAAGTCAGGCGTGGCATCGCTTTCAGCAGATGAGACGGGAACGGACATGAAGCCTCTTTTTGATACAATCGTAAATTATATTCCTGCGCCGACGGGTGACCCTGAGGCAGGAACACAGGTGCTTATAAGCACAATTGATTACAATGAGTATGTGGGACGCATCGGCGTGGGAAAGGTTGATAACGGAAAACTTAAGCTTAATCAGGAGGCTGTTATCGTAAATGCCCATGAGCCGGATAAAAAGGTTAAGGTAAAAATCGGAAAGCTCTATGAGTTTGAGGGACTTAACAAGGTTGAGGTAAATGAGGCAGGCGTAGGCTCCATTGTCGCAATATCGGGTATTGCTGATTTGCACATAGGAGATACAATCTGCTCACCGGAGCACCCTGAGCCGATACCTTTCCAAAAAATATCAGAGCCTACCATCGCCATGCATTTTATGGTAAATGATTCTCCGCTTGCAGGAAAGGAAGGAAAGTTTGTAACCTCAAGACATATAAGGGACAGGCTGTTCAGGGAGCTTAACACTGATGTTTCCCTTCGGGTGGAGGAGACGGATACAACGGAATGCTTTAAGGTTTCGGGACGGGGTGAGCTTCATTTATCGGTTCTTATTGAGAATATGAGACGTGAGGGCTATGAGTTTGCCGTAAGCAAGGCAGAGGTTATTTACAAGGAAAATGAGCAGGGAAAGAGGCTTGAGCCTTTTGAGATAGCAGTTATAGACGTGCCGGATGAATTTTCGGGTACGGTAATCAATATGCTCAATAACCGGAAAGGTGAGCTTACGGGAATGGCGCCTACCGGAAACGGAACCACAAGACTTGAATTTTCGATACCTTCCAGAGGACTTATCGGCTTCCGCGGCGATTTTATGACAGCCACAAAAGGAAACGGAATTATAAATACGATTTTTGATGGATATGATTCCTATAAGGGCGATATGAATTACAGAAGCCAGGGCTCACTTATTGCGTTTGAGTCGGGAGAGTCCATAACCTACGGTCTTTTCAATGCCCAGGAAAGAGGAACTCTTTTTATTGGTCCCGGTGAGCAGGTGTATGGAGGAATGGTAGTCGGTCAGTGCGGAAAGACGGAGGATATAGAGGTAAATGTCTGCAAGAAAAAGCAGCTTACAAATACGAGAGCGTCAGGCTCAGACGACGCCTTAAAGCTTACGCCGCCGAAAATTTTGAGTCTTGAGCAGGCACTGGATTTTATAGATACGGATGAGCTTTTGGAAATTACGCCGAAGTCAATCCGAATCAGAAAGAAGATACTTGACCCTACCCAGCGTATGAGGGCAAAAAGGGCAATGCAGAGCTAAAAACGCAACAGTAATAAGAGCCGGTCTTGAGATATATAGCAAGAAAAACACGCTTTCGCTTAACATTTTTCTTGCTATATACCTCTCAGGACCGGCTTTTAGTGCCGCTACGTCTGAATCGAGTGAAAGCGTGTTTTTTGAGCATATAGCTACAAGGATATGCCGCAGGAAAACGTATTCTTTACTGCGGCAGTTATTTCATGAAATATTCTCTTACATCGGCGCGTTTACTGATGTCTAATTTATCAAATATGCGGTAGGCAATTTTCTTGACATAGCTGTAAGAAAAATTAAGCCGGTCGGCAATTTCCTGATTGGAATACCCCATTGCAATAAGCTTGCCCACGTTAAACTCCGTGTCCGTGAGAAGGGCGTCCATGCTTGTGAGTTTTTCCGTATCGTATGTGGCTGCGACCTTTGCCTTTTTTTCATATGTATGAGTCTGGGTATTTAAGTGGATTCTTATTCTTGCCAAAAGTATATCGTTTATAAATGGTTTTGTTATGTAATCAACGGCGCCAAGCTCAAGACAGGAAAGCTCCGTTTCATTGTTTTTAATTTCAGTAATAAAAATAATAGGAGTGTTTGTAATGGAACGTATTGCGCTGAAGGTTTCAAATCCGTTCATATCAGGCATGACTAAATCCAGTAATATGATGTCGGGAATAAATCCCTTTTTTATTTTTGAGAGCGCTTCCTTTCCTGAATTTGCCAGATTGACGGTGTAGCCTGCTTTGATGAGTGTATTTTCAAGTGCATGTAAAAGAGATATATCATCATCAATTACCATAATATTTTTTAAATTCATTTGTATATCTCCTTTAAAAGGCTTATAATATCAACGTGTATAGTATAAATGTTTTTGGAAAAATTTACAACGGAAACTTTTGGAATAAATTTACGGAGGAATAGCAGTGAAATATAGGGCGGTTTTATTTGATTTGGACGGAACACTTTTAGACACCCTTGACGACCTTACCGACAGTGTAAATTTTGCTATGGACGGCATGGGCTGGCAAAGACGTGGACGGGCTGAGGTAAGGCTTTTTTTGGGAAACGGCATAAGACGGCTTATGGAGCTTTGTTCGCCAAATGATATATCAGAGGCTGAATTTGAAAGAGCATTTGGATTATTTAAGGAGCATTACGATAAGCACAATCAGGATAAGACAAAGCCCTATGAGGGTGTGACGGAGATTATGGCAAGATTTAAGGAAAAAGGCATAAAAATGGCAATTGTCTCAAATAAGGTAGGCAGCGCGGTGGATATGCTTTATGATAAATTTTTTAAGGATTATGCCGACCTTGCCGTGGGCGATATGCCAGGATTTAAGAGAAAGCCGGCGCCGGATTCCTGCAACTATGCGATTAAAAAGCTTGGTGTGGACAGGAGTAAGGTTGTATATGTTGGGGATTCGGAGGTTGACCTTGCCACTGCAAAAAATGCAGGGCTTGACTGCATAACGGTTTTGTGGGGCTTTCGGGATGAGGATTTCCTGAGAGAGCAGGGCGCGTGTGTATTTGCGGCAACACCTGAGGATGTATTTACGGAGGTATGCGGATAATGAGAAATTTGACAATGCTTATGGATTACTATGAGCTGACAATGGCAAACGGATATTTTGTGAATGGCTTTAAGGATAAAATAGCTTGTTTTGATATGTTTTACAGGCGAAATCCTGATAACGGCGGTTTTGTGGTTTCAGCAGGGCTGGAACAGCTTATGGAATATATTGAAAATATGCATTTTTCCGATGAGGATATCGCATATCTGAAAAGCAAGGGCGAATTTTCCGGGGATTTCCTTGCGTATCTTGCAGATTTTAAATTCACGGGAAATATTCATGCGGTGCCTGAGGGAACAATCTGTTACCCGAATACGCCTATCGTAACGGTAACTGCTCCTGTTATAGAGGCGCAGCTTATTGAGACCATGCTTTTGCTTACTGTAAATTTCCAGTCGCTTATAGCAACAAAGGCTTCAAGAATATGCAGGGCGGCAAAGGATGCAGGTCAGGTAGTTATGGAATTTGGCGCAAGACGCGCCCATGGCAGTGATGCGGCGATACTTGGGGCAAGGGCTGCTTATATAGGAGGCGCAGACGCAACGGCAACCGTTATTGCAGATGAAATGTACGGCATACCTGCAATCGGCACAATGGCTCATAGCTGGATACAGTTTTTTGATACTGAGTATGAGGCATTTAAGGCATATGCCGAGGTTTACCCTGACAACTGTACGCTTCTTATCGATACTTATGATATTTTAAAAAGCGGGGTTGTAAATGCCATAAAGGTTGCAAAGGATGTGCTTATTCCGATGGGAAAAAGGCTTAAGGGTGTAAGAATAGACAGCGGCGACCTTGCCTATTTTTCAAAAAAGCTTCGAAAAATACTGGATGCAGAAGGAATGACTGACTGCAAAATTGTCGTTTCAAACAGCATAGATGAGTACCTTATTAAGTCGCTCCAGAAGCAGGGCGCAAAAATTGATTCCTACGGTGTTGGTGAGAGGATGATTACATCAAAATCCGACCCTGTTTTTGGCGGCGTTTATAAGCTTGCGGCTGTACAAAATGATAATGGTGAATTTGTACCTAAAATAAAAATATCAGAAAATGTAGAAAAGATAACAAATCCGGGAAGGAAAAAGCTGTGGAGAATATACAGCAGGGAGACGGGCTATGGACTTGCGGATTTACTTACCCTCTACGATGAGGAGGTTGATGTTTCAAAGCCATATCCATATGTTGATCCAATAAAACCATGGAAAAAAATGAAGTTTGAAAATGTTGACGTTAAGGAGCTTCAGGTTCCTGTATTTGAGAATGGCAAGCTTGTTTATGACAAGCCTTCATTAAACGAGATTAAGGATTATGTTTCCTATCAGCTTGACAAGCAGGTCTGGGAGGAGGAGCAGAGGTACGAAAATCCTCATATCCATTATGTTGACCTGTCTAAGAAGCTTTATGAGGTTAAGGAAAGTATGCTTGCAAAGGAGTATTAAAGTAAATATATCCGCCAAAATTTAATTAACGTGCTGACATAAGGTAAAAAATGTCACCTTAAAAACTGAATAGAAAATACCTCAAATGTAAATCCTTTACAGTAACAAGATTACGGTTGGAGGAATTACTGATATGGCACTTAACAAGGTAGTTATTTGTGGGGTAAATACATCAAAGCTTCCATTACTCAGCAATGAGGAAAAGGAAGCTTTATTTGAGAAAATAGCAGAGGGTGACATGGAGGCTAGGGAACAGTTCATAAGAGGAAATTTAAGGCTTGTTCTAAGCGTGATACAAAGATTTGTCGGGAATAATAATGAGTGTGCGGATGATTTGTTTCAGGTGGGTTGTATCGGTCTTATTAAAGCGATAGATAACTTTGACAGAAGTCTTGACGTTAAATTTTCCACATACGCAGTGCCTATGATAATTGGGGAGTGCAGAAGATACCTGAGGGATAACAATAGCATAAGGGTTTCAAGGTCCCTTAGGGACATTGCATATAAGGCAATCTATGCAAAGGATATGCTTACAAAAAAATATGACAGGGAGCCTACCATAGAGGAAATTGCGAAGGAGATAGATATGCCGAAGGAGCATGTTGTAATTGCATTGGACGCCATCGCAACACCCATGTCGTTAAATGAGCCTGTTTATCAGGAGGGGCAGGATGTGCTCTATCTTATGGATCAGGTAAGCGATAAGAAAAACAGGGAAGAAAACTGGGTGGAAAATATATCCTTGAAGGAAGCAATGAAAAAGCTGGATGAAAGAGAGTACAGCATTATTAAGCTTAGATTTTTTGAAGGAAAAACTCAGACGGAGGTGGCTGACGAAATATCAATATCACAGGCACAGGTCAGTCGTCTGGAGAAGAATGCGCTGAAAACAATGAGAAACTATCTGAAATAAAATATACTTTTGCTTGTTGCAGATGCAGCAGTACTAAAAAGGGGCTGTCGCAATAAGGATTTTAACTTTTTTTGTAATGCATTTTAAACAAAGAACGCTCCAACGTGTTACTTAACTTCCGCTTTTCTTTGTTCAAAATGCATAGTTACTAAAAAAACAAATCCTTATTGCGACAGCCCCTTTAAGTACCGGCATTCTCAAGTAATTGTTATTTGTTACGGTTCCTCCGCATCAGTGTCCTCATCCGGGAAATTGTCATAGAGTATCTGTCCTATATCAAGGTCTACCGTGTCAAGGTTTTTTAGTATCTGAACATCCTTGCTCTCCGGTGCAACCTCCTCCTTAAGCTCTTTTAATACGTCCTCAGAAAGTCCGGTCATAAGGGCAACTTCATCTATCTCGATTTTTCCCTTGAGCATTTTTTTTGCAAGCTCATATTTTTGTTTCGTCGTATTATTCATTTCGTTTTCCTCCTGAAGAAAGTTACTGTTATATTTTTGCCTGATAATAGTACGTTAAATAGATTTTATATGTTAAAGCTGTTTGTCAGGGCTATTTGTCTAGGTTATTTAGGAAATCCTCGTTTATGTTTATAATCTGCTCCATGGATAAAGGTCCGGGAGCGCCGATTGTATTTCGTTTGTTTACGCATTCGGTAAGGCTTATTGCTTCATATATATCCTCCTCAAATACAGGGCTTATTGACTTGTATTCTTCCATTGACATTTCATCAAGGGATATATTTTTGTCTATGCAGTAGAGCACAAGCTGACCTACTATGCCGTGGGCGTCCCTGAATGGCACGCCGTGATTTACAAGATAGTCTGCCGCATCCGTGGCATTTGTAAACCCGTTTTTTGCGCTTTTTTCCATGACGGCTTTATTGAGCTTCATCGTTGAAATCATTCCGGTAAAAAGTGCAAGACAGCCTTTAACCGTGTCGATTGCATCAAAGGTAAGCTCCTTGTCCTCCTGCATATCCTTATTATATGCAAGGGGAATACCCTTCATTGTTGTAAGTATTGACATAAGCGCGCCGTAAACCCTGCCTGTTTTGCCCCGGACAAGCTCGGCAATGTCAGGATTTTTCTTTTGTGGCATAATGGAGCTTCCGGTGCTGTAGGCATCGTCAAGCTCAACAAACTGATACTCGTTGGAGTTCCAGATAATTATTTCCTCTGAAAATCTGGACAGATGCATCATAATCGTGGAAAAAGCAGACAGCATCTCAATTACATAATCCCTGTCTGATACAGAATCCATGCTGTTTAAGGTTGTCCCCTTAAAGTTAAGAAGCGATGCGGTAAGCTCTCTGTCAAGAGGATAGGTGGTGCCTGCAAGGGCGCCTGCTCCTAACGGACAGTAATTCATTCTCTCATATATATCATGGATGCGTGACAGGTCACGCTTGAACATTTCCATGTATGCGCCTATATGGTGGGCAAAGGTAACAGGCTGCGCTTTCTGAAGATGGGTAAAGCCTGGCATATAGGTTTCGGTATTTTCTTTCATAAGCTTGTGAAGCTGTTTCAGCAGCGCTATTATAAGCTCCTTTACGCAGGTAAGCTCATCCCTCACATAAAGCCGCATATCAAGAGCCACCTGGTCGTTTCTGGAACGTCCGGTATGAAGCTTTTTGCCTGCATCGCCAATTCTGTCAATCAGGTTCGCCTCCACAAAACTGTGTATGTCCTCGTATTCCTCTGTTATGGCAAGCCTGCCGGTTTCAACATCTGCAAGAATGCCATCCAGACCCTCTGATATTTTGTTTTTTTCATCCTCTGTAAGTATGCCTGTTGCTGCAAGCATTGCAACATGTGCTTTGCTGCCTTGTATATCCTGCTTATAAAATTTCCGGTCGAATGAAATGGAAGCGTTAAAATTGTAAACAAGCTTGTCCGTTTCCTTTGTAAAGCGACCACCCCAAAGTTGTGCCATATTTTTTTCCTGCCTTCCGTTATATTCTAAGTAGATATTTTACAACAAAGGCGGTGCCGCTTCAAGAATAAAATTCATTATTGAATTAACAAACTAAAGTGCTATAATTAAAATATGGTTGTGTTCAAAAATGGTCAAAATGCGACATAAAGAAACACAGATTATACAAGAGTGGGAGATTGTTATTCAAAGAAAGGAAAACAGTGATGAAGAAAAAAATGAAATTAAATTTACGCAGGCAGTTATTATTTATGTCTGTTGTTCCATGCGTTTTGCTGGCGCTTTTTATTTTGCTTATTTCGATTAACAAAATGAAGGAAGGCATGAAAAATGAGACAATGCTTGGGCTTCAGGGAATGGTTACAAGTATGACGGGCGCTTATAACGGATTGGCGGAGGGAGATTACTATATTGAAGACGGATGCCTTATGAAGGGTGATTTGAATATTACGGAAAATATGGATGTTTTGGATGCCATGGTTGCAGGAACGGATTACGATATAACCATATTTTATGGAAAAACCCGTATGGCTACCACACTTGTTTCAAATGAGACCAAGGAACGGATTATCGGCACGGACGCAAATGATAAGGTTGTGGAAGCTGTACTGAATAAAGGCAAGGAGTATAAAGATTATAGTACATCCATAAATGGTAAAAATTATTACGTTTATTATATGCCTTTAAAGGATTCCACAGGTAATGTAATTGGAATGATGTTTGCAGGAATACCAAGCAAAGAGGCAGAGTCTTATGTAAATCGTATTGTTAAGTCAATTTCCATAGGTGTCTGTGTGGTTGAGGTTATTATCATTGTATTAAGCATTTTAATAATTCTTGGAATTGTTCGCTCAATAGAAAGCGCAGAGGCTGTAATACATACTCTGTCGGAAGGTAATCTTGATTTTCAGGTAAATCCAAGGTATATGGAACGTCCGGATGAAATTGGCAGTATGCTGCGCGCATTAAAAAATTTCGTTGGAAAGCTGAATGAAATATTAGGTGATATACATAAATCATCAAAAATCATGATTGATTCGGGAAAAAATCTTGAGGAAATGGCGCAAAATACATCTGTAACAACACAGGAAATCAACTGTGCAGTCGGAGATATATCAAAGGGAGCGGTAACGCAGGCTGAAGAAATTGAAAATGCAAATGTCTATGTTGCCAACATTGGAGAAGTGATTGAAAACATTGTAAACAGCGTTTCCGATTTGGACCGTAATGCCACAAGGATGAAGGATGCCGGTGATGAATCTGCTAAAATTATTAAGGAGCTGGAAACATCAAACGATCACACAACAGAAGCCCTTGATAAAATTGGCAATCAGGTATATGCCACAAATGCATCAGTGCAGTCCATTAAGGAGGCAATTGCGCTTATCAGCTCCATTGCGGAAGAAACAAATCTTCTTTCCCTGAATGCGTCCATAGAGGCAGCAAGGGCAGGAGAGCACGGAAGGGGATTTGCGGTAGTTGCATCTGAGATACAAAAGCTGGCGGAGCAATCAAATGAATCCTCCAGAAGAATTGAGGAAATTGTTGATACCTTATTAACAGAATCTGAGCTTATGGTTGAAGTTATGGAGGAGGTCAAGATTATTGTTGACCAGCAGCAGCGAAAGCTGGATGATACAAAGGCAAAGTTTGGTGACGTAGAGGAGGGAATAAACGTATGCTGGCAGAAAACAGAAGGAATTAAAGGGCAGACGAAGGTCTGCAGTGAATCCAGAGAACAGGTGGTGGATGTTATCCAGGGCTTGTCGGCAATATCTGAAGAAAATGCGGCGTCAACAGAGGAAACATATGCGTCTATGGAGGAACTCAATTCCTTTATTTCGATTATGTCAGATGCGGCAAGCGAATTGATGCGTCTGTCTGAAAAGCTTGATGAGGATTTGCAATTCTTTAAGCTGTCGGAGAACGAATAATTATATTATTATGGAGGGTAAGGTATGGATAGTTTTGATAGTATGATGGGTTTTGATAAATTAGGATTGTATTTCGAGGCACATGTGGCAGGCTTTGACGGAGAGTGCTTTGATTACAGCATTTACTTTGAAGAAGGCTGCACGGATGAAAAATTAAAGGAAATCAATGCAGCAATAGACGAATTTACTGCCCCATATGACGAGGAGGAAATTTTTATAGGGTATATTGATGTGTCTAAAAATGATGAAAAAGTAAGTATTTACCTTGATACCGGAAATATTGATGAGGATATTGATACCGTTGTTACAGGAATTTTAAAGGCGCTGAATAATGTTACAGGGATAAAGAGCGTGATTGTGAATGAGGATTGTGACTTCGATTTTTAGGTTCTTTCTGCCATAATTATTACTTTATTGCTGTCGGAGCGTTCAGTGACTGTGTCAGGTTTTTCTGTGTTTTAAAATATTGAATGCCTGACGTTCAATAGAGGGAGGATGAAATATGCCGTTTACAGAAATATGTATTTATCAGGTCAAGCCTCAAAAGACAGAGGAGTTTGAAACGCTGATGTCTGAAGCGAAAGCATTTCTGGAAAAGCAGGAGGGACTTCTTATGATTCGCTTTGTCAAAAGAGGGTATCACATTGATATGGAGCAAATTAAGGAAGGTCTTCCTCCAAAAAAAATTACCCGTATTGTGAAAAGTGTTAAGTACATGCTTTACTGGGAATTTGATACAAAAGAAAATTACGGACTGGCACAGAAAAATCTGTATGACAGCTATTGGAAATCTATTGAGAAGTGCTTGATTGTTCCCCATGACAAGTATTTGGGAGAGGTGTTGTTTTGAAGCTTTTAAATTGAGAGTTACTTTAAGCAGCTGTAAAATCCCATTTTGTAATCAAGGTGACTTGTAATGGAAATGTCCAACCATTCGCTGTTTATGGGTAAGACAAAACAACGCAGATTTGTTATGGTTTTCCCGGAGGTGATATAAATGGATTTAGTTTTATATACCAATAACGTTGATGAATATTTAAAGCATGACAATGTGATTGATTATGACAATGAAGCCATTGCAGAGCAGGCTGATGCACTATTTCAAAAGGCGGATAATGAGTTGGATTTCATGAAAAAAGCCTATGAATTTGTCAGAGATAACATTTCCTATTCGGCAGATATAAACGAAGATGTGATTACATGCACTGCTTCGGAGGTGCTGAAAGCCGGTCATGGCATCTGCTTTGCCAAATCCCATCTGCTGGCTGCTTTATTGCGCCGTAAATCAATTCCGGCAGGCTTTTGTTATCAGAAGTTGATTCTGGACGATGAAACTGCGCCTGTTTTGATATATCATGGTCTGAATGGAGTATATGTCAAGGACTTGAAAAAATGGATAAGACTTGACGCAAGGGGAAATAAAGCAGGGGTGAACGCGCAGTTTTCAACAGATGGGGAACAGCTTGCTTTTCCCATACGTCCGAATATGGGAGAGACTGACGGCTTTGTAATATATCCCGACCCTGATAGAAAAATATTGGAGAAATTGAGGGAAAGTAAGACGAGGACAGAGCTTTGGGATAATCTGCCTACGGAGCTTGACAAAACGGCATCCTGTGTAGTACCATCAAAAGACAAAGACAATATGAGAGGTCAGATTTATGTATTGGAAAACAACAAATCTTCATCTGAATAATGGTTATACAATTCCTGATTACAGGGATAGTGCGCCCTTTTTTAGGAAGATTTGTATGAATGGATAGATTTATCACACCTTACAAATTGGAATAAAAAACGGTTCATCATCTCTTTAACGACAAAAAATAAAAGTTAAGGAGATTTTTTTATGTCAAAAAATAAAAAGAAAAATACGATAAATAAATTTACATGTGACAAACAGATAAAAACATTATATACATCCTCCATAATAGGCGGATTGTCGATTACAGGGGCATGGGTAGCCATTCTGGCGTCCAGAGGATATAGTCTGGTTGAAATTGGAATTGCAGAAACAGTATTTCATATCACGAGTTTACTGTTTGAGATTCCGTCCGGCGTACTGGCAGATGTATTTGGAAGAAAGCGGATGCTGCTTGTCAGCACCATTCTGAATATGATAGGATGTTCTGTAATGATTGGTTCCGATAATCTGATACATGTCTGTATTGCCATGGCATTTTTTGCAGGCAACTATAATTTTGCATCAGGAACAGGGGATGCACTGGCTTATGATTCCCTGAAGCTTGCAGACCGTCAGAGCGAATATGCGAAATATGAGTCCAACCAACTGATAATTTATCGGCTGAGCGAAGGGATTTCTACTTTGTGCGCCGGAGTTGCATTAATGATAGGATACCGTCTGGCATATAGCACAAGTCTGGTGAATGGCTTGATACAGCTTTTGATATTGCATACATTGATAGAAGTCAGAGGAGATGAAAATGAAAAACAAGAAGAAAAACAAAAGCAAAAACAAGAACAAAAACACCGACAGATAGCCGGCTCAATCAAAAGTGAACTGATAAAGTGTTTTCTGGAGAGTATAGCTTTTCTAAAGTCAGCAAAGAAAGCTGTATTTTTGATGTTTTGCAATTCCTTTGTAGGCGCAATTGATATTTTATTATTGTTTTTCTTGCAGGCAAAGCTTTTAGAGTCAGGCATACCCCATATGTTGTTGGGAACTGCTTTATTTTTGATGCAGTCTGGCGGAATCATTGGCGCAAAAATCATTTTTCTTCTGCAAAAAATGAAATACCGGAATATAGCTGTAATGGCAGCTCTGCTTGTGGTCTTTGGCGTAGCGCTGGAAGCTTCCGGCATCACCGTAATCATGGTATTTGGAGGATTTATTGCGGCATTGGGCGATGATGCATTGCAGGTGCGAACCAATGCAAAATTGCAGGATATGTTTCCGTCGGAGCAGAGGGCAACCTTAATATCCGTGGAATCCTTTACATTTTCCGTAATTATGATTCTGTTATCGCCTCTTGCAGGACTTTTCTTTTCGAGGTGGTAGAAAGGCAATTATAATCGGCAGATTCCATAAAAACAGTTGATGCATAGGGGATATGTAGTGTAAAATATATGCGTAAATATTTGGAGCAAATTTGCAGAACAGGGAGGATTATCACTATGGTACGTGAAGCTGAAAAAAAAGATTTGAACGCAATATTGGAATTATATTTATGTCTGCATGAAGAATCGGTTCCCGAAGAATCCGATTATCTGCACGATACGTGGCAGCACATTCTGGAAGATGAAAACCATCACCTGATAGTCAATGAACTGGATGGAAAAATCGTATCCTCCTGTGTATGTGTAATTATTCCTAATCTGACAAGAAACATACGCCCCTATGCATTTGTGGAAAATGTTGTTACTCATACAGACTTCAGGGGACACGGTCTGGCATCGGAATGTCTGGAATATGCAAAACAGATAGCCCGGCAGACAAATTGTTACAAGATGATGCTCCTGACAGGCAGCAGGGAACAAAAGACACTGGACTTTTATAGAAATGCGGGATATAACAGCACCGATAAGACCGCATTTATCCAGTGGCTTGACTCATGAGCGGATGGGACGCAGGAGAGAGTGCTGCATGAATAAAAATAAAATTTGAAAACAGTTGCCTTTATAGGAAGATTATCTTAAAATAATTATAGTAAATTTTTTGGAGGAAGCTATGAATTATAATGAATTATTATATGCACTTCTGATGCCGGTGACGGGAGACAGCAGCAAGCCTGTGCTTATTGCCATATGCCTGATTGTTTCAATCATACTAATGGTTGTTTTGCTTATCATGGGAAAATCAGCGAGCAGCAAAAATGATGATGACGATGAGGATGAGGTAGAATAGTGTATAACAATCATAAGGTAATAAAAATTATCCCTATTCTGGTTGTAGCGATTATTGCCATAGCATATTTCTGGGGCTGGGATATAGGAGCAAGGCTGCATCCGGATCAGACCGCAGACGGGATGATTGAGCTTACCACGCTTGTAAATGAGCAGATTGAAGCCGGGGATGACAGCGGTGTATTTTATGTAAGCAACATAACGGAAAATGACATAAACTCCATAAATGATTATATATGCGGTCTTTATGGAAATGTAAATCAGTATTCCGTCATACAGAAAACGAAAAAGGGTATGAAAATCATACTTCGATATGAAATATCGGATAATTATTACGTTTATCAGAAATACATAAACGGCACGGGTATTCCGGGCGACAGACCGGCTGCGGTGAAGCTTTATGAAAAGGTGGATTCCGTTTTGGACCGTTTAATTAAGCCGGGTATGACAGATTACGAAAAAGAGCTTGCCATACATGATTACATTGTTGCAAATTGCAGCTATGGGTATGTGGATTATTCAAAGGAATATGCGTACAGGGCTTATGGTGCGCTCGTTCAGGGCACGGCAGTGTGTAACGGCTATGCTGAGGCAATGGCTCTTTTGCTTTCCTGCGCAGGCGTTGAAAATGAGTTTATGACCGGAACGGCTGACGGGGAGCTGCATGCGTGGAATCGGGTATGTCTTGACGGAGAGTGGTATCAGGTTGACGCCACGTGGGATGATCCGCTGCCTGACAGGGGAAGCTTTGTGGGTCATATGTATTTCAATGTCACGGATGATATTATGGATGACAGGCATGTCTGGGACGAGGAAAGCTTTGAGTCATGCGACAGCATGACATACAATTATTTTGCAAAAAATAATCTTATTTGTGATTACCAGAGCTTTAAAAATGAGGTTAAGCGAACAGCGGGCAGAAATATAACGGGAACCGTTGAAATTGCCGTGACGGATTACAGCGACGAGCTGTATGACATGCAGTTTCTTCAGGAGGTATCGGGAGTTATGTACTGCCAGTACAGCAGTGAGCAATACGGGGATGACATGCAGGTTGTCACTGTCTACCTGAATCAGATGGATTAATATGCATAATGTACACATTGGCTTTATTGGATAAGTCAGCTTTATAATGGAGTGTTTATGAAACAATTTGAAATAGAAGAAACGGGCAAATTTATGTCAGAGCTTTTGACGGGAGAACGGTATGACAGCTTTTATCTTTTTGAGGCGCGGATAAAAACAGGGATTGATTATAATATAAACGGAAAAATCAACAAGGATTTTTTTGATAGCGACGACAGAGATATAATGGCGGCGGAGGAATATATTGACTGGAAAAACATAAAGCCCACAGTGTATGAGCTTATAAAGGGAGATAAGCTTCCTCTCAGCCTTAAGCTTATACTTATGTTTAACCGTGAAAACATAACAAGGCTTGCTGAAATGAACAATCTGCCAATATCTGAAAATGACATAGGGGCATTATTTTTTAATGTGCTGTATGAAAAGGGAAAGCTTACGGTGACGACAGGCACGTCAGTAAAGACGTTTTCACTTGATAAAACCTTGGATCATGTGTGGGATAGCACCGTAGAAAAATATTATATATAATTATTAGCACTCGTTTTGAATGAGTGCTAATTTTTTCTTGACATTGAATGAATGAAGTATTATATTACTTGATAGACGAAGTTTGTTTAAAAGCAAACCAATAGTATTAAGCAAAATTATTAAAGTAAAATTACGGAGGTATAACGACAATGGCAAAAAAGGGAAGCTTATCAATTAACAGCGAAAACATTTTCCCCATTATTAAAAAGTGGTTATATTCTGACCACGATATATTTATAAGGGAGCTTATTTCAAACGGATGCGATGCAATAACGAAGCTCAAAAAGCTTGCGCTCATGGGAGACTTTGAGGAAACCGAGGGAGAGGAATACAAGATTGAGGTTTACGCTTCCGCAAAGGACAAGACGCTTACATTTGTTGATAACGGTCTTGGAATGACGGAGGAGGAGCTTGACAAATACATTAATGAGATAGCATTTTCCGGCGCAACAGATTTTATAAACAAGTATAAGGATAAGGCAGGGGAGGACCAGATAATAGGACATTTCGGTCTTGGCTTTTATTCAGCGTTTATGGTAGCCGACAAGGTTACGATTGAGACATGCTCATGGCAGAAGGACGCAAAGCCTGTATTCTGGGAGTGCGACGGCGGTACAGAATTTGAGATGTCGGAAAGCGATGATGACACAAGGGGAACTGCAATCACCCTTTACTTAAATGAGGACAGCTATGAATTTGCAAATGAATACCGCGTAAGGGAGGTTATTCAGAAATACTGCGCATTTATGCCTTACAATATTTACTTCATAAACGAGGATAAGCTTGAGGAGGAAGAAGCAAAGGCAAGGGAGGAAGAAAAGAATAAGGTTATTGAGATTGACGAGGAGGCCGAGCTTGTAGGAGACGACAAAAAGGCTGCTGCTGATGGTGAAAAGGCGGAAGCCTCTGAGGATAAGGAAGGGGCAGATGCAGATAAGGAAGATGAACCGAAGAAGGCAAATCCTCCTTTAAATGACACAAATCCGTTGTGGATGAAAAATCCTAAGGACTGTACCGAGGAGGAATATATTGACTTTTATCAAAAAGTATTTCTTGATTTTAAAAAGCCTTTGTTCTGGATACACCTTAACATGGACTATCCGTTTAACTTAAAGGGTATTTTATATTTCCCTAAGATTAACACCCAGTATGACCAGCTTGAGGGTACGATAAAGCTTTACAATAATCAGGTGTTTATAGCCGATAACATCAAGGAGGTTATTCCGGAGTTCCTGCTCCTTTTAAAGGGCGTTATTGACTGTCCGGACCTTCCGCTTAACGTGTCAAGAAGCGCACTTCAGAATGACGGCTTTGTGAAGAAAATATCAGACTACATTACGAAGAAGGTTGCCGACAAACTTTCCGGCATGTGCAAGACAGACAAGGAAAATTATGAGAAGTATTGGGATGATATAAGCCCATTCATAAAGTTTGGCTGTATCCGGGACGAAAAATTCTGCGAGAAAATGACAGACTATATGCTGTTCAAGGATTTGGATAATAAGTATCTCACGCTCCCTGAATATCTTGACCAGGCGAAGGAAAAGCATGAGAATAAGGTCTTTTATGTGTCGGATGAGCAGGCGCAGTCACAGTATATAAAGATGTTTAAGGAGGAGGGCTTAAACGCCGTTTATCTTGTACACAATATAGATAATCCTTATATAACGCATCTTGAGAGCAAGAATGAAAATGTTAAATTCCTTCGTATCGATGCGGATTTGTCCGACAATTTCAAGGGCGAGGCTCTAAGCGAGGAACAGGAGAAGGAGTACACGGATAAGCTTTCGGAGGTGTTTAAGAAAGCTACAGGCAACGATAAGCTTAACATTAAGGTTGAAAGCCTTAAAAATGATGATGTTTCTTCCATGCTTACGCTTTCAGAGGACGCAAGGAGAATGCAGGAGATGATGAAGGTATACAGCATGGGCGGCGGCATGGATCCGTCAATGTTTGGCGGCGAGGGTGAAACGCTTGTATTAAATGCAAACAACAAGCTTGTTAAGTATGTGCTGGACAATCCTGAGGGAGAAAACACGAGCATGATATGCTGCCAGCTTTACGACCTTGCGGTGCTTGCAAATAAGCCTCTTGAGGCGGAAAGAATGACGGAATTTGTTGCCAGAAGCAATCAGATACTTGGAATGCTGCTGTAGCACTTGAATTGCCTGTCAGACATGGCTATATAGTAACTAAAACCCCGCTTTCGCTCGATTCGGACGTAGCGGTACTAAAAATTGCCAGCTTGAGATATTTTTATGTAAGAATATTCTTGGGCTGGCAATTTAAGTACCGACGTCCTCAAACGGGTTTC
Organism: Lachnospiraceae bacterium UBA7076; assembly: GCA_002493625.1. Taxonomy (GTDB): domain Bacteria; phylum Bacillota; class Clostridia; order Lachnospirales; family Lachnospiraceae; genus Coprococcus_C. The sequence goes on along the minus strand of DKZK01000038.1, from coordinate 29,986 downwards.
AGTTACTATATAGCCATGTCTGACAGGCAATTGGCAGTCTGCTTTTCTTCTTTTATAAGATAATTGATTTGTACTTGCCGTTATTGTATAATTTGTCCTATGGGGAAATTAAATGGAACAATTTATAGACAGAAAAATTAAGGAGGAAGCAATGGCAAAGATAATTGACGGTAAATTAATTTCAAAGCAGATTAAGGACGAGCTTAAAAATAAGGTGGAAAGGCTCAAAAGTGAAGGAACGGAAGTCTGTCTTGCAGTTATACAGGTTGGATGCGACCCTGCGTCAACGGTATATGTGGGAAACAAGAAAAAGGCATGTGAATATATCGGAATAAAGTCCGTTGCATGTGAGCTGCCGGAGGAAACTACCGAGGAGGAGCTTCTTGAAATAATAGACAGGCTTAACAAGGATGACAGCGTACATGGAATACTTGTACAGCTTCCGGTTCCAGAGCATATAAATGAGGAGCATATTATAAATGCCATTTCTCCTGCAAAGGATGTGGACGGTTTTCATCCTGCAAGCGTCGGGGCGTTGAGCATAGGCAAGAAGGGCTTTGTATCCTGCACGCCTGCGGGAATTATTCAGCTCTTAAAGCGTTCTCAAATTGAGATAGAGGGCAAGGAATGTGTTGTTATAGGAAGAAGCAATATAGTGGGTAAGCCGATGGCAATGCTTCTGCTCAGGGAAAACGGAACGGTAACGGTATGTCATTCGAGAACAAAAAATTTAAAAGAGGTATGTAAGCGCGCTGACATACTAGTTGTTGCAATCGGAAAGCCTAAAATGATAGATGCGTCATATGTAAAGGAAGGCGCGACGGTCATAGACGTAGGTATTCACAGAAATGAAAACGGAAAGCTTTGCGGGGATGTTGACTATGAATCAGTTGAGCCTGTTGCAGGCGCAATCACGCCTGTACCGGGGGGCGTTGGACCGATGACAATTGCAATGCTTATGAACAATTGTGTGGAAGCTGGTATCATGGCATAAGAAACTGAAAAAGGGATGGGAATATGAATATATTAATGGTTTCTTTGGGCTGTGACAAAAATCTGTGTGACAGCGAGGCTATGCTTGGTCTGCTTAAGGCGGAGGGATATAATATTATAAATGAGGAAGCGGAGGCTGACATTGTAATAGTAAATACATGCAGCTTTATTCATGACGCTATGGAGGAAAGCATAAACACAATACTTGAAATGGCGCGTTTAAAGGAGGACAGGCTTAAATATCTTATTGTTGCAGGCTGCCTTGCGCAGCGTTTCAAGGATGAGATAACAAAAGAAATTCCGGAGATAGATGCATGCTTAGGCATAGGCAGCATAGACAGGATTGGGGATGTTATAAGGGAGCTTTTTGAGGTGGAGTGTAGTAAAGAAAGCGATGAACAAGAAAGCAAAGCACAAGAAAGTGCAAAAAATAAAAGCACGGAACATAATGCTGTTAATAATGTCAATATACAGAAAAAAATAAAAAAATTTGATGACATAAACCGACTTCCTCTTATAGATACAGACAAGGTTATCACCTCCGGTACATTTATGGGTTATCTTAAAATAGCCGAGGGCTGCGACAAGCACTGTACCTACTGTGTCATACCTAAAATAAGGGGCAGTTTCAGAAGCGTGCCAAAGGAACGGCTTATTAACGAAGCGTCATATATGGCAAAGCAGGGCATAAGGGAGCTTGTCCTTGTGGCACAGGAATGTACATGCTACGGAGTGGATTTGTATGGAAAAAAGGTTCTGCATGAGCTTATCCATGAGCTTGGGCTGATAGACGGCATAGAGTGGATAAGAGTGCTGTACTGTTATCCTGAGGAGATAACGGAGGAGCTGATAGACGCATTTGCAAATGAGCCGAAGCTGCTTCACTATATTGATATGCCGTTGCAGCATTGCGAGGATAAAATTCTTGCAAGGATGGGAAGAAGGACGGACAAGGCGTCCATTAAAAATGTGATAGCAAGGCTGAGAAGCAAAATACCGGATATGGCAATCCGGACAACCTTAATAGCGGGATTTCCGGGCGAGACGCAGGAGGAGCATGAGGCGCTGCTTGAATTTATTGACGAGATGGAGTTTGACAGGCTTGGCGTATTTACATATTCCAGGGAGGAGGGCACTCCTGCGGCAGGCTTTGAAAATCAGGTTAATGAGGAAACGGCTCTTTTATGGAAAAATGAAATAATGGAGCTTCAGCAGGAAATATCCCTTGACAAACATATAGAGTTTGTGGGAAAAATAATGAAGGTGATTGTTGAGGGATATATACCCGAAGAAGACGTATATGTCGGAAGAACATACCGCGATGCCGCGGGCATTGACGGCTTTGTATATATACACTGCGATTATTCGCTTATTTCAGGCGACATTGTGGATGTAAGAATAACCGAGGCAGCGCCATATGATTTGATAGGAGAGATAAAAGATGAATTTACCGAATAAGCTAACAATTTTACGAGTTATCATGATACCATTTTTTCTTGTGGCACTTATGGTAGAGAGCATACCTTACGGGAAATGGATTGCCCTTGCGCTTTTTTGTATTGCCAGCCTTACGGATATGCTGGATGGTAAAATAGCAAGGAAATACAATCTGATAACAAATTTTGGTAAGTTTATGGACCCTCTTGCGGACAAGCTTTTAGTCTGCTCGGCAATGATAGCCCTTATAGAGATAGACAGAATACCTGCATGGGTTGTCATAGTCATTATAGCAAGAGAGTTTATAATAAGCGGCTTCCGGCTTATAGCGTCAGATAACGGCGTGGTCATAGCGGCAGGCTGGTGGGGTAAAGTAAAAACTGTCGTGCAGATGTTTATGATAATTATTCTGATATGCGACTTTGGTGGCGGTATTGCTTCTCTTATAGAAAACATATTTATTTATGCCGCCCTTGCGCTTACAATTATTTCTCTCGTTGATTATCTTGTGAAGAATAAATCGGTGCTTTCGGATGCAAAATAAAAGGGTTGTTTCGGTTAGCGAGGCTGTCACACGAAGGTACCTGTGTAGCAGGTGGATTCCTTGGGACACTAGAGCAGACGGAGACCTGCGGACAAGAACGTAACGGTACTAAGGTGCCAAATAGCATCGATTATTAAATAAGGTATTGAAATATGAAAAGTTTTAAGGATAATTCAGAAAAGCTAATAAATATTTTGCGTGAAAAGGGTTACACAATAACAACAGCCGAATCATGTACAGGCGGCCTTATTTCGGCAACGCTTGTAAATGTAGCGGGGGCTTCTTATGTTTTAAATGAGGCATATGTGACCTATGCAAATTCTGCAAAGGAAAGGCTTATTGGAGTAAGGCATGAAACACTTTGTGAGTATGGGGCGGTGTCGGAGCAGACAGCCCGCGAGATGGCGAAGGGGGCTGCTTTGACGGCGTCGGCAGACTGCGCCATAGCTGTGACGGGTATAGCAGGACCTGACGGAGGAACGGAGGATAAGCCTGTTGGAACGGTTTATGCGGGATATTACGTTTGCGGCAGGGTTATTGTTGAACGATATAAGTTTGACGGTGACAGATATGAGGTGCGGCGTCAGACGGCGTTAAAGACCATTGAAAGAATTTGTGAATTATTAAAATAGAAAGATTATTTGAGCAGAGGGTGCTGTTGCACGGAGGAATGTTTATTCTATTTGTATTTCTTCATGTGACAGCATTTTTTATCTGAATGTAAATAAAAAGATGGGGAATGCTTTTTTATACTTGATTTAATATTCGAAACAGTATACAATTACAATCGGAAGATTTTGGTTTCAATTTTGGTTGAGACCTAAAATATAATACAAAAATGGAGGACTAAAAATGAGTAACAAACTTAGTTTGTCAGCAAGTGACAGGATTTCAGCGTTGCTTGATGACTCAAGCTTTGTTGAGATTGGTGCTTATGTTACCGCAAGAAGCACGGATTTCAACATGCAGGAAACGGATACTCCGAAAGATGGCGTCATAACCGGATATGGTGTTATCAATGGAAAAATAGTCTATGTTTACAGTCAGGACGCTTCCGTCCTTGGCGGCGCAGTAGGCGAAATGCATGCAAAGAAGATTGCAAAGGTGTATGATATGGCTATGAAGGTAGGTGCTCCTGTCGTGGGACTTATCGATTGCGCAGGACTGAGGCTTCAGGAGGCTATGGACGCTATGAATGCCTTTGGAGAGCTCTATCTTAAGCAGTCTCTTGCATCGGGAGTTATTCCTCAGATAACCGCAGTATTCGGAACATGCGGCGGCGGCGCGGCGCTTATTCCTGCGCTTACTGATTTTACCTTTATGACGGCAGAGGGCTCAAAAATATTTGTAAACAGCCCGAATGCTTTAGATGGAAATAACGAGTCAAAGCTTAATACTGCATCAGCAGAATATATAAGCGGCAATACATCTCTCGTAGACGGGGTGTTTGACAGTGACGCTGAGCTTCTTGCGCAGGTGAGGGGACTTATTGATATGCTTCCTTCAAACAATGAGGACGACGATACTACAGAGTGCAGTGACGATTTAAACCGAATTATTCCAAACCTTGACGGACTTTCCGGGGACGCAAGGGGAGTGCTTTCAAATATTGCGGACAATAATATATTCTTTGAGGCATACAAGGGCTTTGCAAAGGATATGGTGCTTGGATTTATAAAACTGAACGGACAGACCGTAGGATGTGTTGCAAACAGCGCAGAGGACGGCGGCGATTACCTTTCAACCTCAGGCGCTTACGTTGCTGCAGATTTTGTAAAGTTCTGCGATGCATTTTCAATACCGGTTCTTACATTGGTTAATGTCAAGGGCTTTGTAGGCACTGTTGCCAACGAGAGAATGATAGCTGACGCAGCAGGAAAGCTTACCTATGCATATGCAAATGCAACGGTTCCGAAGGTAACGGTTGTCATGGGGGATGCATTTGGAACTGCATACACGGTTATGAATTCAAAGGGAATTGGCGCTGATATGGTATATGCATGGCCAAATGCAAAGATTGGCACAATGGAACCGGAGATGGCAGTTAAGATTATGTATGCAAAGGATATAGATGCAGCGGAGGATAAGAAGGCTTTTGTTGAGGAGCGCAAGAAGGAATACACAGAGCTTCAGTCAAGCGCCATGGCGGCTGCAAAAAGAGGCTATGTAGATGATATTATAGAGCCTGACGCAACCAGAAAGCGTCTGATTGCTGCTTTTGACATGCTTTACACAAAAGCAGAGGAACGACCATATAAGAAGCATGGCATATTATAAAAAATGAGGTGACAGGAAATGAAAATGAAAAAAAGCTTAATCGTAATTTCCATGTTTGCTGTTATGTTATCTTTGTCAGGCTGTGATGATAATAAGGAAGCTGCTTTTGAGTATGATGATTCACAGATTGTCCTTGATACGATGTCTTATTTTGACCAATATGCTGATGTTTCAGAAGATTATGCAAAATATTACATTGAAAATGGTACGGAGTTTGAGCAGTCTGCCGTAATGGGCATAAGGCAGGCTGTTGATACGGACAAGGTAGGACAGCTTCAGGATTATTCCGGCATAATTTCAAATGCGCAGGCTACAGGTGCTTTTAGTCCTGAATCTGTTGATTATGAGATAACCAATGCTGAGGATTCGGTCAGTGTTACAATTATAAACAGAGCCGAAAACAGAGATGTTGAAATAACGGTTAAATATGTAGAAAACCCTGAATATTTTATGCAGTATGACAGGGCATTACAGTATTATACAGATGATACAATACAGTCAGTTATTGAGCAGAACGGGCTTACACTTGACTATCTGCTCATGATGTACGGATGCTCTGACATAGAGGAGCTGAAGAAGACGCTTGTTGATAGTGATATGGAATATGCAGGCTTAAAGCCGTATAAGGCGGAAGAAATGGTTGTGTCTGCGGTATATTCCAAGAAGGAGCTTATGGCATCCGCAGGAAGAAACACAATTATCGGAATGGGTACAGTGTTTATTGTCTTGATTTTCATATCATTCATCATATCACTGTTTAAGTTCCTGCCTGCGCTGCTTGCGCCGAAGCCGAAGCTTCCGCAGGCTAAGGAGGAGATTAAGCCTCAGGCACCTGTGACAGCGCCAAAAGCTGTGGCTGCTTCCAATAAAAATCTTATGAACGACGCAGAGCTTGTGGCTGTAATAACTGCAGCCATATATGCGGCATCGGCAGATATGGGCGGCGCAGTAAGTAAGGACAGGCTTGTTGTAAGGTCCATAAGACGCGCAAAACGGTAGATTAAAATAAAAGAAAATATCCATTAAAATATTTAGGAGGAATATAAAATGAAAAATTATAGAATTACCGTAAATGGTACAGCATACGACGTAGCAGTTGAGGAGATGGGAGCAGGAGCAGCGCCTGCAGCGGCATCTGCACCTGTGGCAGCACCTGCACCTGTAGCGACGCCTGCACCTGCGGCAGCGCCGGCTGCATCAGGAGCGGAAGGTAAAGTTAAGGTCGTTGCACCTATGCCGGGTAAGATATTAAGCGTTAAGGCAAGCGTTGGAGCAGCCGTTAAGAAGGGTGATGTTATTCTTATTCTTGAGGCTATGAAAATGGAAAATGAGGTTGTTGCACCTGAGGATGGTACAGTCGCAAGCATTAATGTTTCAGAGGGCGCTTCTGTTGAATCAGGAGACACGCTTGCAACATTAAACTAGTTATGGGTTTTGTACCTATAAAAACAGGAGGTAACAGCTAAATGAGCTTTGGAGATATTTTAAACAATCTGGCTAGTCAGACCGGATTTGCAAGTCTTACATGGAAGCACTACATTATGATACTGGTAGCATGCTTTTTCATGTGGCTTGCCATTGTCAAAGGTTTTGAGCCGCTTTTGTTAGTGCCTATTTCCTTTGGTATGTTTCTCGTCAACATGTTTCCGGGAATTATAGAGGAAGGCGGACTTTTGCATTATTTCTATCTGCTGGACGAGTGGAGTATTCTTCCGTCACTTATTTTCCTTGGCGTAGGCGCCATGACGGATTTTGGTCCTCTTATTGCCAATCCAAAGAGCTTTATACTTGGAGCGGCGGCGCAGTTTGGTATTTATGCGGCATATTTCCTTGCGTTCCTTATGGGCTTTAACGGCAAGGAGGCGGCGGCAATTTCTATTATAGGAGGCGCTGACGGTCCTACGTCTATATTCCTTGCAGGAAGACTTGGCATGGGCGGTACGCTTATGGGTCCTATTGCAGTTGCGGCATATTCGTATATGGCGCTTGTGCCTGTAATACAGCCGCCGATTATGAAGGCTCTTACAACAGATAAGGAGAGAAGGATTAAGATGAGCCAGCTTCGTCCTGTAACCAAATTGGAGAAAATTCTTTTTCCTATCATAGTTACACTTGTGGTTGTTCTTATTCTTCCGACGACTGCGCCACTTATTGGTATGCTTATGCTGGGCAATCTGTTCAGGGAATGCGGAGTTGTCAAACAGCTTACGGAAACGGCATCAAATGCCCTTATGTATATCGTAGTTATTTTGCTTGGAACATCCGTAGGCGCGACGACAAGCGCAGAGGCGTTTTTACAGATGAGCACATTAAAGATAGTTGTCCTTGGTCTTATCGCATTTATGTTCGGCACAGCGATGGGCGTTATATTCGGCAAAATAATGTGTAAGGCAACAGGCGGCAAGGTAAATCCGCTTATAGGCTCGGCAGGCGTTTCGGCAGTTCCGATGGCAGCCAGAGTTTCACAGAAGGTGGGGGCAGAGTATGACCCGACAAACTTCCTTCTTATGAATGCCATGGGACCAAATGTTGCCGGAGTTATCGGTACGGCGGTAGCGGCAGGAACGTTCCTTGCCATATTCGGTGTTTAGTAGATCAAATTTTAGGAGGATATATAAATGGCAGTAGAGAAAAAACCGGTAAAGATTACCGAAACAATATTGCGTGATGCCCATCAGTCGCTTATCGCTACGAGAATGACGACTGAGCAGATGCTTCCAATCATAGACAAAATGGATAAGGTCGGATACCATTCTGTTGAGTGCTGGGGCGGAGCTACCTTTGATGCATCACTTCGCTTCCTTAAGGAAGACCCATGGGACAGACTTAGAAAATTAAGGGCTGGATTTAAAAACACAAAGCTTCAGATGCTTTTCAGAGGACAGAACATTCTCGGATACCGTCACTACGCAGATGATGTGGTAGAGTATTTTGTTCAGAAATCCATCGCCAATGGTATCGATATTATTCGTATATTTGACTGCTTAAATGATATAAGAAACCTTGAGACTGCAGTTAAGGCGGCAAACAAGGAAAACGGACATGCGCAGGTTGCCCTTTCTTATACGTTAGGTGAGGCGTATACCCTTGATTACTGGAAGGATGTTGCAAAAAAGATTGAGGATATGGGAGCTGATTCCATATGTATTAAGGATATGGCAGGACTTCTGGTTCCGAATGCGGCAACTGAGCTTGTCACTGCCCTTAAGGAAAGCACGAAGCTTCCGATACAGCTTCACACACACTATACGTCAGGTGTTGCTTCCATGACTTACATGAAGGCTGTAGAGGCAGGGTGCGATGTTATTGATACGGCAATGTCCCCTCTTGCGCTTGGAACAAGCCAGCCTGCAACTGAGGTTATGGCAAAGGCGTTTGAGGGCACTGAGTTTGACCCTGGCTTTGACCAGAATCTTCTTGCTGAGATAGCAGATTACTTCAGACCTATGCGTGAGGAGTGGCTTGCAAGCGGACTTCTTAATCCAAAGGTTATGGGTGTTAATATTAAAACACTCCTTTATCAGGTACCGGGCGGTATGCTTTCAAATCTTGTATCACAGCTTAAGGAAATGAACGCTGAGGATAAGTATGACGAGGTGCTTGAGGAGGTGCCTAGAGTTCGTAAGGATTACGGTGAGCCGCCTCTTGTTACACCTTCCAGCCAGATAGTGGGTACTCAGGCTGTGCTTAACGTAGTTACAGGCGAGAGATACAAAATGTGTACGAAGGAGTCGAAGGCTCTTGTTGGCGGCGAGTATGGACAGACTGTGCTTCCGATTTCCGATGAAATCCGTAAGAAGGTTATCGGAGATAAAGAGCCGATTACCTGCCGGCCTGCCGATCTTCTTGAAAATGAGCTTGATAAGCTTGAGAAGGAGATTGCACAGTACAAGCAGCAGGATGAGGATGTGCTTACCTATGCATTATTCCCTCAGGTGGCAATCGATTATTTCAAGTACAGAGAGGCACAGCAGACAAAGGTTGATGCAACTGTGGCTGATACGGAAAATAAGACTTATCCGGTATAGTTGAATAATAAGGGGGCTGCCGCACTAAGATATGCCTTTCCTGCGGCGGCCCCCTATTGCTATATATTTAGAAATCAGTTTGAAGTCATCAGTACCTGAGCCGGGAGTTCATGCATCTGTAGCAGTCCTTGTTTTGAGTGGCAGAGTGGAATAATATGAAAGATAATAAAAAAACAGACGTACAACAACATAATGAATATGACGCAGTTATTGTGGGCTGTGGCGCTGCCGGAATGATGGCAGGGATTACGCTTGCGGAAAAAGGGAAAAGGGTTGTCATTTTCGAGAAGAATGAGAAGGCGGGAAAAAAGCTTTTCATTACAGGAAAGGGTAGATGCAACCTGACGAACAATTGCGATGATGAGCAGCTTTTCAACAATATAGTTACAAATCCCAAATTTATGTACAGCGCTGTAAGTCATTTTAACAGTGCGGGCGCTATGGATTTTTTTGAGGGTATGGGCTTAAGGCTTAAGACTGAGAGAGGAGGAAGGGTTTTTCCTGCGTCAGACCATTCCTCGGATGTGATAAGCGTGCTTGTGACAAGACTTAAGCGTCTTGGCGTTGATATAATGTATAACAGTGAAGTAAAGGATATACTTATAAACAGTGAGGAAGATAAACAGGCAGATGCGGACGGAATAAAAAGCTGTAGCAATATACAATGTGACATAAAGTCTGTAACAGAAACAGCCATAAATGAAAGATGCGTAACAGGAGTGACTGTATGTCAGGAGGGGAAAAACAGCACGATTAAGTGCGGCAATGTCATTATAGCAACGGGCGGATGCAGCTATCCTCTTACAGGCTCCACAGGCGACGGCATAAAATGGGCGAAGAAGCTTGGGTTAAAAGTAACTGAACCAAAACCTGCGCTTGTCCCCCTTGAGGTTTCAGGTATAGACTGTAAGGCTCTTATGGGATTATCCCTTAAGAATATTGAGGTGAGCTTTGAGACAAGCGTGAAGGGTAAGAAAAAGGCTGTTTACAGGGAATTTGGGGAAATGCTGTTTACTCATTTTGGGGTGAGCGGCCCGGTAATACTTTCCGCCTCCTCACACCTTCACAAATATGACGGACAGGACATGGAGCTTTTTATTGATTTGAAGCCTTCCCTGTCATACGAGCAGCTTGATAAAAGAATTTTGAAGGATTTTTCTGAAAATATAAACAGACAGTTCAGAAATTCCATTGATTCACTGCTTCCGAGAAAGCTGATTCCTGTTATGATAGAAAGGTCGGGAATTGACCCGTATAAAAAAGTAAATGAGGTAACAGGCAGGGAGAGGGAACAACTGCTTTCCTGTATAAAGAGATTCGGACTTACTGTAACAGGGTACAGAGGCTTTGAGGAGGCAATCATAACACAGGGAGGGGTAAGCGTAAAGGAGCTTAACCCTAAGACGATGGAAGTAAAATCCATAAAGGGCCTATGCTTTATAGGCGAGGTTGTGGACTGTGACGCACTTACGGGTGGATATAATTTACAGCTTGCATGGAGCATGGCAAGGAGCGTTCTTTGTTGAAAATGTATAATAAAAGAAAACTAAAATCCTTATTGCGACAGCTCCATAACATGAAATAATAAAAGAAGTTTATCAAATTTCAGGAGGATATTATGAACATAGCCATAGACGGACCGGCAGGGGCCGGAAAAAGCACAATTGCAAAGGCGGCAGCCAAAAGACTTGGATACATTTACGTTGACACAGGTGCAATGTACCGCGCAATTGCCCTTTATATTATTGAAAATGAAATTGACGTTGAGAATGAGGATGAGGTTGCAGAGGCATGCTCTGCAATAGATATTCAGATTAAATATGAGGACATACAGCAGGTATATTTAAATGGCAGAAATGTTTCGGCTGAAATAAGAAAAGAGGCAGTTGGCAATATGGCAAGCAGGGCTGCCGCAAAAAAGCCGGTCAGGGACAGACTGCTTTCTCTGCAAAGAAGCATTGCAGCAGAAAATGACGTCGTCATGGACGGCAGGGATATCGGAACCTTTGTGCTTCCGGAGGCTGAGCAAAAATATTATCTTACCGCCTCCGTAAAGACAAGGGCGGAAAGAAGATACAGGGAGCTTGTGGAAAAGGGAGAAACTCCTGACATGGCGCAGATTGAGGCCGATATTGAAAAAAGGGATTATCAGGATATGCACAGGGATATTGCGCCTCTTAAGCAGGCTGAGGATGCAGTGTATATTGACAGCTCGGATATGACAATTGATGAGGTTGTGGAAAAAATATGCGGTGTCAGCTCTGCTGAAGAAAAAAAATAAGGAACGGCTGACGTTCAATTGTATAAGAGAGATAACATGGAAATTATACTTGCAAAAACGGCGGGCTTTTGCTTTGGCGTAAAACGCGCTGTCGAAACGGTTTATTCTGAAATTAAAAATGAAAGTCCGTCAGGGGTGTATACCTATGGCCCGATTATTCACAACGAGGAGGTTGTGAAAGATTTGGAGTCAAGAGGCGTAACTGTTTTGACGGAGGATATGCTGTCCTGTGGAAAGGGATTAGATAATGCAAGGGCAGTCATAAGGTCCCACGGTGTAGGAAGGGATGTGTATGACAGGCTTAACAATATGGGCTTTTCGGTTGTTGACGCAACATGTCCTTTCGTCAAGAAAATTCATAAAATAGTTGACGAGGAAAGCCGCAGAGGAAGCCGTATCATTATCGTTGGTGATAAATCCCATCCGGAGGTTAAGGGTATCATGGGGTGGTGCAGCAATGAGCCGGAGGTTATTCATTCTCCCAGTGAAGCAGAAAAAATTGATATTTCGGAAGGAGAAAAGGTAGTTTTAGTTGCGCAGACAACATTTAATAGTATTATTTATAAAGATTTAGTTGAATTTTTCCGAAAAAAAGATTATAATGTTTGTGTTTATAATACCATCTGTAATGCAACATGGGAAAGACAGGAGGAGGCAAGGCTGCTTGCAGCATCCGTTGACGCCATGATAGTCATTGGTGGTACAAATAGCTCAAACACACAAAAGCTGTATGATATAAGCAGAAAAGAATGCAAAAATACTTACTACATTCAGACACTCGTTGACTTGGATTTAACTGTTATAAAATCCGCTAAGAGGGTAGGTATTACAGCTGGGGCATCTACCCCAAATAACATTATTAAGGAGGTTTATGACAGTATGTCAGAATTAAGCTTTGAGGAATTGCTTAAGCAATCCGAGGAAAATGAAAACAAAATTAAGCCGGGCAGTGTGGTGGAAGGAAAAATTATTGATGTGAAGCCTGATGAAATCGTTGTTGATATTCAGTATAAGGCGGATGGAATCATAACAAGAAATGAGTATTCAAATACGCCTAACATCGACCTTACTACCGTTGCCAAGGTTGGAGACCCTATTAAGGTTAAGGTTGTAAAGACCAATGACGGTGAGGGTCAGGTGCTTCTTTCATATAAGAGAGTTGCGGCAGAAAAGTCATATGCAATGCTTGAGGAGGCATTTGAGAATGAAACCGTTCTTAAGGCTAAGGTTACTCAGGTGCTTGAGGGTGGCTTAAGCGTATCGGTTGAGGAGTGCAAGGTATTTATACCTGCAAGCCTTGTTTCAGACGTGTATGAGAAGAATCTTGACAAGTTTTTAAATCAGGAGATTGAATTTGTAATAACAGAATTTAACCCTAAGAAGCGCAGAATTATCGGCAACAGAAAGAAGCTTATCGTAGCATCAAAGGCTGAGGCTGCCGAAAAGCTTTTTGCATCCATTCATGTTGGAGATGTTGTGGAGGGTACTGTTAAGAATGTTACTCCGTTTGGCGCATTTATTGATTTAGGCGGAGCTGATGGACTTCTTCACATATCAGAGATGTCATGGGGAAGAATTGAAGACCCTAAGAGTGTACTTAAGGTTGGTGAGAAGGTAAAAACCTTCATCAAGGATATAAACGGCGAGAAAATTGCTTTAAGTCTTAAATTCGAGGAGGAGAATCCTTGGACAAAGGCTGCCGAGAAATATGCCATTGGAACAGAGGTTACAGGCAAGGTTGCAAGAATGACTGCGTTTGGTGCATTTATTGAGCTTGAGCCTGGTGTTGATGCGCTTTTACACGTATCACAGATTTCAAACGAGCATGTTGAGAAGCCTGAGGATGTATTTAAAATTGGACAGGAGATTACTGCAAAGATTGTTGACTTCAAGCAGGATGAGAAGAAAATCAGTCTTAGCATAAAGGCGCTTCTTAAGGTCGAGGAGGCTGATGCCGAATCCGTATCAGAGGAAGCTTCGGAGGAGTAATATAAAATGGCATATGGGTACGAGGAATTCAAGGTTGATGTTTATAAGCTTACGGACATTAATTTGGACATGTACAAGGAACGCCAGATGAAACGAAGAATTGAGTCCCTTATTCAGAGAAAGGGATTTGAAGGTTTTGAGAGCTTTTACAAAGGTATGAAGCAGGACAAGGGTCTGCTTCGTACCTTTGTTAGTTATCTGACGATAAATGTATCACAGTTTTACCGTAATCCGGCGCAATGGGAGAAATTTGATAAGGAAATTATGCCGTATCTTAAAAAAAATTATGGAAATAAAATAACCATATGGTCCGCGGCGTGCTCTACAGGCGATGAGCCGTATACGCTTGCAATGATTATGGCAAAGCATGTTCCGTTAAGCAGTATAAATATTATTGCCACAGATATAGATGAGGATGTTCTTGCGTTTGCAAAGGCAGGTATTTATACAGAGAAAAGCATGGAGGATTTGCCGGAGGAGTTCAAAAAGAAATTCTTTCACAAATGCGATAAAATGCATTATGAAATATGTGACGACATAAAAAAATGTGTTTCCTTTAAAAAGCATAATCTTCTTGAGGATAAATACTTTGAGGACGTAAGCCTTATCGTATGCAGGAATGTTGTTATTTATTTTACGAATGAGGCAAAGAATGATGTTTATGTTAAGTTTCACAAGGCGCTTGCACAAAATGGTATTTTATTTATAGGAAGCACGGAGCAGATTTTAAAGGCAAAGGAGCTTGGTTTTGATCCCGTAAAGACATTCTTTTATAAAAAAGTATAGTACATATTATATATATTTTTTGTTTTTTCTTGATTTATAAACCGCAATATGTTATACTAGTGGGGTTGTGAAAAATGGATGGTCCTCTGTATCATATCAGATATAAGAACGTCTAAATAATATTAGGAGGTCACACAAATGAACGCATACGAGATAATTAAAGACATCGAGTCAAAGCAGATGAAGGAAGTTACCGACTTTAATGTTGGCGATACCATAAAGGTATATGCTAAGATTAAAGAGGGAGAAAGAGAAAGAATACAGGCATTTGAGGGAACTGTTCTCAAAAGACAGGGTGGAAGCTGTCGTGAAACCTTCACTGTAAGAAAAAATTCCAATGGTGTCGGCGTTGAAAAGACATGGCCGCTTCATTCACCTACTATTGAGAAGATAGAGGTTATAAGAAGAGGTAAGGTAAGACGTGCAAAGCTTAATTACTTACGTGACAGAGTTGGTAAGAAGGCTAAGGTTAAAGAGCTTGTAAAATAATACAATAAGGAAGATGACTGGAGATATATGCTCCGGTCATTTTTTATAAAAGGTGACGTTTATGAGAGCAAAAATGCTTGAGATTAAGACAAAAGGGAAGAAAACGGTCAAAAAAAGTAAAAAGCGAACGGGCTTTAAGCGTATTTTCAGCGGAGCCTTTAATTGGTTTTTGCTTATATTTGTGGCGATAATAGCAGGATATTCTCTTGTAACCTTTTGTGTTCAGACCGTAACAGTTATAGGTCCGTCCATGAATGGAACGCTTGCTGACGGACAGGTTGTTTTTGTCAATAAGCTATACTACAAATTTAATGAAGTTGAGAGATATGATATAGTTGCGTTTTCACTTGTTGAAGGCAATGATTATTACGATATAAAAAGAGTCATAGGCTTGCCGGGGGAAACAATTTCCATAAAGGAGGGAATGGTTTATATCAATAACCAGCCCCTCGGAACAGGCGTTATTGAGGAAAAAATACTTACGGCGGGAATTGCAAAAAATGAAATAAAGCTTGGGTCAAATGAATATTTCCTTTTAGGCGACAATGTAAACAACAGTGAGGACTCAAGATATACAAATGTAGGCAATGTCAGCAGCGCGGAAATACTTGGCAGGGTCTTCTATATATGGAGTCCAAAGGAAAGCAGAGGAAAAATAAAATGAATGTTCAATGGTACCCCGGTCATATGACGAAGGCGAAAAGGATGATGCAGGAGGATATTAAGCTGATTGATGTTGTTGTGGAGCTTCTGGATACAAGAGCGCCTTTCAGCAGTAAAAATCCTGACATAGATACCCTTGCAGCAAATAAATACAGACTTATTCTTTTAAATAAGGAGGATCTTGCAGACCCGGTTGTGACATCAAAGTGGGAGCAATATTTTAAGGATAAGGGTTATGGCGTTGTCTGTCTTGATTCGCGAAAAAATACGGGGATGAAGAAGGTTACGGATGCAATCATGGAGGTATGCAGGGAGAAAATAGAGCGGGACAGAAAAAGAGGAATCATAAACCGCCCGACCCGCGCGATGATTGTGGGCATACCAAATGTTGGAAAATCAACATTTATAAATTCCTATGCGAAAAAAGCATGTACAAAGGTTGGGAATAAGCCGGGAGTAACAAAGGGAAAGCAGTGGATAAGAATAAATAAAAATGTCGAGCTTCTTGATACCCCTGGTATATTGTGGCCTAAATTTGAAAATGAAAGCATTGGAAACGCGCTTGCTTTTATCGGCTCCATCAATGACAATATTATTTCGATGAGCAATCTTGCTCTGGAACTTATTGGATTTTTGAAAAAAAGCTATTGTAATGAGCTTAAAGAAAGGTATAATATAAATATTGACGGAAAGGATTATGAGATACTTTCTGAAATAGCATTCAATAGGAAATGCATTAAAAAAGGAAATGAACCGGATATTGAAAAAGCATCTGCGTTGCTGTTTGACGATTTCAGAAGCGGAAAGCTTGGCAGAATAAGTCTTGAAGCTCCGGAATAAGCATTGGGAGTGTTCTATAATGGGTTTTAAAAAGAAAAAAAATCAGCCAAAAGAAAATGTAGCGGAAATTTCAGAGGACATTGCAGAAAAAAAAGAAGTGGATAAGAATACGGAAACAGAAGAAAAAAATGCCGGGACTGCGGAAAATAAAGGTATGGAAAAGAATACCGAAAAAGATACTGAAGCTGAGGGAAGCGACAGCAGAGAAAAAGCGGACAGTGGGGATGATGCTTTAAAATCTGAGAAGAAAAATAAAAAGAAGGATAAAAAGAAAAAAAGGTCCGGAGAAAAGTCGGATACCGATGAGCAGGAGCCTGAAAGGGACACGGAGCAGGATTCCGGGAAAACCAAGGGTAAGACAGGAAAAAAGAATAAAAAACGCAGGAAAAAGAAGGATAAAAAGCCTGAGGAAGTAAATATTGTAAAGGAGCTTTTAAGCCTTATTATTTACATAGGCATAGTTGTGCTTCTCTGTTTTATCATAATTAATTTTGTTGGATGCCGTTCAAGGGTTGACGGCGAATCAATGATGCCTACACTTAACGATAAGGATAATCTGTGGGTTGATAAGCTGTCGTATACATTTGGCGACCCGAAACGCTTTGACGTCATTATTTTTAATTATAATGAGGACACCACATATGTAAAGAGAATTATCGGACTTCCGGGAGAATCGGTGCGAATAGACAAGGATGGAAAAATTTATATAAATGACAGGCTTCTTGTTGAGGATTACGGCAAGGAAAAAATAGGCGCCAATAATCTTGGCAGGGCAAGCCAGCCGGTGCTTCTCGGCAAGGACGAATATTTTGTGCTGGGAGATAACCGCAACAATAGCTCGGACAGCAGATGGGCGGACGTAGGAAATGTGCAGCGAGAGGATATTGTTGGAAAGGTTGTGCTCAGGATATATCCGTTTAAGGATATAGGATTTGTAAAGTAAAGAAGGGGCTGTCCTATAGAATATTTATATCATAATATCAAAAATACGCTTTTGCTCGTCTCCGACGTAACGGTACTGTTGCACAATAGCACTTGTCCTCAGGACTCCGTCTGCTTCAGTGTCCCAAGGAATCCACCTGCTACGCAGGTACCTTAGGACGTAAGACACCTCAGGACATACGTCACTTAAGTACCGACGTCTTCAAACGATTTTTATATTATGATATAAACATTCTTAACGCGGCAGCCCTTTTTGCTTTACATATAGGTAAAAATGAGGAGAATTTTACATATGAACATAGGAGAAATTAAAAGTATATTCAAGGGGATTGATGCGGATGATAAAGCCTCGCTGGAGAGCTTTGTAAGTGAGTTTTCGGGGGATGAGCGCGGGGGAGTTATCTCGGTTGTGGGCTCTGCAAAAAAGAAGATAGAGGCATATGACAAAGAGACTGAGAGAACTGAAAAAATGTATTCTTTTGAAAAAAAATATATGGAGCAGGGATATAAGTATATATGCGGTATTGACGAGGTTGGGAGAGGTCCTCTTGCAGGACCTGTTGTCACTTGTGCCGTCATTCTTCCATGCGATAAAAAAATCCGTTATCTCAATGATTCAAAACAGCTTTCGGCCAAGAAAAGAGAGGAATTATATGATATAATAATAAATAATGCCGTTGCCTATTCTATAGGCATATCAGGTGAGAAAAGGATAGATGAGATTAACATATTAAACGCCACTTATGAGGCTATGAGAATGTCCATATCCAATTTAAAGGTAACGCCTGACATTTTATTAAACGATGCGGTGAAAATACCTAATGTAAACATATCACAGGTGCCGATAATTAAAGGGGATACTTTATCTGCCTCCATAGCCGCAGCGAGTATTGTTGCAAAGGTGACGAGGGACCGCATGATGGCGGAGTATGATAAGCTTTATCCCGGATATGATTTCAAAAGTAATATGGGATACGGTTCTGCCGCGCATATAGCGGCGTTAAAAGCAAAGGGGCCGTGTGATATACACAGGAGAACATTTATAGGTAATTTTGTGGGAGTATAAGTATGAACATTTCTGACAGGGGAACCTGCGTAGGAGGAAAACAATTAAATCATGTATATTCGGGGGAGCAGGGAGCAAAGATTTCCGCGGAGCAGACTCGAAATACAAATTCTGTGAGTAATGCTCCTGTTTCTGCCAACAGCGCAATTGCAAAGGTTGACGTTGGACAGATGTTTCGCGGGCAGATACTTGACATAACAAATAATATGGTAAGTATTTCCATGGACGGAAAGAGTATTTTAAATGCCCGTATGCTTGACTCGGTAAGTCTTAACATTGGGGACAATATCTTATTCCAGATTCAGGAAAATAACGGCTCAAGCGTTCTTATAAAGCCACAGCCCGAAGCTTTGGGAGCTATGAAGGATAATGCCATTTTCAAGGTGCTTGACGCAAACGGACTTATGCCGACAGATAAAAATTATCAGATTGCAGAGGCGCTTATGAACAGGGGAATGCCTGTTGATAAGGGTCATATGCAACAGCTTATCCAACAGTCCTATAAATTTCCCGATGCTTCCATAGATACGCTTGCTTCTTTAAGTAAGCTTGGGATAGAGATTAATGAGACAACTATCAGCCAGTATCAGGATTACATGAACAACAACCACCAGCTCTCGGCAGACCTTGGTCGTCTTGCGTCTGACATAGCGGATTTTTCCACATCAGCCTTTGCTGAGCTTGGACAGTCGGGAAATGTATCGGATATGATGATGCTTAACAGCGATATACTTGGCATTATATCGGACAGTTGGGATTTTTCCCCTGAGACATTGCAAGGCGTTAAGGTTAATCCTGAGGCTGCGCTTATTTCTGAGGAAATTTTTCAAGCAGGTGATTTTGTATCTGAAGAAGGGGATTTGTTAAATTCTGTACAAAATAATTCCCTGCAAAATGAAAACGGTATACAGGACGGCATAAATCCGGACACGCTGGGGAATGCGCTTAATAAGCTTGCGGAAAATACGGGAATGAATCGTGAGGACATAAATAATATTTTTGACAAGCTTAACAAAATGGGCTTTGATAAGGAAGCTCTTTCCAAAGTCGCAAAGGAGTCCGATTCCCCGGTAAAGCTTCTGAACAACTTAGATACAATTATATCCAATAATGCAGAGAAAATACCGGACGAGGCGATAAAGGATTTTTTTGCATCAAAGGAGTACAATGCGCTATTAAACGAGGGAACAAAAAGGAAGTTTTCCCTTAATCCGGAGGAAATGAAAAATCCTAAGGAAATAGATGATTTGTACAATAAAATATATGACAGGACAAACAAGCTTATGGACACGTTATCCCACAGCGGAGCAGGGGACAGCAGTAACCTGAATCAGTCTGCAAAGGGCGTTCAGGAAAGAATTGATTTTATGCAGAACTTGAATAACATGTATGTTTATGCTCAGATTCCCGTAAAAACCCAGAACAGTGAGATGAATTCGGATCTGTTTGTATATATGAACAAAAAGGCGATGAAGGATGCAAAGGAGGACGTAAGCGCACTGCTTCACCTTGACATGGAGCATCTTGGAGCTACGGATGTTCACGTAAGCCTTCATGGAAGTACGGTTCACACAAGATTTTATGTTGATGATGAAATAAGCGCCCGCATTATTGATGAGCATATGACTATGCTTGAGAAGGCGATAAATGAAAACGGTCTGAGCCTTACAAATGAGGTTATAACCAGAGAGCCGTCTTTAAATGCAAAGCCTAATATGGTGGTGGATGAAATGCTTGGAAGCGAGCTTGAGCAAAGCGTTAAGAGATATTCCTTTGATGTGAGAATGTAGGTGATTATATGGCAGAGTACGGACAAAAACAAAATAAGGCTGAGCCAAAGAAAAAGGCTGTAGCTCTTTTATATGACCCTTCCAATCAGGCACCTCAGGTTGTTGCAGCCGGTCAGGGTACGCTTGCGGATAAGATTATTGACAAGGCAAAGGAGAGCGACGTACCTCTTTATAAGGACACAAACCTTGCCGATACTCTTTTGAAGCTTGATATAGGCGACTGCATACCGCCTGAGCTTTACGGCGTTGTTGCTGAGATACTTGTCTATGTTGACAGAATGGATAAGATAAGGTCCAAAATATCAGGTTAGGAGTGAGGTTTATAAATAAGCGTGAAATCGGAAGCCGGTACGAGGATATCGCAGCGGATTATCTGAAAAGCAGGGGCTATAAAATTTTATCGAGAAATTATGGAAACCGTTGTGGCGAGATAGACATAATTGCCATGCGTGAGCGGACACTGGTATACTGTGAATGTAAATACAGAAGCACGGAATACTGCGGCGACCCATTAAGTGCCGTTGATGAAAGAAAGCAGAGGAAAATTTGCCGTACGGCGCTTTATCATTACAGCAGATATGGTTACAGCCAAAATCTGCCGTGCAGATTTGACGTAATTGGTATATACAGTGACGGAACCGTTAAACATGTGGAAAATGCTTTTGAATTTCATACATAGAGGGAGAAGAATTATGGAAAGAGTAAAATTTGATTTAAAACTTATGGATGGAGAGATTTTAAAAAGACAGGAGGATAAGCTTACGTTTATACCTCCATTTTCATATGGGGAAAGAAGCACCCATATAGATTATAAGCTTGTGAAAGGAATTGGGGGAGACGCCCTTGTTCCGGTTATTCAATATAATATTTTTTCCGGCTATAAGGATTTGGTGCATGGATTTTCAACAAGGCTTGGCGGTGTGAGTAAAAAGCATCTTTCCTCTATGAATTTAAGCTTTTCAAGGGGGGATGAGGAGGAGAATGTTATTTTAAATCACAGGCGCTTTGCCGCTGCGGTGGGCTATGATGAAAACAGTCTTGTATTTTCCGACCAGCTTCATAATACAAATATTCATATTGTAAAAAAAGAGGATAAGGGCAAGGGCTTTTTGCGGGAAAGCGACATAAAGAATATAGATGCACTTATGACGAATGAACCTGAAATCCCACTTATGACATTTTATGCTGACTGTGTTCCTCTGTTTTTTTACGACCCTGTAAATAAGGCGGTGGCGCTTGCACATTCCGGCTGGAAGGGAACGGTGGAAAAAATCGGATTGAAGGTTATAGGCGCTATGGGTGACGTTTATGGAAGCAATCCGGAGGATATAATCTGTGCCATAGGACCGTCCATCTGTCAGAAATGCTATGAGGTAGACGGGGATGTGATTGAAAAAATAAAGGGCGCCTTTGATGAAAATGTATATGATGATTTGTTCTATAAAAAGGATAACGGTAAATATCAGCTAAACCTCCATGTGGCGTGCAGACATACGCTGCTGCTGGCGGGACTCAGGGAGGAAAATATTGCCATGCCTGACTTATGCACCTGCTGTAACGGCAATGTGCTGTTTTCACACAGGGCGTCAAAGGGAATGAGGGGAAATCTGGCGGCGGTTATAATGTTGAAATAGGAAGTTTCACAATTTTTTAACCGGTACTTACAGATAGACATGAAACAGCCTCATATCGTTATTTAAAATGGCAAGCTAAGAGTAAAAGCTTTGTCGGTTGATTTTTGTTGGCTGAATAAAAAACAACTTGCTTTTTTTGTACGCATGTAGTATTATAAATGCAAGGCATTGTATTCTAATAATTTGTGGATTATCCACTCTTGATTAATCTATTATCAAACAAAACTTCGATGCTTTATTTCACAAACAAAATAGGCAGCGAGGTTGCTGTTTGGACATGAAACTTCTCTGCCGTAATTACAAGGAGGAGAAGGTATGAACAAAAAGAACGAAACTGTAAACAGGGGAACAAATGACAATCTGGGTAAGAAATCCAAGCCGGTCATCAAAAGCTTTGATGAGCTGGAATTTAAGGACGATTTTATGTTTGGGATTATTATGAGAAATCCCAAACACTGCAAGTCTTTTCTGGAGACAATACTGGGTATAAAAATATCAGACATAAAATATCCGAAAATGCAGGAAACTATAGATATTACGGCAAATGCAAAAAGTGTAAGGCTGGATTTATATGTGGAGGACGGGAAAAATACAGTCTATAACATTGAAATGCAGGTGTCAGTAAATAAAAATCTTCCAAAACGCTCACGGTATTATCAGGGAATGATAGACCTTAACATATTGGAAAAGGGCTAGGACTACAAAAATCTGAAGTGGAGCTATGTTATATTTATCTGCACCTTTGATTTATTTGGCGAAGGACGGCATATTTATACCTTTGAAAACCGTTGTATTCAAAATCTAAACTTGGTTCTCGGAGATGAAACGACAAAAATAATATTAAACACAAAGGGAACAATGAATGATGTAAGCCCGGAAATGAAGCGATTGTTAGATTACATAGACGGGAAGACAGCCACAGATATGTTTACAAAAGAACTTGACACAGCGGTAAGGGATGTAAGGAATAATGAGAAATGGAGGGTGGAGTATATGACTTTAGAGATGCGTTACAAAGAATTATTGGAGCAGGGCATTGATATCGGACGCTCTGAAGGCATTGATATCGGACGTTCTGAGGGTATTGATATCGGACGTTCTGAGGGTATTGATATCGGACGGACTGAGGGCATCAATATTGGATTGGAGCAGCAAAAAATACAGACGGCATTAAGAATGTTCTGGGCAGGTGAATTATCAGATGAAAAAATAGCATTATATTCCGGGCTTGCACTTGAAAAGGTATTGGAACTGAAAGATAATTTTAATGAATAATTGTTTTCTATGGGTATAAAAATAATTTTATAGGATACAGGTAAAGGGTACATTAAAAATAACCTGATAGTAATGAAAAGGTGTGTGGAACGTAGAGTAGTCTATACATCTTTTTCTATATAGGAAAATTTTAGAATATAATCTTAAGTATTTAAAAATCTTTACAATTTGAAGGGATTATTGTACAATCAAACGCAGCGACATTTAGTTTTACGAAATTGCATCACCCCATGAGGGTGATGTTCAATATGGAAGGATTAAGGAAATGAGTAAACCGGTAGTTGCCATTGTGGGAAGACCAAATGTGGGTAAATCAACATTGTTTAACGCATTGGCAGGAGACAGAATATCAATCGTTCAGGATACACCGGGCGTGACGAGAGACAGAATTTACGCGGATGTATCATGGCTGAAATATAATTTTACGATAGTTGACACGGGTGGAATCGAGCCCGAGAGCAAAGATATTATATTAAAAAGTATGAGGGAACAGGCGGAGATAGCCATATCTACCGCTGATGTTATTATTTTTTTAACGGATGTGAGACAGGGGCTTGTTGATGCGGACGGAAAGGTTGCAGATATGTTGAGACGGTCAGGCAAGCCGGTTGTTCTTGTTGTAAATAAGGTGGACAGCTTTGAAAAATTCATGCCTGATGTATATGAATTTTATAATCTTGGGCTTGGTGATCCAATGCCTGTATCTTCCTCATCACAGCTTGGCATAGGAGACATGCTGGATGAGGTCGTAAAGTATTTTGATGGAAAAGGCGAGGATGATGAGGAGGACGAAAGACCGAGAATTGCAATTATCGGTAAGCCGAATGTGGGAAAATCCTCTATTATAAATAAGCTTATCGGTGAGGAACGTGTCATTGTATCCGACATAGCGGGAACAACGAGGGATGCAATAGATACCGCCATTAAAAGAAACGGTACGGAATACGTATTTATTGACACGGCAGGTCTAAGAAGAAAAAATAAAATAAAGGAAGAAATTGAGCGGTACAGCATTATACGAACCGTATCGGCGGTTGAAAGATGTAATGTTGCCGTACTTGTTATAGACGCGGAGGAGGGCATAACCGAGCAGGATACAAAGATTGCGGGTATTGCCCATGAGCGCGGCAAGGGCATGATAATTGTTGTCAACAAGTGGGATGCCATAGAAAAGGATGATAAGACAATATATAAGTTTACGGAGGAAATCAGGCAGAAGCTTTCCTATATGCCTTATGCGGAGCTTTTGTTTGTGTCGGCAAAGACAGGTCAGAGATTGAACAAGCTGTTTGAAATGATTGATATGGTTATTGAAAACCATTCCTTAAGGATTTCAACGGGTGTGGTAAATGAGATTGTCACCGAGGCGGTTGCGCTGAATCAGCCACCGTCAGATAAGGGAAAGCGGCTTCGGATTTATTACGTTACACAGGCTTCTGTCAAACCTCCAACATTTGTCATATTTGTAAACGATAAAGAGCTTATGCATTTTTCGTACACAAGATATCTTGAGAATAAAATCAGGGAGGCGTTTGGATTCAGGGGAACACCCCTTAAGTTTCTAATACGTGAGAGGAAAGAAAAATGATGATATTTGCAAGAATACTTTGCCTTGCAGGAGGTTATTTATGCGGCCTTTTGCAGACGTCATATATATATGGAAGGCTTAATGGAATTGATATCCGTGAGTATGGAAGCGGTAATGCGGGAACTACAAACGCCCTTCGTGTGCTGGGCAAGAAAGCGGGACTTATTGTTTTTCTTGGCGATGTTTTTAAGGCGGTTATCGCTGCCGTGGTTGTAAGGCTTATCATGAAGGGCATTTATCCGAATGAAGTTTATATGTTTATTGCCTATGCAGGCTTTGGAGTTGTACTTGGACATAATTTTCCCTTTTATCTTAAGTTCAAGGGCGGAAAGGGAATTGCTGCTACGGCAGGCGTCGTTCTTGGATTTCTTGACCCTGTCATAATACTTACGTGTCTTGTTGTATTTACCATTGCAGTGGCACTTACAAGGTATGTTTCCCTTGGCTCCATTCTCATGGTAACTACCTTTGCCACAATGTATACAATATTTGCCGTGACGGGGAAATATTCCTTTGATTTAAATGTTGCTGCGTCAAAGGAATGTATGATTGAAAGTGTGATCGTTGTTATTCTTATGGCGCTTATGGCGATATACAGACATAAGGCTAACATAAAGAGACTTATTCACCATGAGGAAAATAAGCTTGGAAGCAAAAAAGAGGCGTAGGATAATAATACAAAGAAAAATAATATAGAAAGATATACAAAGGAAGATAACATAGAAAAATATACAAAGAAAGATAATATAAATAAAAAGAAAGTCAGAGGTAAATGGGATGAATATTAGTGTTTTGGGAGCGGGAAGCTGGGGAATTGCGCTTACGGTTTTACTTGCGCATAACGGACATAAGGTAAGTGTGTGGTCCATAGATGAAAATGAAATAAAAATGCTAAAGGAACACAGGGAGCATGTGACAAAGCTTCCCGGTATAAAAATAGATGAGAGTGTTACATTTACCACAGATGCAGGGGAGTCTGTAAAAGGCGCCGAGATTATTGTTATGGCTGTTCCGTCCCCTTTTGTGAGAAACACAGCAAAAACAATAGCGCCATATGTTGATAAGCCTGTTATCGTAAATGTTTCAAAGGGAATTGAGGAGGACACCCTGATGGTTCTCACTGACGTTATTTTAAGTGAGATACCGGGCGCAAAAATGGGTGTTCTGTCAGGACCAAGCCATGCAGAGGAGGTTGGGAAACTGCTTCCTACAACCATTGTGGCAGGAGCAACTGACAAGGACACAGCGCTGCTTATTCAGGATACGTTTATGTGTGACGTATTCAGGGTGTATACAAGCCCTGACGTTATAGGGATAGAGCTAGGCGGAGCGCTGAAAAATGTCATTGCCCTTGCGGCAGGAGTTGCAGACGGGCTTGGCTGTGGAGACAATGCGAAGGCGGCAATCATTACAAGGGGAATATCGGAGATTACCAGACTTGGCGTTGCCATGGGCGGGTGTTCGGAAACCTTTGCCGGTCTTTCCGGTATTGGCGACCTTATTGTAACCTGCGCCTCAACCCACAGCAGAAACAGAAGGGCAGGAGTTCTTATGGGACAGGGAAAGTCCTATAAGGAGGCTATGGAGGAAGTGCAGATGGTTGTTGAGGGTGTTTATTCCGCAAAGGCAGCCTTCCGGTTAAGCAAAAAATACGATATAGAAATGCCATTGATTGAAATGGTAAACCGGGTGCTTTTTGAGGATTTAGATACAACGGAAGCCATGAATCAGCTTCTTACAAGAACGAGGACAAGTGAGTCCCATGAGCTTGAATGGAATTAAAATAAAAAGTAGTTTGAAGGGAATATAAATGAGCAGCAGAATCACAAAGGACGAATTTAATAGATTAAGGAATAAAAAGAGAAAATTCAATGCCATAGTGACACTTGCATCGTCGGCTGCCATTATAGTTGTTCTGGCAATATGCATTGTTGTTTTTAATGACCGTCCAACCGACAGTGAATTCAGCAGCAATATGCATGTAGGAAGTAATACCGACCTGGATACGGAAAGCATTTTTAATATCAATAATGGTACACAGACTCCTTCTGACAGCTCCGGGGGAGCCAATGTTGCGGATAAGCCATGGGATGTTGCCTCCTCTACGGATGTGACATTTTATCCCGAAAGTGATTATCAGGAATTTGTAATACCTGAAACATCACTGCCGCCTGTGGAGGAAATAAAAGGAAATGACTGGTGCGCATCCATGTATGAGAAGGTTGATAAGGTGATGCCCCTGTCATATTTTGACAATACGGTTCTTATCGGTGATTCGCGTACGGAGGGGCTTGTCCTTTACAGCGGACTCAACAATATTAACGGCTTTTGCTACAAGGGCTTAAATGTCAGCTCCCTTGACAGCGATTCCTGCATAACAATGCCTGGGTACGGAGGCAAGTATACATGCTATCAGGCAATATCAATGACAAGCTACGACAATTATTATTGTATGTTTGGAATAAATGAGCTGGGCTGGTACAGTCTTGATGTGTTTATAGAGGATTTCAGTGCGCTTATCGATTATATTAAGCTTGCAAATCCAAATGCCACGATTTATGTGGAGGGTGTAATTCCCGTATGCCGTTCCAAGGAGGCAGAGGGCGGCGTTTTTACAAAGGACAGGGTTGAGGAGTTTAATGCGCTTATTCTTCAAATGTGCAAGGAGAGAAATGACGTAATTTTCCTCGACGTAGGCGCAGCAGTCCGTGACGAGGAGGGGTATCTTCCTGAGGAGGGATCTCCTGACGGTATACACTGCAATGCAGATTACTGCAAGCGGGTATTGCAGTATATACGCTGTAACACCTACAGCAGGAAACAAAGTGACGACCTTTAAAAATAAAATGTAATACCTCTGATTTTTATTACATATATTTTAATAGTGTAATAGGAATTGGAGGTATTTTTATGGATATTTATAAGGACATAGAAGCGAGAACCGACGGCGAAATATACATGGGTGTTGTTGGTCCTGTAAGAACGGGAAAATCAACATTTATAAAAAGGTTTATGGAGCTTATGGTTATTCCTGCCATTGACGATGAAAATAACCGTATGAGAGCAAAAGATGAGCTTCCACAGTCGGCAACGGGAAAAACGGTTATGACAACAGAACCGAAATTTATTCCAAAGGAAGCAGTAAACATAACTGTGGGGGACGGTATAAAGCTTAAGTGCAGGCTGATTGACTGTGTAGGATATATGGTGAATGGAGCTGAGGGACATGAGGAGGACGGACATGAGCGTCTCGTAAAAACTCCATGGTATGATTATGACATTCCGTTTACAAAGGCAGCGGAGCTTGGTACAAAAAAGGTAATATTTGACCATTCAACGGTAGGTATTGTGGTAAGCTGTGACGGTTCCATAACGGATATACCAAGAGATTCGTACATAGAAGCAGAAAAAAGGACGGTAACGGAGCTTAAGGAGATTGGCAAGCCTTTTATTATGCTGTTAAATTCATTAAGACCGCAGGCGCCTGAGACAAAGGAGCTTGCACAGTCCCTTTGCGAGGAGTACGGCGTGGAAGTGCTCCCTGTAAACTGCGATCAGCTTAAAAGCAAGGACATAAATAAAATATTTGAAAGCCTCCTTATGGATTTTCCTGTGACGGCAATAAACTTTAACATACCGAAGTGGGTTGAGGCTGTGGACTGCGACAATCCTATAAAGGATTATATGATAAAGCAGGCAAAGGCGGATTTCAAAAATATTTATCACATGAGGGATGTATATAATATTGCCTGTGACGGGGATGAGTATATTGAGAAGATTGACCTCAGCAATATAAATATGGCAGACGGAACGATAAATATAAATGTTGTTCTGTTTGATAAATATTACTATGACATGCTTTCTGCGACGCTTGGATGCGAGATAAGAAGCGAGTACGATTTCATACGTGAAATTACCCAGCTTGCAAAGACGAAAAAGCAGTGTGAAAAGGTGAGCGAGGCATATATTCAGTCCTGCAATACGGGTTATGGAACGGTAAGCCCTGACGAGGCGGACATAAAGCTTGATGCGCCGGAGCTTATACGTTCTGGAAACAAATATGGCGTTAAAATAAAAGCGGAGGCTCCGTCAATTCATCTCATAAAGGCAAACATTACAACAGAAATTGCGCCTATAGTAGGCTCTGAGGAGCAGGCAAAGGATCTGATAAGCTTTATAAACAGCGATGAAAAATCCGAGGAAAACATCTGGGGTGTAAATATATTCGGCAAGTCTGTAAGGCAGCTTGTTGAGGACGGCTTAAAGTCCAAAATCAACAAGATAAATCAGGAAAGTCAGCAGAAGCTTCAAGATACTATGGAGAAGATTGTAAACGATTCCAACGGAGGAATGGTTTGCATTATAATATAATATAGGGTATAATACGCCCTAAGGGGTACCGCCGAAGGCGGTGGATTCCTTAGGGCGACAGCCCGTGACCGAGCCGACATGCGAGGTGGCACTGCGTTGACAAATAATAGCGTATTATCAATCATTGATTGGCGATAGAATAAGTGTGGATAAAATTATGAGTATAGCAGTTAAGCTGAATGTATTTGAAGGTCCCTTGGACCTTCTCCTGCATTTGATAGAGAAAAACAAATTTAATATATTTGATATACCGATTGTTGAGATTACGGAGCAGTACCTTGACTATGTAGGCACAATGAACGAATCCGACCTTGATGTTATGAGTGAGTTTCTTGTTATGGCGGCAACGCTTATAAGCATAAAGGCAAAAATGCTTCTTCCTAAGCATGAGGAGGACGAGGAGGATGAGGAAGACCCTAGAACGGAACTTGTGAGAAGGCTTCTTGAGTACAAGATGTACAAGTACGCCTCCTATGAGCTTAAGGATATGGAGCTTGATGCAGAGAAGGCATATTATAAGCAGGCGACAATCCCTGAGGATGTGCTGGCTTATAAGGAGGAAATTGACCCTGCCGAGGTTGTCGGGGATGTGACCCTTGCAAAGCTTAACGATATATTTTCGCAGGTTATGAAAAGAACCGTTGACAGGGTTGACCCAATAAGAAGTAAGTTTGGAACAATCGAAAAAGAGGAAATCCGCATAGAGGATAAAATGGAGGAAATAAGAAGCGGAATCAGGGGCCTTAAGGGTATTAATTTTAAGACGCTGCTTGAAATTCAGGCATCCAGGATAAATATTATAGTTACATTTCTTGCAATACTTGAGCTTACAAAAATGGGACATGTTGCCATTCGTCAGGATAAAATATTTGGCGATGTAATCATAGATTCCCTTGAAATTGATTAAGGCTTTTGTTTGCTTTTTGGAGGATATATGGAAAATACAGAGAATGAAAATATAGAGAATATAGAAAATGCAGAGAATGAAATTAT
>DKZK01000007.1 GCA_002493625.1 Lachnospiraceae bacterium UBA7076 | reverse complement strand
CTCTGTTGAGGCTGTTGAGGAGGAGCTGAATGACAGTAAGGAAGCGCTTCAGGTTATGATTGACGGCAAGCAGAAGCAGGTTGATAATTATGGCAACTCAATGGACGAATATGAAGATCTGGTAGCAAAATATCAGGCGGATATCGAGGCAACTGACGCAGCCATTGCGGAGGCAGAGGAAAAGGAACGGCAAAGACTGGCAGCTTTAGCGGCGCAAGGCGGTGGTGGAAATCAGACATACTATACGGGAGGCGCTCTTGGATGGCCGGTTCCCGGAAACTATACTTACATATCATCATATTTTGGACCAAGAAGTCTTCTCGGAATGTCCTTCCATCATGGAATAGACATACCGTGTCCGACCGGAACTCCGATATATGCTGCTGAGGGCGGAACCGTTATTACGGCAGGCTGGAGCTATTCACTTGGAAATTATGTTGTTATAGACCACGGCGGCGGAATGACAACTGTTTATGGACATAACAGCGCATTTGCGGTATCATATGGAACAGTAGTTGCAAAAGGGCAGGTAATAGCGTATGCAGGAAGCACCGGACAGTCCACCGGTCCTCACTGTCATATAGCTGTCAGAATTAACGGAAGCTATGTTGATCCATTACCTTACTTATAATAGTTAGGAGCGAATAAAATTGATTAAAAAAAGATTTTTGGTATTAGGAACATTTTTGGCAATAACACTTTCCTTAGCAGGATGCAGCGCGCCAAACCTCAGCATGAAGGATAATACAGGCGGAAAAGCGCAGGCGGAGGAAGGAAAAAACGGCAAGGACGTTTCGGAAATGCTTGATGACAAGGACGTTCAGGCAAAGGTAAACGAGATTAATAAGTACATAGATAATTATTACTATTTTGACATTGACCCTGAGGTTCAGGAGGAATCCTTTTATGACGGTATCATGAATGGTCTGGATGACCCTTATTCCGTATATTACACAAAGGAAGAATATCAGGATTTGCTTGAGGATAATTCAGGCGAATATTTTGGAGTGGGTGCTGTTGTCACACAGGATGCTACAATGAAGGTATCGGTTGTCCGTCCTATAAAGGGAAGCCCCGCAGAGGCGGCAGGCGTTAAGGCGGACGACGTCATAGTTGAGGTTGACGGCACGGAAATTACAGACCAGGAGCTTTCCCTTGTTGTTG
Source organism: Lachnospiraceae bacterium UBA7076 (assembly GCA_002493625.1). Lineage (GTDB taxonomy): Bacteria > Bacillota > Clostridia > Lachnospirales > Lachnospiraceae > Coprococcus_C. Next base: position 5,850 of record DKZK01000007.1, on the reverse strand, counting down.
AGATGATAAGGGGTGAAAAGGGAACAACCGCTCATATAAAGGTGTACAGACCGTCTGAGGACAAATATGTTGAGTTTGACATTCAGAGGGCAGAGGTTGAAAATGTTTCCGTAGATTACAGAATGCTGGAGAACAATGTAGGCTACATTTCCGTAACACAGTTTTATGAAAATACTCCAAAGGAGTATAAGGAAGCTGTGGAGGATTTGGAAAAGCAGGGCGCAAAGGGGCTTATCGTTGACTTGCGGGATAATCCAGGAGGACTGTTAAACGCAGTTGTGGATATGTGCGCATACACGCTTGACGGTGGAAATATAGTAACCACCAAGGACAGGGATGGAAAAATTACGTCTTCTTTTGATGACAAGGATGATCACTGCATAGATATTCCGATGGTTGTGCTTGTAAATGGAAACAGCGCAAGTGCGTCAGAGATATTTGCGGGGGCAATGAAGGATACGGATACCGCAGAGCTTGTGGGAACCACAACCTTTGGAAAGGGTATTGTACAGTCAATCCTTCCTCTCTCAGACGGTACTGCCATCAAGATTACGGTGTCAAAATATTTCACTCCGGGCGGAAACGATATTCATGAAATCGGCATTGAGCCGGACTATGAGGTTGAGCTTGAGGACAGAACCAACGCGGTAAATCTTGATTATGAGGACGACCTTCAGCTTCACAAGGCGGAGGAAGTTATACAAAGTATGATGTAATATAATATACATATGGGGCTGTTGCAATAAGGATTTTAATCCTTATTGCGACAGCCCTAGTGTAATTTAGTGCTTTGATAGGTAATCACCTAAGTTCAAATGATAGTGAGAGGAGAGACAGATGAAAAAGGAACTAATTATTGTACTTGATTTTGGTGGACAATACAATCAGTTGATTGCGCGCAGGGTCAGGGAATGTAACGTATATGCGGAGGTGCACCCATATACGATTTCCATTGATCAGATTAAGGAAATGAATCCGAAGGGCATTATTTTCACAGGCGGTCCCAACAGCGTTTATGCTGAGGCTTCCCCAAGATACAGCAAGGAAATATTTGAGCTGGGTATTCCGATACTTGGAATATGCTACGGCTCACAGCTTATGGCGTACACGCTTGGAGGCAGGGTTGAAACTGCGCCTGTCAGTGAGTACGGACATACGGAGGTAGCCGTTGACAGAAGCAGCGTGCTTTTTGAAAACGTTTCTGAAAGGACAATCTGCTGGATGAGCCATACAGACTATATTGCAAGTGCGCCTGAGGGCTTTACTGTTACAGCAAGTACTCAGGTATGTCCTGTTGCTGCAATGGAGTGTGCCGGGAAAAAATTATATGCAACTCAGTTCCACCCCGAAGTTATGCACACTAAAGAGGGAATGAAAATGATTTTCAATTTCGTGACAAAGGTTTGCGGCTGCTCCGGTGACTGGCGCATGGATTCATTTGTTGAGACAACCGTAAATGAAATACGGGAAAAGGTAGGAAACGGTAAGGTGTTATGCGCCCTTTCCGGTGGTGTTGATTCATCTGTTGCCGCCGTTCTGCTCGCAAAGGCAGTGGGAAAACAGCTTACATGCGTCTTTGTGGATCATGGACTTCTCCGCAAGAATGAGGGAGACGAGGTGGAAGCCGTATTTGGACCGGAGGGACCATATGACTTGAATTTTATCCGTGTCAACGCGCAGGAACGCTTCTATGGAAAGCTTGCAGGAGTAACGGAGCCGGAGGACAAAAGGAAGATAATAGGAGAAGAATTTATCCGTGTATTTGAGGAGGAGGCAAAGAAAATCAGTGCCGTAGACTTCCTTGTTCAGGGAACCATTTATCCTGACGTGATAGAATCGGGGCTTGGAGATTCCGCAGTTATAAAGAGCCACCACAATGTAGGCGGGCTGCCTGATTATGTTGATTTTAAGGAAATCATTGAGCCGCTCCGTTTATTGTTTAAGGACGAAGTGAGAAAGGCGGGACTTGAGCTTGGCATACCGAAATATCTTGTATTCCGTCAGCCATTTCCGGGACCGGGCTTAGGTATTCGTATTGTGGGTGAGGTCACTGCGGATAAGGTTCGAATCGTTCAGGAGGCAGATGCTATTTACCGCGAGGAAATTGCAAATGCAGGAATTGACCAGACGCTCGGTCAGTATTTTGCCGCTCTCACAAACATGAGGAGTGTCGGAGTAATGGGTGACGAGCGAACCTATGATTATGCTGTAGCGCTCCGCGCTGTCTCCACCAGTGATTTTATGACCGCCGAGGCGGCGCAGCTCCCGTGGGAGGTTCTCGCCAAGGTGACAAGCCGTATTGTGAATGAGGTAAAGGGGGTAAACCGCGTGTTGTATGATTGTACGGGAAAACCGCCGGGAACGATAGAGTTCGAATAGTAAACAGAAAGCCGGGAAGCCGCATAAATAGCGGACTTTCCGGCTTTTGATGTGGGGCGTGATACCTTCTTGATACCTAAAATCATGTGGGAGGATCAACAAGTAACTCTGCGATATTTTGAATAATAGTAGTATAGTATGTATAATAGGTATTTCTAGTGGAGCGTTCTCTTGTAAGTAAAAAGAGATTTGGCTCTAAAAAGTTATTTGCATTTCCACTGAAACATAAATTGATGAGCTTTGATTTTGCCTCACCACTTTCATGGGCGATATAATTTCTCAAAGCCTTTAGTTGCTCGTAAGCAGTTTTATTAGTCGCATCAAGAAAAATAATATCAAAAGGATCATTGATAAAAATATGTTTTGATAGTTTTTCTATTTTACCTAAATATTCAACATATTTTTTGTTACCTTCTCTCATAAATGCGTTGAATTGCTCTTCATTTTGAAATCGTATCTTTAAATTCGGTGAATAGCCTGTTTCAGAAGGCTGTCCTGTGGAATAAGTAATTATTAATTCGGATAAAAAGCGTTCAAATTGTATCCATATTTTCAGCAGAGCAATATCATATCGTTGCACATGAGGATTACTAGCCCAGTTATTCCATGTTATAATAGAGGATTTAATTTCATTCGTTGTCATTGATTATACTTCCTATGTTTGAATTTAAGAAGGCAATACGGCTTATACGCTCTGCTTTACCTGTTGTTCGTTGTTTGTGGTGTTTGGCAAATTCAGAAAACTCATAGTACAATCCAAGTTTATTATCTTTGTCAGCAATATTGGTGTCATAATCATGTATAAATTGGATACAGGAATCAATCAAAAGCGAAAAATTCTTTTCAATAGAAGAATAGTCAAATTGTGTATATCTTTGTAAAGCAAAAGATGGTATGCCATACATTTGGTTTACAATAGTGCAGTAAAGGGTAAAGAAATAATTTTTATTTTCAAAACACCCCAAGTTTCCGTTCAAATAATCATAAATGCGTGATAAAATACTCATTACAGAATTAAACTGATTTTCAATCATGTCAATATCATCAAAGTCTTTATCGTATTTCAAATATATGTTATCAACAAAAGCAGGTGACTCTGATACAATACCTTCTTTTAATACGATAACCATAGAAGTAATTAATTCAGCGTCACGCATTCTGGCACAATCATTATCCCCGAGCAGTCTATTATTTAAGAAAAAGTCCCTATATTGAGATGCAAGACGATATATAAAAACTTTAAAATCTCCCCAATATTTTGAGTTGCGGATTTCTTGCTTGTTCAGAACATAATTATTGGAGTTTAAGCGTGCAAACATGTCGTAAATAGAGCTTTCGTCTTTTTCTGTAACTACTTCAGCAAGTATTTCATATTCTAACATAGATTCTTGGGCATCTTCGTCCAATTCGGAATATTTTTTTCCGCCGTAATCTTTGTTATGGGCAGTTTTAATGGCAAAGCCCTCCTCTACGATATACTCTAAAATTGCTCTAATGCGCTGCTGACCGTCAATTATCTCTCGTGTTGTCGATTTTGTAGTAACATCTGTTTTTTGCCGAAGAAAGATAGGAGGAATGGGCAAACCACGAATTATTGTATCGATTAAATATGCTTTAGCTTTTTCATTCCATACATAATTGCGTTGATATTTAGGAGATAATTCAAGTTCTTTTTTTTCGTTCCATTGTATTATGTCACTTATTTGGATAATTTTAGCAGTAGTCTTTTTCATATTATCACTCCATTCTTATATGTTTACTTTATATTATATGCGCATTTCATTGTAAAAACTAGATAGATTTCCATTGATAACTATTATTTTTCTTGTCATTTCCTTTTTCATCAACACTACTACTCGTAGCAGGCCAGTTGATTTTCCACTCAAAATATTCGTCCTCGGAAATCTCTCCATTCTTCAACTGTTCTTTCCGCAGACACCACTCCCGCATGAAATCATTGACTAAACCGTACTCTAGCCACATACCTACCGGGGCATGAGCAGGCCAGTCGTCATTGTCGTAGTAACGTACCGATTTATCATCAGAAGCGTTGCATTTGCCGGGATTGCGGACAAGCTGAAATAAATGGATTGTGCTACGGTCATCTTCGTCAAGCCAAAGGAATGTGAGCATAATATCTTCGGCGCAGCCGGGTGTAACACCAATAAAATGAATATAATTGACGTTCAATATCTTTGCCATTTCCATTAGAGTGTTGTTTTTGGGAACACGATAGCCGGATTCATACTGTGCAATACGAACATCAGCATTGCGTTCCTCATATCCCAATTTCAAGCCTAGTTCACGCTGTGTCAAGCCCCGGAACGTGCGTATTCTCTTTATCCGTTCTCCTAATACCATAGTCATGTTTCCTTTCTGAAAATTAGAATGATTGTTTTGAAATTATCATGTTACATCTGCTCCACAACTCGTCTTTATATGCAAATACATCTTTATCAATCTTTCTTTCAACAAAGCCAACTTTTTCATAACATTGCTTTGCTAATACGTTTTCACTGAAAACATTTAGTTGAACCGCTTTTGCGCCGGTTATCTGAAAAGCGAATTGCAGAGCCAAATTCAGCATTTCTTTTCCGTAACCTTTTCCACGTTTGGTTTTATCAACAATAACAAATTTAAGAAAACCAATATTGTCTGCTGTATTGACAGAATAACAGAAGAAGCCTACTGTCTGTCCGTTGTTTTCGGTTGCGACATAAGCACTGTCTGTCCAGTCCGTTGCATTTTTCTCTAATAAATCATGGAAAGATTTTTGTGTCATGGGGTATGGCAAAAGATTTGCACACCAAAAAGCATGAGTTCTTTCGTCATCAATCCATTTTGATACATATTCGTAATCTTTGCTTGGTATATATGGTCGGATTCTCATAAATGGAATGTCCTTTCTTTAATTATAGCTGGTACACCATAATATATTCTTCTTCATTCTCCCTTACAATTTCAAAACCAATCTTTAAATACATCTTTGCCGCATAATTGGCTTTTTGAACAGAAAGAGAAACCCAACTGTACCCATGTGATTTAAGCAGAGTAAGAATTTCTTTCATCATAGCCGTTCCAATGCCAAAGCCCCGGTATTCTTTATGAAGAGAGATTGCCAAAGAGGGCGTTTCATCATCTATATGTCCGTAATCGTTCATAATGCGAACCCAAACAACCCCAACAATCTTACCGCCAACCTCTGCCACTAATCCCCAATCATCTTTGGAGTCTCCGAAATGCTTAACATAAATCTGTAATTCGGGAGATGAAATAATACTTTTGGTTGGAGGTTCGATACCCTCTGGAACAAAAATTGCTTCATATAGAAAATTATCCAGTAACGGATATTCCTGTTTTTGTATTTCTCGTATCATATACTCCATAGATTACCTCTCAATTCTGTATTCTCCATATATTCTAGCATAATTCAGATAATACGGCAACAAAAACTTATCAGAAATGCTAAAT
>DKZK01000041.1 GCA_002493625.1 Lachnospiraceae bacterium UBA7076 | reverse complement strand
AGAAATAATAGGAATATACAAGGCGGACAAACAGACAGCCCTTAATGCGATAAACAGGAATGCAGTGTCAGGGAGGGGCATAGAGAGTGGTTTAAAGACCATTGATACGGGTAATTTAGAAGTTATAGAAATAAAAGCACCAGAGGTAGCTAATAGCCAATGGTTGGCAAGAGGATATGACAAGCCTCCATACAATCAGGATTTTGAAGTGAAAGTAGTCAAAGCGGGTAATGAAGAATACGTAAGAGTATTTTCATATAACGTAGATGGTACGTCAAACAAGTTGGGTGGTTGGCTTATGAAAAAAAGTGATATTGAAAGTTTGACACCAGACCAAATAACGGATAAATATGCATTGCCGAAAGTGCCAACACATATTTGTGATGTTAATGTGAATCCAGATTTCAATTTGCAAACAGGTATTGCTAATTCTGTTGAGGGATGGGGAAATGGAGGTGGACAGCAATTTGACACAATGGGTAAATTTATTGATGAAGATGCTTTTGTAAATGAAAGGCTAATAGGTGAGTAAAATGGAAAAAAAATATTCATATAAAGAGAACATGATATGGTTTGCCGAAAAACAAATTATATTCAGCGAAAAAATAGCAGAAGTTGTAGAATTTGAAAAGTGTGTGGTAATAAGGAATAAGTATTCAAATGAAAATCCTACAAATAATCTGGTTGCATTTGATTTTGAGGGCAATAAAATTTGGGAAATAGATGATATTACTAAACCATTGGCATCTCAAACTATTGTATCAATTGGAAAAAAAAATTGTCAGCATATAAGTATAATTACATTTACAGGCATAAATTTGTTGATTGAAGCAGAATCTGGTCAGATTGTGGATAAAAAAATAACAAAATAGAAATACAACGCAGATGATAATTGCTTATTTGATATATCAAAGAATTATTGTGATGATGTAATAGCAAGAGCAAATGGAAACATTTCAATCATAGAAAAAGAGTTGGGGTTTCCCAGAGGGATATTTTAGTGATGGCGGTGGTTTAATCAGAATTGATGCTCCTAATACGTCTGAGCTGAATATACGCATTCCAAGTGGGAATGAAACTGGAGCGAATAAGTTATGGATTCATGGTGGAAAGACTTCTGGAGGTGTTCCAGAGGCGATAACAAATACAATACCACTTAAAGATACAACATTACAAGGATTAATATTGATTAAAGGAGAATAAAAATGGACTATATAGAGTTGATAAATAAAGCAATAGAGAAAGACGAGGTAGTAAAATTATTACGTGGAGAGGGAGAATATGAAGTGGTTGTTTCCGAGTTTGCATCAGATGTATTTCCAACAGACATCAATGCTGTGCTTGTGAATTGTTTTTATAAGCAAAGCCATAACATTGGAGATATTGAAAGAATTTATAATAATGCCTTAAATGAATTGATTAAAGGAAATGCAAGTGATGTTTATATTGCTGTGTTATATTTTGATGCATGTATTTTTCAAGAAGAAAAAGGAAAAGCAAGTTTTCAAATTGACAAAGAAAGCATATCAAAGAAATTACAGGAGAAAATTCGCAAAAATGAGAGTAAATTACAAGATTCAGTCGAATTTGATAATGGAATGAAAAAGGGTAATCCTTGGAATAATATTATGAATTTTAATAGGTATTATGAAAAAAAGTATGGGATATGTATAATTTAAATCAGGATTATACTTTTGGACATTAAATAACCTATAACTTCTGCATATCTATTAATTGATCATTATGGAATATAAAAAAGAAGTAAGCAATATAGACGCACCCGATATTTCCGGTAGAAAATACTCACTGTATGGAGAAATCGCAGAAGGTGACGGAAAGGCATATGAAAGATTTCTGAAGGACGGACCACAGGAAGGACTTACTGAGGCAGAAATAATAGGAATATACAAGGCAGATAGACAGGCAGCCCTTAATGTGATAAGCCAGAATGCAGTGTTAGGGAGGAGTGTAGAGAGTGGCGGTTCATCTGCTTATAAGATTCTTAATACATCTTCAGCGGAAGATGTAAATAAGATATTTAAAGAAACGATGGGATATGAGCCACCCTATAAACAAGGAACAAATGTGACAGAAATTCAATTGACGGAAAACGCAGTATATGTACGTGTTTATGATAAAGTTAATTTAAGGATGCAAGGTGGTTGGGTCATGAAAGCAGAGGATATTGCTGGACTGACGCCACATGAAATACAAAATAAATTTGCATTGCCATATATACCTGAATATATTTGTGATGTTAATTTGGAAGCAGGAAGACGTTTGAGAAATGGGGAAGTCAATCCTCTGTTTGGATTCGATGGTGGTGGGCAACAGTATGATTTAATTATAAATGGAAAAAACGTTGGAACATTTACAAATGAAAGGACAATTAAACAATGATAGAAATTCAAAATAACAAAATATTTTTAGATGGAAATGAATTACAATTTAATAATAAAATTCTTGAAGCAGTAGTTTATGAAGGAAAGGTGATTGCTGTGTTTGAAACTGACGAAGATGGTGGATATGATAATGTATTTTGTTATACACTGGATTTGCAATTGGTTTGGAGAATAAAACCAGCACCAGTTGTTATTGGTGGAACTGTCAGAAGTCCATATGTGGGAGTTGATATAGTAGATGGAAACTGTAGAGCAATCGATTTTTATGGAAGACGTTTTTTAGTTAACATAGAAAATGGAGAAATTATTTCAAAGGATATAGTTCGCTAATTTTATTTTTGGCTATATTTTATGCTTACACTTTAATATGTATGTGCTGGAACAGACCTGCTACATATATGAAATATACGGGCATGACGACAGCGAAACCGCCGTAATAGAAGAAAGTCTGGAAGGAATCCTGAGCGGGCTGGCGGAGCATTACGGGGTCACGGAAGAAAACATAGAAGGCTGCAGGGCAGTGGCCGACGGGGTATCGGACATAAAAAGCCTGAATGCAAAAACATTGGACGACATGGGAAACAGATACGCTGGCTTAAAAGAACGGGTAGAAAAAACAAGGGACATATACGGGGAATACCAGCAGAGATTTGAGGGAAGATCCCAAAACCTCACGGAATACATAATATACTACCAATATACGCAGAGACTATTACTAAATACTAATACTTTTTATACAAAAATTAATATGAGAAAATAATGTCAAAGGAAAATTTTGTAAGCGGTGCGATAAGTCGGGATTTGGGAGGTATAGTTATTGGATTATTTTCAAAGGAGGAAGGAAATGGGAATTGATGATGAAATAACGCCGGAATTGAAAACTAAGCTGGATGAATTAGCAGAAAAAGGCAACCGGCTTGAGGAAGAAGGACAATATGAGGAAGCTATCCGGATATGGCAGGAAGGGCTTAATCTCATACCGGAGCCGCAACAGTATTACAGTGAAACCATATGGTTTTTAGCTGCCATTGGCGATGTTTATTTCCAAAAGAAACTATATGCAAAGGCACACGAATGCTTTGATAAAGCAAGAGGAAATCTGAGCGGCGAGGGGTATGGAAATCCGTTTATCATGCTTCGGCTGGGAGAATGCTGTTTAGAAATCGGAGATGAAAAAAACGCCACAGAATATTTGCTCAGGGCATATATGATGGAGGGAAAAGAAATCTTCGAGCCTGATGAGGACGGAAATGATGATGGACAAAAATATTTTGATTTTTTAAGAACACATGTGGAAGGTATTGAGTGAAGATTGAGATGATACCACCTTCCGTTTATGGGTCAGATTGAATTTAATACAGAAAAACTTAGTTTCGCAAACGCTTATATGATTTGAAAAGGGGAATAGATATGGCATTGTGGCAGTTTGACTGCTATTTGGTACCAAAACAGAAAATAGAAATGTGTGAATTGTCAGATAAAGATGAAATATTATCATGGAATGCACGCAGTATAGCTTCAATAAATATAGATTTTTTGGAGAAGCAGGAAAGCTGGGCACAGGATATAGTTCAATATGGAAAGGATAACGAGACATGCATTCGGCTTTTGTATGAAAATGGTTTCGTGCAGGAGATAAGCTGTAGATTTGATTTGCGTTCATTATCTAAAAAATTATTAGACCGGATATTAAACTTTTTTATAAAAATGGAGGGAATGATTTTATACAAGGGTAAAATATATCCTCCAGATAGAAATGAAGTAGTAGAATTGATGAAAAGTTCAAAGGCAAATAAGTTTTGTCAAAATCCAATAAGATATTTGGAAGAAACATCAGCTCGTTAAATTTTTGTATAATGAAGAAAAAATAGGAAGAAAAAGTAGGAAGAAAAAGTAAACAATACCCCTTGACAAATACGTCACAGCAGCTATAATATAATCAAACATATGAATGATTGTTCATAAGATAAAACGAATGAGCGTAAAATATTTATTGGAAAGCGAGGAATAATAGTATGAAAAAAACTTACAAAATTGAAGTGGACTGTGCAAACTGCGCAAATAAGATGGAGGAGGCTGCCAAAAAGACGGCAGGGGTTAAGGATGCAACCGTCAATTTTATGACGCTTAAGATGAATGTGGAATTTGATGAGGGAAGCGACCCGAAGGCAGTTATGAAGGATGTACTTAAAAGCTGTAAAAAGGTTGAGGATGACTGTGAAATATATATTTAAGTAATAGTTATGGGACTGTCGCAATAAGGATTTTAATGCTCTTTCATTATGCATTTTAAACAAAGAACGCTCCAACGTGTTACTTAGCTTCCGCTTTTCTTTGTTTAAAAGGCATAGTTACTAAGAAAACAAATCCTTATTGCGACAGCCCATGTCTGTTAAGTAAAATATCAGAGGTGATAAATTATGACAAAAAAGCAGAAAAAGGTGCTTATAAGAATTATAGTGGCAGCAGTCCTTATGATTGGCTTTTCATTTCTTTCTGTTTCCGGCTGGCTTGCCTTCGGGCTTTATATGATACCCTACATAGTGATTGGCTATGATATATTAAAGAAAGCATTTAAGGGTATTTTAAACAGACAGGTTTTTGACGAGAATTTTCTTATGGCTGTTGCAACTGTGGGAGCCGTATGTCTTGGTGAATATAAAGAAGGCGTAGCCGTTATGCTGTTTTATCAGATTGGCGAGCTTTTTCAAAGCTATGCAGTGGGAAAGAGCAGAAGGAATATAAGCGCGCTTATGGACATCCGTCCTGATTACGCAAATATTGAAAGAGACGGGGATATAGTGGCGGTTGACCCTGACGAGGTTGCCATAGGAGAGATTATTATCGTAAAGCCGGGCGAGAAAATCCCCATTGACGGAATTATAGTGGAGGGAAATGCGTCTCTGAACACAAGCGCGCTTACGGGCGAGAGCGCTCCGAGAGATGCGAAAGCAGGCGACGAGGTTATAAGCGGCTGTATAAATATGTCGGGAGTGCTTAAAATAAAAACGACGCGGGAGTTTGGGGAATCTACGGTTTCAAAGATTTTGGATCTTGTGGAAAATTCAAGCTCCAAAAAATCAAAATCAGAAAATTTTATTTCGAAATTTGCAAAGTATTATACCCCTGCTGTCTGCTACAGCGCTCTTGCCCTCGCGGTTTTACCGCCTCTTGCAAGAATGCTGTTTATGAGCGCTTCGCCTGAGTGGGGTGTATGGGTGTACAGAGCGCTTACATTTCTTGTAATAAGCTGTCCATGCGCTCTTGTAATCAGTATACCGTTAAGCTTCTTTGCGGGCATAGGAGGCGCCGGCAAACAGGGAGTGCTTGTGAAAGGCTCGAATTATCTTGAAACATTGTCCAGGGTAAAGTATATTGTATTTGATAAGACGGGGACCATGACAAAGGGAGTTTTTGAGGTTGCAGGCATACACCACAATGAGCTTGAAAATGAAAAGCTGATTGAGTATGCTGCCCTTGCGGAAAGCTATTCCTCCCACCCCATAAGTAAAAGCCTGCTTGCGGCTTACGGAAAGCCTGCTGACAAAAGCAGGGTGACAGACCTTGAGGAGATAAGCGGTCATGGCGTGACGGCAAAGGTGGATGGCATAAGCGTTGTGGCGGGAAACGGTAAGCTTATGCAAAAGCTCGGCATAGAATATAAGGATTGTCACCATGTGGGGACGATAGTACATGTTGCCATAGATGGAAAATATGCGGGGCACATTCTCATTTCCGATATGATAAAGCCAAGTGCAAAGGCTGCAATAGAAGGACTTTATAAGGCAGGCATCAAAAAGACGGTTATGCTTACGGGAGATGCGGGGGCTGTTGCCGAAAATGTTGCAGATACCCTCGGCATATCAGAGGTTTACAGTGAGCTTCTTCCTGCTGATAAGGTCTCCAAGGTTGAGGAGCTTCTGGATCAAAAGGGAGAAAAGGAAAAGCTTGCATTTGTAGGCGACGGAATAAATGATGCGCCTGTGCTTTCAAGGGCGGACATCGGTATTGCAATGGGGGCGCTTGGCTCGGATGCTGCTATTGAGGCGGCGGATATCGTGCTTATGGACGATGACCCGCTTAAGATACCTGTTGCAATCGGAATTGCAAGAAAATGCTTGAGAATTGTATACGAAAATATTTATTTTGCAATCGGCATTAAGCTTATATGCCTTGTTCTGGGAGCGTTGGGAATTGCCAATATGTGGCTTGCAATATTTGCCGATGTGGGCGTAATGGTTATTGCGGTTATAAACGCCATAAGGGCGCTGTTTGTGCGGAGATGTAATTAGGCAATTGCGAAACTTTGTTTTCATATAATACGTTGTAGAAAATATACAATTCAACGTAAGGCACGCTTGCGCTGCTTGTCGCTCGCAACGGCGCTAAGCTCGAAAATACCTCGCTAAGCGCTGGCGGCTCCAAAGCACCTTGCTTATGAAATTGTATATTTTCTACAACTCAAATTTTGACAAAATGGAGTTTCGCAATTGATTATATTAATGAAAGGGTGATTATGTGGCAGAAGCAAAGAAAATAGAATGCTGTGATACGGTAGAGGTACACGACCATCTCTTAAAAATCGTTAATGAAAAAATGCCCCCGGAAACGGAGCTTTATGATTTGGCGGAGCTTTTTAAGGTTTTTGGGGATTCCACGAGAATACGGATTTTGTTCGTGCTTTTTGAGGCGGAGGTCTGCGTCTGTGATCTGGCGGCGGCGCTTAACATGACCCAGTCGGCAATATCGCACCAGCTCAAAATTTTAAAGCAGAATAAGCTTGTGAAAAGCCGGAGGGAGGGAAAATCCATTTTTTACTCCCTTGCGGATAACCATGTACGGACAATAATTGCGCAGGGCTGCGAGCATATTGAGGAGGATGATTGATGAAAACGAGTTTTTACAGTGAGGAAGAACTAAAGGAAATAGGCTTGAAGTCCTATGGAAAAAATGTGTTAATAAGCAGAAATGCAACAATATACGGAGCAGACAAAATCAGCATCGGAGATAATGTGAGAATAGATGATTTCTGTATTTTAAGCGGAAATATAAGCTTGGGAAGTTATATTCACATTGCCGCATATTGCGGTTTGTTTGGCGGTGATGCAGGTATTATTATGGAGGATTTTACTACATTATCATCCCGCTGCGTCGTGTATGGAGTAAGTGATGATTACAGCGGAGCGGCTTTAACAAATCCTATGCTTCCCGATAAATTCAGAAATGTGACGGAGGGAACAGTCACAATAAAAAAACATTCCATCATCGGCACCGGGTCAAGTATATTACCTGATGTAACAATCGGTGAGGGCTGTTCCGTAGGCAGTATGTCCCTGGTAAATAAAAGTATTGATGCATGGGGTATATATGTAGGAATCCCATGCAAAAGGATGAAAGAGAGAAAAATGGATTTGCTTGAGCTTGAAAAGAAATTTTTGAGCAAAAAATAAAAAATGTTATTAAAGTTGAATTTTTCCGTTTATTCCTGCGAGCAACGAGCCAAATGACTGCTTTCAGCTATTTGGCGACTGCCGCGAGGGTCTTTGACTTTCATGGCTGATTGGTGTAAAATTAGTCATGAGCTTTTTTATGTTTGTGAGGCAATATATGAGAAAAATTATTTTGGCATCCCAATCGCCCCGGAGACGTGAGCTTATGGAGCAGGCGGGATACGCCTTTGAAATTATACCTTCCCATGCAGATGAGGTAATTGTTGATAAAGAGTCTGAAATAGTTGTGCAAAAGCTTTCCTTGCTTAAGGCAAGTGATGTGTATCAGAGGTATGCGGAGAAAATATCTCAATGCGCTGCTTCCACAGGAAGCAATACCGCATTGGAAAATATACTTGTCATAGGCGCCGATACGGTTGTTTCCATAGGCGGAAATATACTTGGGAAGCCTGCCTCGGCTGATGAAGCGGTGGAGATGATAAGAAGCTTGCAGGGAAATATCCATGAGGTTTATACAGGGGTTTCTTTTGTGTGGCATGCTCCGGATTCAAATGGGAAGTCTGAGGCACTGCATATACATGAGAATGATATTTTTGGAAGCCTGTCTATACAGCGGACGGATGCATTTGAAAACGCATTCACGCACAGCTTTTATGAATGTACAAGGGTTACATGTTATCCCATGACGGATAAGGAAATAGAAGATTACATTGCAAAAGGGGAATGCATGGACAAGGCGGGAGCGTATGGAATACAGGGAAGCTTTGGCATATACATAAAGGACATATGCGGAGATTACAATAATGTTGTGGGATTGCCCATTGCAAGGCTGTACCATGAGCTTAAAGCATTGGAGCTGCAATAATACGTGAAATATATATAAGATTAGTTTACTGGGAGTAGAGAGATGGCATTGGATTTAAAGTTTAGTTTTAAAAAGCCGAAGGTAAAAGTAAAACAGGAAAGTCTTGCCATGTATGACTTATGCTATCGGCGTGCTGTAAGCATTGGAAGGGCTGAGTATGTCCGTACTGCCGGAAGGGTTGCCTTAGAGGAATCCTACAGGACGGATATGCTTAATTTTCTTGTCTACCTTGCATATTCGGACGGCGAACTGTCAGATGATGAAATAATGTACATAAACGAATTTTTTAAAATGCCGTATACATTTAAGGAATTGTCCAAATATGCAGACAGATGGGATTTAAAAACTGAAAAAATCAAGGAAAGACCTCCCGTATCCTTAGAGCCGTTTGTAAGGTCAAACGTGGGACCTGAGACGGGAGAAATAAGTAACCAGTACTATGACTTGATTATGCTGTATGTAACGACATTCAATTATATCGGTAATGATTTTATTGCATGTAACGAGGAGGTAACCGCCAACGAGGTTGCTGCGCTTTCCGGATATATAATGATGCTTCGTGAAAGTATTGATATTATTCAGGGAAAAATGATATCCTTTAAGCCTACAATAGCATTTAAGCCGGGCAGCAAGGTTAAGCAGGAGGTTGTGAAGTACGGCTATGACGAGGCGGAGTATAGTGAACCGTCATATGATGAAATACAGGATCTGGTAAGGGATGACAGAGAGCGCCTTGATAAAAAACCGCGTAATTTTTTCTTTGGGGCAAACATGGATGTATATACCCACGATATGCCGGAAGCAGACGGAAGTCTTGATGCGGACATAACCCCTTCACAGGAGGCAGAAAATAATGATGAGAATAAATTTATTGGCAATATAACCGAGGCGGAGGAAGCGGTAAGCCTTGAGGAAATGTTAAGCGAATTGAACGGTCTTATAGGCATGCTGGGCGTAAAAAAGGAGGTAAACAACCTTGTAAACCTTCTTAAGATATGTAAAATAAGGCAGGAAAAAGGGCTGGAAATTCCACCTACAAACAATCACCTTGTGTTCCTCGGTAATCCCGGTACAGGAAAAACCACGGTGGCAAGAATACTTGCAAAAATATACCACTGCCTTGGAGTTTTATCCAAGGGTCAGCTTGTTGAGGTGGATCGTTCCGGTCTTGTTGCGGGATATATGGGACAGACCGGCATCAAGGTTATGGAGGTTGTGGAAAAGGCAAAGGGCGGCATTTTGTTTATTGATGAGGCTTATGCCCTTTCAACCGGACAGGAGGGTGACTTCGGAAAGGAAGCCATCGATGTGTTAAATAAGGCGATGGAGGATTTCCGTGACGACCTTATTGTAATTGTTGCGGGGTATCATGACGAGATGCAGGATTTCCTTGACGCAAATCCGGGTCTTCGCTCCAGATTTAACAGGACGATAGAATTTCCGAATTACAGCGCGTCGGAGCTTATTACAATAATGCGCAACAGGGCGGCAAAGCTTGATTATACCATTACCGATGAGGCTGTGAAGCATATAGAGGGATATTTCAATGAGGTGCTTGAGTATCCGCCTGAGAACTTTGGTAATGCCCGTTCCGCAAGAAATTATCTGGATAACGCCATAAATAATCAGGCGAACAGACTTGTAAATATGGCGGATTTCTCA
This sequence comes from Lachnospiraceae bacterium UBA7076, assembly GCA_002493625.1. Classification (GTDB taxonomy): domain Bacteria; phylum Bacillota; class Clostridia; order Lachnospirales; family Lachnospiraceae; genus Coprococcus_C. The sequence continues at coordinate 58,916 of DKZK01000041.1, read as the reverse complement.
GATGATGAGCTAACAATAATCTCGCTTGCCGATGTGGAGGGACTGACACTGTCATGAGTTTCGTGGGTAGCTATGCTGCCAAGAGAACCTGTAATGTCAATTTACAGTTGATGCTATGGCAGGCAGCCGCTTTTTCGGAGACAATGTATAAAGGAGCATAATTACATTGAAAAAACATATTGTGAATGGTTTACAGTCATATATTGACGGACAGAATATCCCATGGCACATGCCCGGGCATAAGAGAAAAGGGTTTAACCGTAAGAGCAGAAATGTAAATGTTATGGAGGTTATATCTGACGTTTACGGAATGGACGTAACGGAGGTTTACGGTCTTGACGATTTACATATGCCTGAGGAAATGATAGACAGGTCGCAGAAGGAGCTTGCAAAGGTGTATAACACGTTTGCAAGCTATTATCTTATTAATGGGGCCACCTGCGGAATAATGACGGCAATTGCAGCTACCCAAGCAAAAAAGCTTATCGTGGCAAAAAATTGTCACAAGTCCGTTATAAATACGGTGCAGCTTTTAGGACTTGAGGCTGTTTACATAGAGCCTGAGAGGCTTGAAGCATGCTATGGTGAAAACGGGGGGCATAAAAGGCATGAAGTATGCCATGGTGAAAACGGTGGATATAAAAAGCTTGAGATACAGAGCGGTGAAGGCGGCGGGCATGAAAGTAGTAGGCATAAAAGTGAGATTTATGGTTCCATTGATACGAGTGAGCTTGAAGCAATATGCGCAGAGCAGAAGGATATAGGGGCAATGGTTATTACAAGTCCCACGTATGAGGGAATAATATCCGATATTTGCGCTATAAGCAAAATACTTCATCGTTATGGAATCATGCTTATCGTGGACGAGGCGCACGGTGCCCATCTGCCGTTTATGTATAAAAATGACAACTTAAGCGCCATACCATATGCGGACATTGTGGTGCAGAGCCTTCACAAGACGCTTCCTGCCATGACCCAGACGGCGCTGCTCCATGTTATAAATCCATTGCTGAATCCGGCGGTACAAAAATATAAATCCGTATTTATGTCGTCCTCCCCCTCCTATGTTATGCTTTGCAGCATGGAGCTTGCAGTAGATTGGGCTTGCTCTTATGATTACAGAAGCTATCTTGAAGCTTTGGCAGATTTCAGGAAAAGGGCGTCAGAATTTGAAAATATCGTGTTGTTTCCTGAAAACCTGAAGAACAGGGACAGTCATATTTTTGCATATGACAGCACACGTATCGTTTTTTGTACGAAGGAATACGGAATAATTGTTGAAGATAAGCTCAGACGGCATGGCATAATATGCGAGATGTCGGGAACACATCATATTGTGCTTATATCAACACCCTTTGACAGCGAGGAGGATTTCGATTATTTATATAAGGTATTAAAGGATTTGGACAAGGATGCGCAGGTGAAATCCGAGGAAAAGTATGGGTACAGTGAGGAAGAATGGGAAACCGAGAAGATAAAAGGGCTTCTGGGAACCTTTGCGGAGAATAACATATATGTATATCCGCCGGGGAGCTGTATCGCCGTGAAGGGTGAGATTATAGAACAGGAGGATGTAGATATTTTACTTTCTTATTATCAAAGCGGTAAGGTAATAAGGGGATTATAAATATGTTGCAAAGTATTATATGCTGATACGTCTCTACCGGATAACGGACATTTGAAAAAACAAAGTTTCGCAAACACCTATAGGATATTAATAATATACGAGGTTTCATAACTATGAAAGAATTAACAAAGGGAACGCCATGGAAGGTTATTTTAATTTTTGCAATACCGATAATATGCAGAAGCATTTTTCAGCAGCTTTACAATTTTGTGGACAGTAAAATTGTCAGCACATATATAAATACAAGCGCATTTGCCGCGGTAGGGGCAACAACTGTGGTGTCAAATACAGTAATAGGTTTTTTGAACGGATTAACACAGGGCTTTGCAATTTCCGTTGCCAACAGCTACGGGGCAAAGGATTATAAAAAAATGAGAAAATATATTGCAGGCTCGATTGTTCTTGCATTTTCCATTGCGGTAATCCTTACGGCGGTCAGTCATTTCTTTATTAACGATTTGCTTAAAATGCTTGCGACCCCGGAGGATATAATGGCGGATGCCCTTGCATATGTGAAGATAATTCTGGCAGGCATTATATTTACTGCCGTTTATAATTTGTGCGCAAATATACTGATGTCAGTGGGGGACAGCAAAACGCCCCTTTACTGTCTGATTGCGGCGCTTCTTATAAACACCGGACTTGATATTTTATTTGTAAAGGTTCTGTCAATGGGAATAAAGGGCGCAGCTTATGCAACCATAATTTCACAGGCAATTGCAGGAAGCCTCTGCGTGATATATATTTTTAAAAGGTTTAAAATGATTGTTCCTGCCAAGGGAGAGTGGAGATTTGAGAAAAAGCAGTATACGGAGCTTTTCACAACGGGTCTTTCCATGGGACTTATGGGCTGTATAGTAAATGTGGGAACCATTGTGCTTCAAAATGCCATAAACAAGCTGGGGACCGCGTACGTTGCGGCGCATACGGCTGCAAGAAAGCTCTTTGACATGCTCACAATATTGATTTTCTCAATTGCGGTTGCAATGACTACATTTGTCAGTCAGAATATGGGTGCCGGAAAATTTGCCCGCGTGAGGCAGGGAATACGTCAGGCAATCTATATGGCTACGATTGCAACAACATTTCTTATTTTCGCATGCTATACCTTTGGCGAGGGAATTTTGAAATGGATAACAAGCACGGATGATGCAACTATTATATCGGCAGCCGTTATGTACATGAAGATAAGCATTGTATTTTTCTATGTGCTCGGACCGCTTCTTATACTTCGCTGCTCACTACAGGGAATGGGGCATAAGGTAATGCCGCTTTTTTCAAGCGGCATGGAGATGGTTGTAAAAATTGTGTCTGCCAATCTGATTGTTCCGGTGCTTGCGTATAAGGGCGTTGCATTTACCGAGCCCATAAGCTGGGTGCTTATGACAATTATGCTTACCGTGTCTTATATGATAGCGAGACCGAAGGGAGATGGGGAATAAGCAGGCTTTTCCGTATTGATAAAACCGATTGTACTGTGGTATAATAACCCTTATGGGTAAACCTGCGAAGCAGTTGTATGCAATGTAATTTGAAATGGGGGTTTTAGCTTGGCGGAAGCAAAAAAATTAAAGGTTAAAAAAGCAAAAAAGCCTAAAAAGGTAAAAGAACCGAAAAAGGCAATAAAATATAAGCTTACAAAGGAGCAGAAGAAGCTGCTTAAGGAGGCGGTTAAGCACAGGAAGGACATTCAAAAAAGCATAAATAAGGCAATCGGTGTGGTTGCCGTGATTTTGTGTATTATATCATCGGGATTGGACGTGCTGATAAGCAAAAAGTCACGATGAATGTAATAAAAGGGTAAGACGTTATGCCTTGCCGTGCATGGAGGACAGGTTAAGATTGCCTGTTAATAAGCGATAGAAAGGAAAAGGACAAATGAACAGTTTTGAAGCATTATTGGACAAAGTAAAATCATGCAGCATGAAGAAGCTTGCAGTTGCAGTTGCGCAGGATGACGCAGTGCTTGAGGCGGTTGCAGCCGCTAAGGAAAGAGACATTGCAGATGCTATTTTAGTTGGAGACGAGGACAAGATAAAGGAAATAGCCGCAAGCGTTAATATCGACATAAGCGGTTTTGAGATTATCGACGTCAAGGATACAACAGAGGCAGCGCTTACTGCTGTTAAGCTTGTGCATGACGGCAAGGCTGACATGTATATGAAAGGACTTATCGACACAAAGGGATTTCTTAAGAGCGTGCTTGACAAGGAGGTTGGGCTCAGGACAGGCAAGCCGCTTTCACACGTGGCTCTTTTTGAGATTGAGGGATATGATAAAATGTTTTTCCTTACGGATGTTGCATTTATTCCTTACCCTACGCTTGAGGACAAGGTAGGAATAATAAACAACACCGTTGAGGTCGTTCATGCATGCGGCATCGCCAATCCTAAGGTTGCGCCTCTTGCAGCCGTTGAGGTAGTAAATCCTAAAATGCCTGCCACGGTTGAGGCAGATCAGCTCACAAAGATGAATGAGGCAGGGGAAATAACGGGCTGCATCATTGACGGACCTCTTTCCATGGATCTTGCCATTGACCCTGAGGCGGCAAGACATAAGGGTGCAACGGGAAGAAAGATAGTCGGAGACGCTGACATTTTACTGTTCCCTGACATACATGCAGGAAATATTACATATAAGACATTAGTTCATACGGCAAACACAAAGAACGGATGTATTCTTACGGGAACAAAGGCTCCTGTCATACTTACGTCACGTTCAGATACATGTGAGACAAAGGTCAACTCTATCGCGCTTGCGGCAGTTGTTGCAGAGGCAATGGCAGAATAAATAATAATAGAAAGGAACTATGAAAATGGGATATAAATCACTTATTATTAATCCGGGTTCAACATCAACAAAAATTGGTGTGTTTGAAGATGAGACATTACTTTTTGAGGAGACCTTAAGACATGCAACAGAGGTTATCTCACAGTATGACAGCGTTGTTGCGCAAAAGGATTTCCGCAAGGAGGTTATTACAAATGTACTTGCAGAAAAGAATTTTGATATTAAAACCCTTGATGTGGTTGTAGGACGCGGCGGACTTTTAAAGCCGATTCCGGGAGGAACATACGCTATATCGGATGAGCTTATAAAGGATCTGACAGAGGCAAAGAGAGGAGAGCATGCATCAAATCTCGGAGGTCTTATTGCAAAGGAAATAGCAGACGAGCTTGGAATCCCTTCCTTTATTGTAGACCCTGTAGTTGTTGACGAACTTCAGGACGTTGCAAGGCTTTCCGGACATCCGGAGCTTCCGAGAACAAGCATATTTCATGCGCTGAACCAGAAGGCAGTTGCAAAGAGATATGCAAAGGAGGTTGGCAAGAAGTATGAGGATCTTAACCTTATCGTAGTTCACATGGGTGGCGGCGTGTCCGTGGGAGCCCATAAGAACGGAAGGGTTATTGACGTATTCAACGCCCTTGACGGTGACGGCGCATTTTCACCGGAGAGAGTCGGCGGAGTTCCAAACGGTGAGCTTGTAAAGCTCTGCTATTCCGGAAAGTACACAGAGAAGGAAATGATTAAGCAGCTTGTGGGAAAAGGCGGCTACAACGCCTACCTTGGAACAAATGACGCAAGGGACGTTGAGGACCTTGCATTTAATAAAAAGGATGAAAATGCAAAGCTTGTTCTCGATGCATTTTCCTATCAGGTTTGCAAGGACATAGGAGCGCAGGCAGCAGTTCTTGCAGGCAAGGTAGACCAGATTATACTTACAGGCGGTATTGCATACTCCGCATACACAACAGGCAGAATAAAAGAAATGGTATCATTTATTGCAGACGTTACCGTATATGCAGGAGAAGATGAGCTTCTTGCTCTTGCACAGGGTGCCCTTAGAGTTCTCAATAAGGAGGAGGAAGCTAAGGTTTATTAAGAAGGAGAGATAGAATGGATAATAATTATAACAACGGTATTCCGGAACAGGCAACTCCAAATCCTGAAACGGCGCAGCCTGACATGAACCAGCAGACGTATGGACAGCAGACGCAGCCTGAAATTCCGCAGACCGATACCGTTCAGCCTGAACCGTATGGAATGCCGCAGCCTGACATGGGTCAGCAGACGTATGGACAGCAGACGCAGCCTGAAATTCCGCAGCCCGATACCGTTCAGCCTGAAGCGTATGGAATGCCACAGCCTGACATGGGTCAGCAGATGTATGGACAACAGACACAGCCTGACATGAATCAGCAGATGAATGGACAGCAGGCGCAATTTGGCATGAACCAACAGATACCTCAGGCATCACCTGTAAACGCAGGCAATGGAGGCGGAAAGCCGCCGAAGCCGCCAAAGGTTAAAAAGCCAATGACAGGCGGAAAGCTTGCAGGAATTATATGCGGCGGAATTGCTGTCGTTGCCGCAATCGTCTGCGGTGTTATATTTATACCAAAGCTTTTTAAGACGGATAAAGAGGTTGTTATAGATGCCTTTGAAGCAACGCTTAATGTCGAAATGGAAGATGTTTATCTTGATGATGTTCTGGGTTTATCGGATATTCAGAACAAGCTTCAGGAAAGCGGCGGAACGATGCATGTGGATTTTGGCATTGTTGAGGCAGCGGGTACGGATTTCAACATGAATCTTGTAATTGACGAGGTTTATAATCCTGTTGATAAGCTGATTGAATATTCCATAGAGACACTTGCGTACGGCGACACTCTTATGAAGGTCAACCTCTTTGGCGATGAGACGAATACCTATGTGGAGCTTGAGGATATTATTGACGGTTATTTTATGGTTCCCAATGACGACCCTCTGGGAGCTCTGTGCAGTTCGTTTTTAGGTGATGAGCTGGATGATGCACAGGTAATTGCCATGAGCGGCGCTTTACAGCTGGATTACTTTGACAATGATTCTTCCGATGAAGATGCGATGGATATTAATTCCGGATATGTCAGTGCCGTTGAGGAGCTGTGGGATAAGGCAGAGTTTAAAAAGCAGGGAAACGCCAAGATTGATGTAAATGGAAAAACGGTTACTGCAAAGGAATATACGGTTACTTTAAAGGAAGAAAACATTGAAAATGCATTTGTTTCCATTTTTGATGGGGTAAAGCAGACATATGCAGACGACCCGTCCCTTCTTGAAAATTCGGGAATGGATTATGCAACCTTTGACGCAACCATAACACAGGTTCAGGCAATGATACCTTCACTTATAAGCGGAGATTTTGTTGTAAAGGTATATATTAAGGATAAAAAGGTAGTTAAGATTACATCCGCAGACCAGATTTCACTTTACGGTGTGAGCATGTCATACGACTTTTTCCTCGATATGGATGACAATGATGTTCAGGGAGCATTGAGCTTTAATCTTATGGGTGAGACATTGGAGTATTCTTTTGAAGCCCATGATTTGAAGGGAAATGCAAATGGCAAGCTGGCAGTATCAGCAGATGGAGAGACAGTAGAGCTTGTATATAACTCTACAGTCGATAATACGGACGCTGCCAAAAATGTTATATTTAATTTTGGCATTCTTGATAACGGAGACAATATTTTTTCTGCCGATGGTGAAAGCAGATTTAACAAGGCTGACAACTCATTTACAGCGGACATAACAATGGGCGACGGTATAGATGATGTGAAGCTCAGCATTTCCGGAAAGCTTATGGATATAAATAAGGGAATATCCTATAAGATTGATGTTGATGAAATATTGCTTACCGTAGATGACGAAACCGTGAAAATGAATATGGAATGTGTTGTTGATACATCTGCAAATACTCCGAAAAAATATGACAGCAGCAAGAAGGTGTATGAGCTCGCAACGCTTACGGAAACTGAATTTGAGAGTATCTTAGATGAAAATATTGATTTGATTACAAAGTGGATGCAGAAGGTTATAAAGAATGAAATTTTTTCTTATATTTATACTATCGATCCGGTGCCTGCTGAGCCGTGGGATACTGATCCGGGGGCTACCGGACCTGAAGTGACAAACCCTCAGGGTGATATGATAATAGAGGATGGAGATGTCAGGGTTCATATTCTTGAAAGTCTGCCAGGGCTTAAGTGCACATATGAGGGCGCTTACTATGTGGTCTTTGAAGATGATAATTTTGAATATGAGGCGGTCTATTCCATATATGAAGATATGACGGCGGAGGAGCTTGTAAAATTATATTTTTATTATGACGAGGATACGGCAAATGATGCGGGCGCTGTGGATGAGCTTGATTCCGGGCTTACTTTATCCGATGGCTCTAAGGTTTATTATTCATTTTCAAAAAGAGGAACGGACGCAAACAGTTATACCGTAAAGTCTATTTATGCCAAGGATTTAGGCAATGGCGCATGTATTATAGCTGAAGTAAGTGTAAATGGACATGATGTAACCTCGGCGGAGCTTGGCGAGGCATTATTGGATAAAAATTTTGAGCTTGTTCAGTAAGGGTTGATGTGTCATGAGTTTTGTTGAGATAAAAGGAAAAAAAATCGGCGAGGGAAGTCCGAAAATCTGTGTGCCCGTTATGGGGCGCACAGAGGAAGAAATATTATGTCAGATAAACCTCATTAATGTCTCACAAAATAATCAGTTGATTGACATGGTTGAAATAAGGGCTGATTATTTTCATGGACTTGGAAGCCCTGACGAGGTAAAAAGGCTTATGACGGCAGTACAGCGTGAACTGTCGGGAAAAATAGTGCTTTTTACCATAAGAAGCGAAAAAGAGGGCGGTCAAAAACTGCCGTCTGAAATTACGGACATTGACGGGGTAAACAGACTGGTAATATCAAATAAGCTTGCGGATATTGTGGATGTTGAGCTTTCTGACGGAAATTCGTCAAAAAGGGAGCTTGTAGAGCTGGCGCATGATAATGCCGTTAAAATAATTATGTCATATCATAATTTTGACGTAACTCCGGAGCAGGAATTTATGACAGGGAAGCTTATCGCCATGAAAAATATGGGCGCTGACATAGTAAAAATTGCCGTCATGCCGGAAAACATACATGACGTACACAGACTTATGGAAGCAGCAACGTACACAAAAGAAAAGCTTGATGTACCCATTGTTGCAATTTCCATGGGAGCGATTGGTGCAATAACAAGAGTATCGGGAGCGCTTTACGGAAGCGACATAACCTTCGGGACACTGGGGCAGGCTTCCGCGCCGGGACAGATACCTGTGCCGGATTTAAAAAGAATGATGGACGACATTGAAAGATATTGCGTGTAAAAACGTCAGTACTAAATTGCCCATCCGGCAATAGCTTGTATAATAACTGAAAACCCGCTTTTGCTCATTTCCGACGTAATGGTACTAAGAGCCAGTCTTCAGATGTATATATAGCAAGAAAAACGTTAAGCGAAAGCGTGTTTTTCTTGCTATATATACATCTGAAAGCTGGCTCAAGTACCAACGTCCTCAAGTGGTTTTCAGTTATTACACAGCCATGTCAGATGGGCAATTTTTAGTACCATTACGCCTGAAAAGAGCGAAAGCGACAGTCCTGTATTTTTATTCCATCGGAAACTTTATTTTCCACGTATCTCTTAAATAATCAAGAAACTTCATTGTATTTATCAAAAGCTCCTGTGGCTGGTAAGGGTCTTCAATTTTTCCTATAATTATATTGTCTCTGGCAGTAAGAAATTCAAACTCATATCCTGATATTTGTTTTTCAGGGAGTTTTGTATCATCAATAAGCTGTCCGTCACCGTTATAAACACGGAAGCCTGTAGGGCAGTTAATATTGTCAAGCAGGACATAGCCACGGTCACCATATATAACTGCATTATTGTCAGCGTTATACATGACGGTTGCAAAGACGGAAGCAGTCTGTCCCGTTCCGAATCGAAGCTGCAAAACCTCCTGCGCATCCACATCAGTTGGAAGCTTGGCGCATTCTGAAATAACTGATGCCGGAAGCGTGCCGAAAATCATCTGAAGCATATTTATGGGATATACACATAAATCAAGCAGGGCGCCGCCACCAAGTGCAGGATCCTTTATACGTTCCTTATCAAAAACCTTATAGCCGATACTGCATGTAACATGATGAACGTCTCCGATAACGCCCAGCTTTAAATTGTAAAGCAGTCGGAGATATATGGGCAGTGAACGTATCCACATGGCTTCTGCCGCATATAAATTTTTTTCCTTTGCAAGGGTTAAAATTTCTTCTGTGGTTTTCGCATTGTAGGAAAAAGGCTTTTCAACCAGAACCGGCTTGCCTGCATTCAGGGCAAGGCGGGCGTGTTCTGCGTGAAGCGAGTTTGGGGTTGCGATGTAAATAAGCTCAACCTCAGAATCATTTACAAGCTCCTCGTATGAACCATATCGTTTAAATATATTATACTTTTCACCGAAAGCTTCTGCCTTTTCTATATCTCTTGAACCTACGGCATATGCTTCCATACCATCTAATTTTTCTAATGTATCTGCAACCTTGCCGGCAATGTTGCCGGCGCCTAAAATTCCAACCTTAAATCTAATCATAAAAACTATCCTTTCAACTTAAAAACTATCCTACATTATACTTTAAATAAAAATAATATTCAACTCATGTAATGGAAAAATAAAATTGCTTTTAAGCTTTTTAAGTCAAAAGACGAAGGCACTATCCTAAGTAGTTCCGCCTTCTACTTAATATCAATCCATGTCAGGCTTTTTAGCTGCTCCTCTGTCAAATCCTCGTAAGGGATATAATTTTCTTCAAGAAATACGCTCCAGTCTCTTACCGCATAATTGCTTATGTCGCCCGGCAGTAGATCGCCTGCCTTATAGCCGGTATAGTCCGTTGCATCTATATAAATAATATTTTTATCGCGGTCTACCTTCTTTGTATCCGGTATATAGGTTCCCTCCTGCGTAAAGGACGTCTTTGCTATATACCATCGGTCCTCCTCACAATCATACAGCGCCTTGAGATACTCCGAAGCTACTACATGCATATATCCGCCAAGCCAGTTGATTCCTGCATCCTCAGCAGTAAACAGTTCCTTTTTCTCAGTAAAACGGTCATCACACTCCCACATCGTAAGCATGTCCGTTTCAAAATCCGTAATCTGCAAATATCTCTTATTTTTGTGTGCAAAAAAATAGGGATAATCTTGTTCAATGGTTCTAAGCAGGTCCGAATCTCCTGTTTTTATATTTATTTCCTCTATTTTGTGCACTCTTATTGCCGTCATTTTGCTCTTTGCTATTTCATTTATATCTTCAATATCTCCAACTTCTTCAACAGTAAATTCTACAAGAGGATCACCTTCCGTATAATCACGCTCAATATATAACGTGCCCTTATCGCTGATTCCGATAATTTCTACCCCTTCCGAGGTTATTCCTTCCGTATGAGGATACTTCTTTATGCATTTTAATTTATTCCAGCGGATATTGTATGCATATATGGCACAATCACTATCATATTTGTTCACCTGAAATTCTCCATTAAAAGTGTATGCCGCAAAGTATATTGTATCCCCCATAGCCATCATATTTAAAACTGCGCCGGAATCTGCCGCATAAATTTCCTTCCTTCCCTCTCCGTTGATGCCTGTCCTTATTAATTTAATATCACCCTCATAGAACGTTTCTCCTGCTTCATTCGTAAAAGTGTCACTATCAAAATACGATATATATATGTAATGCCCATAAACCAATATTCTGATTCCCATCCCCGGAATATAAGCATTACATGTACTATCATTGTGTTCACAGTTTGCCCGGTTACAGACTACCGACTTTTCCCCCGTAGCATTATCCATAAAATATAAGCGTTCTTCTTTCACATAATACATTCCATCCTCACTAAATGCTTGATATCCGCTGTACACAATTTTATCCGGAAATTTTTGATTCAGCTTTACTGCTATAAATATCCCAACCGCCAAAGCAACTGTAACAAGCAGACAGACACAATATTTTATTATTCGTTTCATACTTTTCTCCTTTATCCTGAACATCAACCCATTCCAAACTTGTTTTCGACATATGTTGCGATTTACTTTGTAAATCGAGAACTCATGGGCTGACGCCATGTCCCGGCGGCTTTGCCATCGGACATACTACATACGCCTGTCGAAAACAAAAAGCAGGAATGAGCTGACGCAATATAAATATTCTTAATGCGGCAGCCATTCCCACCTTATAAATTTAATAATTTACCGTACACGCCCCATATACTTTACTTGGTTTTTTTGCATATTTCGTTAACTCAATAGAATAACCATCTTTCAATGACTGTATGGAATCCATTACAAAATCAGAAGCTCTCTCGGATACGGTTACTGTTACCAATCCGCAATCTCTTGCCGCCGTAAACTTATTTTGAACATATGAAGAATGAATTGTCATACGCATTGTCCCAAGCAGATTAGTATTTTCATTTTCCCTGACATACAATGTATATGCCGTTATGGACTCGCGCATCCCGGTTCCAACAGTCTCCGCATCCGCCTTCACACATACCATGCTTACAGCCATAAGCATTGCCATCATAGCTACCATTATTTTTTTCTTGAACGTGTTTTTTTTCATATTAAAAATCTCCCCTTTGTATTTTATATTTTATTAAATATATATCGATGGAATTATTAGTCTGAACAGACTATTGTCGATGTATCTGCGCATTTTTACAGTGTCAAAGACAGTTCGTCCCTTAATATCCTCCCCTCTATATTAATTTTCCACCGTATAGCTGCATTTTGTAAAATAATATCTTAGAATTGATGCTGTCACAATAAAGAATTTTAAATTCCATATTGCAACAGCCATATACTTATGGATTGAATATAGCACCCTGGTATTATATTGTCAATAAATGTCATTTAAATGCTTTTTAAAAAGTGTAATGGAAAAATAAAATTGTAATGCCCGACGCTTTTTTGTATAATTAGGACGCAGCCATTGATAATATGGAATGGCTGATGTTCAAAGAAAGAGGGTTGAGAATATGAATGAAACACAGAAATTTAAAAAATACGGAAAATCTTTTTATTTATTATTGTTCGGCACAGGCTTTGGACTGCCCTTTTTACTTTCGCTGATTGTCGGGATTGTCGAAAATGATTTGCGATTGGATTATTTTCTGCCGACCGCGATAGTTTTATCTATTATAGCGTGGATGGCAATTGGCGTTATGGTTGGATATGGTTTTTTCACAGCGCCTTTTGTAAAGCATACACGCAAACAGGCAGATTCATTGCCATATCATTTTAACAGCTCCTTTTCCGGAAATAATGGAACATTGCTCATTGATGTGGAACGTGGTGTGATTGGCTTTATTTCCGCATATAATCCTTTTGAATTTCAGATTTTCAGCGCTTCCCGTATAAGCAATGTAAAGACTATTGCGTCAACAATGAAAGGGGTGGGCTTTGTTTTTTATTTAGATGAAAAGAAAATTACCATGCACACAATCATAAGTAACAGGGCGGTTAATTTGAAATCCAAAATGGGCATAACAGCTATATCCAAAGCAGAAACCTTTGCGAATTATTTGCTATCGGCAAAAAAATCCGCAGAAGAAAACAATCGGTAGGAGATAGTCATACTGGAAATGGCAGGGGAGGAACAGATATGCAGCTCGCGCACAGGGAAAGCGGTATTCCCATTGAACAGTTTAAACAAATGAAAGAGCTTCAAGCTGAGATACGAAGTCTTGAGGCAAGTCTTGCGGCTGAGGAAAAAGAAATAAATAACTTAAAACAAGCCAGAGAAAATTTAAACGATGAAATCAAGGTGACATGTTTTTTTGTTGTGGTTTCCCTGATATTGTTTGTGAGAATTTGCGCGAGAATTTTTGTGTTTTTATATCAAACTTTTTTTGATATAGTTTTAACACTGAGCCCCGATATTCTTGTATTTGGCGTGTCGATTGTATTTATTGTATATACTGTAAAACGTGTCAAAAAATATTTTCCCATGTACATACATTGCAGGCAGGAGGAAAAGGGGGTTTCGGACGATTTGACAAATTATGTGTATCAGCTGAAAAAGCATGAGCATAAGAAAGCGGAATATAGGAAGGAACTGGAAATAAAAAGACAGGAGCTCAATAACCTGAAAGAAAAATAAGACGATGACAGCGGAAAAATAAGCTGATGACAGCTTTCCATTGACATATAAAGGTAAATTGGTTTATACTTAAAACTTGGTGGATACTAGGTTTTAACAAGAAAGGAAATACAAATATGTATGAAAAGGTTTCTGCAAAGCTGAATTTTGTTGAGCACGAGGACAAGGTGCTTTCCTTTTGGAAGGAAAATAAGGTATTTGAAAAAAGTATCGAGGAAAAAAAGGATTTGCCGACATATACATTTTATGATGGACCTCCAACCGCAAACGGAAAGCCGCATATCGGTCATGTGCTTACCCGTGTTATAAAGGATATGATTCCCAGATACCAGACTATGAAGGGTCATAAAATCATAAGAAAAGCAGGCTGGGACACACATGGACTTCCTGTTGAGCTTGAGGTTGAAAAGCTCCTTGGAATAGATGGCAAGGAGCAGATAGAGGAATATGGTCTTGACCCTTTTATTACAAAATGTAAGGAATCTGTGTGGAAATATAAGGGAATGTGGGAAGAATTTTCAGGTAAGGTTGGATTTTGGGCTGATATGGACGACCCGTATGTAACTTACGAAAATTCATTTATTGAATCGGAGTGGTGGGCTCTCAAAAAGATTTGGGAGCAGGGACTTCTCTATAAAGGCTTTAAAATTGTGCCATATTGCCCACGGTGCGGAACACCGCTTTCCAGTCATGAGGTTGCGCAGGGCTATAAGGCAGTCAAGGAGCGTTCTGCGGTTGTAAGATTTAAGTGTGTAGGCGAGGACGCATATTTCCTCGCATGGACAACCACTCCATGGACGCTTCCGAGCAATGTTGCCCTCTGTGTACATCCGGATGAAACGTACTGTAAGGTTAAGGCGGCAGACGGAAATGTATACTATATGGCAGAGGCGCTTCTTGACAAGGTGCTTGGCGGACTTGCCGAGGAGGGAAAGGCTGCCTATGAGGTACTTGACAGCTACAAGGGTATTGACCTTGAGCATAAGGAGTATGAACCGCTTTTTGAGTGTACCGGTGAGGCGGTTAAGAAGCAGAATAAGAAGGGCCATTTTGTTACATGCGACACGTATGTAACCATGTCAGACGGTACAGGTATCGTTCATATTGCGCCTGCCTTTGGTGAGGATGACGCCAATGTGGGAAGAAATTACGACCTTCCGTTTGTACAGCTTGTAAACGGCAAGGGTGAGCTTACGGAGGATACGCCGTATGCGGGAATGTTTGTAAAGGACGCAGACCCGAAGATTTTGGTTGATTTGGATGCAAAGGGACTTTTGTTTGATGCACCGAAGTTCGAGCATGACTATCCGTTTTGCTGGAGATGTGATACGCCGCTTATTTACTATGCAAGAGATACATGGTTTATCAAGATGACCGCAGTCCGTGATAAGCTTGTGAAAAATAATAATACTGTAAACTGGATTCCGGAAAGCATCGGCAAGGGACGTTTCGGCGACTGGCTTGAAAATGTACAGGACTGGGGACTTTCCCGTAACCGTTACTGGGGAACACCGCTCAATATTTGGGAATGTTCATGCGGTGAGAGGCACGCCATAGGCTCTATCGAGGAGCTTAAGAGCATGAGCAAAAACTGTCCGGATGACATAGAGCTTCACCGTCCGTATATTGATGACGTTACCATTGCATGTCCGAAGTGTGGTAAGGAAATGAAACGTGTGCCTGAGGTTATTGACTGCTGGTTTGACTCAGGAGCAATGCCGTTTGCACAGTGGCATTATCCATTTGAAAACGAGGATATATTTAATGACAATTTCCCTGCTGATTTTATAAGTGAGGCGGTTGACCAGACAAGAGGCTGGTTCTATTCTCTTATGGCAATATCAACACTTATATTTGACAAAGCACCATATAAAAATGTTATTGTGTTGGGACACGTACAGGATAAGGACGGACAGAAGATGTCCAAGTCAAAGGGAAATGCAGTTGACCCTATGGAGGCACTTAACAAATACGGTGCAGATGCCATAAGATGGTATTTCTACAGCAATTCGGCACCGTGGCTTCCAAACCGTTTCCATGAGGATGCGGTTGTCGAGGGACAGAGAAAATTCATGGGAACCTTATGGAATACTTATGCATTTTATGTGCTGTATGCAAATATAGATGAATTTGACCCGACGAAGCATAAATTGGAGTACGATAAGCTTTCGGTTATGGATAAGTGGCTTTTGTCAAAGCTGAATACGGTTGTCAAGGCTGTGGACGACAATCTTGGTTCCTATAAGATACCGGAGGCAACAAGGGCGTTGTCTGAATTTGTGGACGACCTCAGCAATTGGTATGTAAGAAGATGCCGTGAGCGTTATTGGGCGAAGGATATGCCGCAGGACAAGATAAATGCATATATGACCTTATATGAGGCGCTTGTTACCCTCTGTAAAATTGCAGCACCTATGATACCGTTTATGACGGAGGACATTTACCAGAATTTAGTGAGAAGTGTGGATAAGGCGGCGCCTTTAAGCGTTCATCTCTGCGACTTCCCTGCCGCAAATGAGGCATATATCGACAAGGAGCTTGAGGCGAGCATGGACGAGGTATTAAAGTGCGTTGTATTCGGACGCGCCGCAAGAAATACCGCAAACATCAAGAGCAGACAGCCTATCGCCAAAATGTTCATAAAGGCTGAGAAAAAGCTGGACGATTTTTTTGTGGAGATAATTGAGGATGAGCTTAACATAAAGAGCGTTGAGTTTAAGGAGGACGTTTCCGCATTTACCACCTACAGCTTTAAGCCGCAGCTTAAAACAGTGGGACCGAAGTACGGCAAGCAGCTTGGCGGTATCAGGGAGTATCTTTCATCCGTGGATGGAAATGCTGCCATGAATACCCTTAAGACGGAGGGCGCGCTTAAATTTACTGTGGGTGATGTGGAAGTAGCTCTTGCCGAGGAGGACCTTCTCATAGATGTTGCCAAGATGGAAGGCTTTGTGTCGGAGGGCGACAACTTTGTTACCGTCGTCATTGACACAACTCTTACACCTGAGCTTATTGAGGAAGGCTTTGTGAGAGAAATTATTTCCAAGGTGCAGACCATGCGTAAGGAAGCAGACTTCAATGTTATGGATAAGATTAAGGTGTTTGTATCAGGAAATGACAGAATAGCCGGTATTATCACAGATAACAGTGATGAGATAAAAACGGTTTGTCTTGCAAATGAATTTGTAATGGGTGAAGCAACAGCAAATTCAAAGGAATGGAATATCAATGGTGAAAAGGTCATTCTTGGTGTTGCTGTTGATGCATAAGAACGCAGGATTTAATTAACAATTTGCATAAAAATAGTCAAATTATATTTATTTATAGGATAATATAACGAAAAAAAATTATGCTGTTGTATAATAATCCGTTTTTTGCTAAACTTATAAAGGTTTATTATGTACTTGACCAGACAGTGTTTGGTTAACATAGGTTGTGTCAAAATTAAGGAGGACAAATATGAAAAAAGTAACTAACTTTGATAAGGAGGGCTTCAAAAAGGAAGTCATTAATAATGTCAAGACATTGTTTAGAAAAACAATTGCAGAAGCGACCCCAAAGCAGGTATTTCAGGCTGTGGCATATGCAGTCAAGGACGATATTATTGACCGCTGGATTGCTACACAGAAGGAATATGAAAAGCAGAATGTCAAAACAGTTTATTACCTTTCTATGGAATTTCTGATGGGCAGAGCGCTTGGCAATAACCTTATCAATCTTACCTTTTATGACCAGGTTAAGGAAGCGCTTGATGAATTAGGGTTTGATTTAAATTATATAGAGGATCAGGAACCGGATGCAGCGCTTGGTAACGGAGGTCTCGGAAGACTTGCCGCATGCTTCCTTGATTCACTTGCAACTCTCGGTTATCCTGCATATGGCTGTGGTATAAGATATCGTTATGGTATGTTCAAGCAGGCTATCAAGGACGGATTCCAGGTGGAGAAGCCTGATAACTGGTTAAAGGATGGAAATCCATTTGAGGTAAGACGTTCCGAATATGTTGTTGAAGTTAAATTTGGCGGATATGTTCACGTTGAAAACAGAGATGGAAAAAATGTATTTATACATGACGGATATCAGTCAATACGTGCGGTACCATATGACCTTCCGGTTATCGGATACGGAAATAATATCGTTAATACACTCAGAATCTGGGATGCGGAAGCCATGCAGGAATTTAATCTTGACAGCTTCGACAAAGGAGAATACCAGAGAGCTGTTGAGGAACAGAATCTTGCAAGAAACATTGTTGAAGTACTTTATCCAAACGATAACCATTATTCAGGTAAGGAGTTAAGACTGAAGCAGCAGTATTTCTTCGTGTCGGCATCCGTACAAAGAGCAATACTTAAGTTTAAGGAAAGTAATGACGATATACACAAGCTTCCGGAAAAGGTTACATTCCAGCTTAACGATACGCATCCAACCGTAACGGTAGCGGAGCTTATGAGAATACTTATAGATGAGGAAGCCCTTGAGTGGGATGATGCGTGGGATATTGTCTGCAGGACATGCGCATATACAAATCATACAATTATGGCAGAGGCGCTTGAAAAGTGGCCGATAGACCTTTTCCAGAGACTTCTTCCGAGAGTTTATCAGATAGTAGATGAGATAAACAGAAGATTTGTCGCTAAGATTGAGGATATGTATCCGGGAAATCAGGATAAGGTTAAGAGCATGGCAATTCTTTATGACGGACAGGTTAAGATGGCTCACCTTGCAATTGCGGGAAGCTATTCCGTAAATGGTGTTGCCCAGCTTCATACAGAAATTCTTAAAAAGAGAGAGCTTAAGGATTTCTATGAAATGAGACCGGAGCAGTTTAACAATAAAACAAATGGTATTACACAGAGACGTTTCCTTCTTCATGGAAATCCGCTTCTTGCTGACTGGGTTACAAAGAAAATCGGTAACGAGTGGATTACAAACCTTCCTGCAATTGAGAAGCTTAAGCCGCTTGCAACAGACAAGAAGGCGCAGCAGGAATTCATGGATATAAAGTACAAGAATAAAGTCCGCCTTGCCGAGTACATTAAGAATAAAAACGGTGTAGAGGTTTCCCCTGATTCAATATTTGACGTTCAGGTTAAGAGACTGCATGAGTACAAGAGACAGCTTTTAAATATACTTCATGTAATGTACCTTTACAATGAGCTTAAGGCAAATCCTGAGATGGACTTTACACCTACAACATTTATTTTCGGCGCAAAGGCAGCTGCAGGCTACATGACTGCAAAGCTTACAATCAAGCTTATAAATTCAGTTGCAAATGTGGTAAACAATGACCCTGCAATCAAGGGTAAAATTAAGGTTGTATTTATTGAAAACTACAGGGTTTCAAACGCAGAAATTATATTTGCGGCAGCAGATGTCAGCGAACAGATTTCAACGGCTTCAAGAGAGGCTTCCGGTACAGGTAACATGAAGTTCATGCTGAACGGAGCGCCTACCCTTGGTACAATGGATGGAGCAAATGTTGAGATAGTTGAAGAAGTTGGCGAAGAAAATGCATTTATTTTTGGTATGTCGGCTGATGAGGTTATGAAATACGAGCGTGAGGGCGGATATAACCCTATGGATGTTTATAACTCAAATTCTGATTTAAGAAGGGTGCTTGACCAGCTTGTTGACGGAACCTACTCATCTGACAGGGAGCTGTTCAGACCGCTGTTTGATTCACTTACAAAGAAGGATGTATATTTTACCCTTAAGGATTTTGATTCCTATAAGGAAGCGCAGAGAAGGGTAAATGCAGCTTATAAGGATAAGAGCGCATGGGCTAAAATGGCTATGCTTAACACGGCATGCTCCGGTAAATTTACCTCTGACAGAACAATCGAGCAGTATGCTCAGGAGATATGGAAGCTTGAGAAGGTTACGGTTAAGCTGTAAAACAGGCTTTCGTGCGGTATTTAAATTGCCCGTCTGACAATGGCTTGTATCGTAACTGAAAACACGCTTTCGCTCGATTCGGACGTAGCGGTACTAAAAATGGGGCTGTCATAATAAGGATTTTTTTTAAAACTATGCATTTTAAGCAAAGAAAAGCGGAAGTTAAGCAACGCATTGGAGCGTTCTTTGCTTAAAATGCATAATAGAAAAGAATTAAAATCCTTATTATGACAGCCCCATTTAAGTACCGACGTCCTCAGACGGTTTTCAGTTACGATACAACCATGTCGGACGGGCAATTTTTTGTACCACTACGCCATTGTGCGATGGACAATTTAAGTACCGACGTCCTCAGACAGTTTTTGTCTGCGATATACCAATAACCGGTGCCAAGCTCGCCTGCCAATTCCCTCAAACAGTTTTAGAGCATACAGTAGCAACTGCCGCAAGGAAAGCCTGTTCCTTAATGGGGTAGGTTGTCCTGTTGTATTTCTATACGAGGCGGAAGCGGCAGAATACATGCATATTATGTATTTGGGAATTATAAAATATATGGAGGGAACGTAAATAATTTGTGGGGGTGTATATGAAGGATAAGCTTTTTGGCTCGGTTCTGGCAGGTCTGTTTTGTTTTATAATTCCATATTTAATGACGGTTATAATAAATGGAGGCACAAGGGGAAATGACTCCAAAATTACAAAAATCAGTACGGGAAAGGATGTCATAGTACGGATTGACGGAAAAAATGAGCTTATTGACGTTGAACAATACATATTAGGTGTTTTGCCGGGGGTAGTGTCGGCAGACGCAGACGCGGCAGTTATTGAGGCACAGACGGTTGCAGTCCGCACAAAAATATATCGCTCCATGGGCAATAATACAATTATTGATGCGGGCAAGCTTGACTTTACATATTTCAGTGAAAAAGAATTGAAAGAAAAATTGGGAGAAAAAAATTATAACAAGATTATGTCAGTGTATGAAAATGCAGTTGAAAATACGGTAGGTAAGATAATGTAGTTTTTTTGAATAAAATTTACCACCTTTGCCAATAATATCAGCATAGTTTAACTAGGAGGCAAAGAGTAAATGAAAAAAACATGGAGTTTCTTTAGAACAAAAATATTTTATGTTGCACTTGCTGTAGGACTTGTAGCGTTTGCCAGCCTTGTGGCAGTGTATAATTATCAGGATGCAAAGGAAGAACTTAATCAGGGACAGGCAATCGACTTAAATCAGCCTGTGGATAATAATTTGAACTTAGATTCGGCAGTAGGACAAAATGATGAGGTGCATAATTCCAAGGAGCCTGTTACACAGATAGGAAAACCAAATGAAAGTACCACAGAGGTAAAATCTACGGAAAAGACTGCTGAGGAAACAACAGAGGAAGTAACAGAAGATGTGGCAGCGGTGGAAAATGAGGATGATACGGCGCCTGTATCAAGCAACAGCGCACAGGCAGCGCCACAGCTTAATTATAATGGTGAGCAGGAGCTTGCCTGGCCGCTTGTTGGCGATGTAATTCTCCCATTCTCCATGGAAACAACGGTATATTATCAAACCTTAAATGCATATAAATGTAATCCGGGAATGTTAATAAGAGGCGACGAGGGAGCAAACGTAATGTCCGTGTACGAGGGAGTAGTGGCAGATATTTATGAGACAAAGGAGCATGGAACGGTAGTGGATATAGACTTAGGAAATGGCTACAGGGCAACCTATGGACAGCTTATGAATGTATGTGTAAATGTAGGGGATAAGGTATCAATCGATCAGAACATTGCAGAGATTGGACCAGTGAGCAGCTATTACACAGAGGAAGGCACACATCTTTACTTCCAGATAACAAAGGATACACAGCCGGTTAATCCGCTTACACTCATTAAATAATAGAAAATAAATAACAAAAAATGAAAGGGCTTGTAACGGTAAGGATTTAAGGGATAAAATTTCTTACCTGCCACAAGCCTTTTTTATTTAATGGGGAAGCATGCTTCTTCGTTGTTTATCATGCTGATTTATCACTGACTGCACACATCACAAATTCCGGAAAACAACACAGACGCTTCTTCAATTGAAAATGCGGAATATTTTTTTGCGGCTTCAATAAGGGCAGGAAATGGCTGCATTTCCATGTCCTTTACAGCGCCGCAGCATTTGCAGAGAAAGTGATAATGAGGTGTGGTTGTGGCGTCAAAATGGTCGGTTTTGCCGTTACAGTAAAGCCGTGCAATAATACCTGCATCTGCCAGCTGGTTAAGATTTCGATATACGGTGGCAAGGCTTATGTTAGGTATTTTCTGTCTTATATCCTGATAGACCATCTCTGCCGTTGGGTGGTCATAGCGTGATTTTAGATTGCTTAAAATTGCCTCACGCTGGTGACTGTACTTAATAGGTACGGACATAAATAATTTTCCTTCCAAACTAATAACAATTATTATTTTTAGTATATTCGTAAAGCCTTAATTAGTCAATATGTAATAATTGGAATGTAGAATTTTTTTTTATTTTTTGCTTTTATTGTGTGCAAGTTGCATAAAAGTAATTGACATTAATCTTTTGTGTTGGTATATTTGTTATACATGCAGTTCTTTGTACTATGGTAAATATAGGAGTTTTTTATTATGAATTTTGGTGAAATTACAGAAGGCTTGGATGTTGAAGGTGCGAAGCATGTCATCGACTCCATTTTAAATGCGGGATTCAGCGCCACAATTGTAATCAACAGATCGAGCTTTGAAATTATATATGAGAACAAAAAGGCAAGGGAGCTTATAGGAAGTAAGATTGGCTGTGCCTGTCATGAGGTTTTTTGCACAAAAGAAGTTCCGTGTCAGGGATGTCCGATTGTAAGCCTTGAAAACACCTCTATTCTAATATCAAAATATGAAGAACTGTTTGACGAAAAGGCAACATGGGTATTTTCAAATATTCAGTGGTTTGACGGAAAAGATGCAATCATGGCAACATTGGTTAAGCTGGAGGATAAACAGAATATATCCATAAGCAATGATGTTATAGAGCTTTCAGACGATAAAAGAAATCTTCGTAAAAGCGAAGTAGATAATCTGACCAATATACCAAATTACGCCAAGTTTTACATAGATGCAGAAAGCACCATAAGAAGTAATCTGGATAAGCAGTATGCCATAATCGTTTTTGATATAGACAGATTTAAAAATATAAACGATTTATATGGGATGTCAAAGGGTGATGAAGTATTAAAATTTGTGGGAAACGTATTGAGGGATACGTTTGGCTGTAGCGGAAACTATGCAAGAATGCATTCGGATATGTTTTCATTTTATATGGAATACGACAGGAAGATTGACATTATCCGTGTTATAGAGAAAATAAGAAAAAAAATCAGTTCAAACGGCGTGGACTTTGACCTTAATACGTCTTTTGGAATTTACCTTGTTCAGGACAGAGGCGTTCCGATTAACCTTATGTGTGACAGAGCGATGGTTGCAAGCAAAACTACAAAGGGTGACGTGATGCGGTTTTGCGCATTTTACGATGAGCAGTACAGGGAGGATATGCTCAGAATCAGTGAGATAGAGCATGATATGCACAAAGCATTGGAGGAACGTCAGTTCCAGATGTATTTACAACCTAAATTCAGACTTGACACGGAGGCGCTTTGCGGGGCAGAGGTACTTGCAAGATGGCTGCATCCAAGCAAGGGAATTATTCCGCCTGTGGATTTTATACCGCTCTTTGAAAAAAACGGATTTATATTAAAGCTTGATGAGTATATGTGGGAGGAAGCCTGTAAGACGCTCCGCAGCTGGATTGACGAGGGCAGGGAGCCGATACCGCTTTCCGTAAATATATCCAGATATCACATAAATCACAATAATCTTGAAAATGTACTTATGGGACTTGTAAAAAAATACGACATAAAGCCGGAATATCTACATCTGGAGATAACGGAGTCCCTGTTTCTGGATAATCCGGAGGAGCTTAACCGTGTGCTTGAAAGACTTAAAAAACAGGGATTTTTCCTGGAGGTTGACGATTTCGGCTCGGGTTATTCATCCCTTAACCTTATAAGAAACATATCGGTTGACACAATTAAAATCGACAAAGACTTTCTGGACAGCGAAATTGCTTCCGAAAAAGGACAGATAGTTGTAAACCATACCATAGACATGGCAAAGGATTTAAGGCTTCAGGTTATAGCGGAAGGCGTGGAGACAAAGGCTCATGTAGACTTTCTTAAAAAGTCCAGATGTGACATCGCTCAGGGCTACTATTTTGCTAAGCCTATGCCCCTTGACGAGTTTATGAAATTTGATTTTTAAAAAAATAAATAACAATTCTTGACATATATATATAGCTGTTGTATATTGAGAAACATAAGAGGCTGGTAAGGCTATCGGATTTATAATATAAAAAGGAGATTATAAACTATGTTAGAGAAAATGAAAGAGATTATTGCTGAACAGTTGGGAGTAGATGCTTCAGATGTAGAGCTCTCAACGTCCTTTAAGGATGACCTTGGTGCTGATTCACTTGACCTTTTTGAGCTTGTTATGGCACTTGAGGAGGAGTTCAACTGTGAGATTCCTTCAGATGATTTAACATCCATTGCAACTGTGGAGGATATCATTAAGTATCTTAAGGATATGGGTATCGAGGAGTAGCTTCGGCTGCTACATAGTTGTATAAATACAGATTAAAAACAGATTTATAAAAAGAGGCTGTTGCAGTAAGGATTTGTGTGGTATTTAAAGTCCTTGCTGCAACAGTCTCTTTTTGTTTACAGAATTTTGTTTATGAAAAAAAACTTTACATTATAACGGCTAAGCGATGCTATGGGTATTGACAAAATGATTTAAAAGAATTATTATTTCTATGTTCATTTTTTCGACTAAATAATGTTTTTTTGAACAAGTGGAATGATAAAAAAAGACATATATGGCTGATGATTAGATTTATTATACTTCGCAGATTGTGTAATGGAATTGCGGACGTTCGAAGGGGGGATATTATGCAGGGGATTATTCTGGCCGCCGGAATGGGAAAGCGGCTAAAGGAGCTGACAAAAAATAACACAAAATGTATGGTAAAGGTAAATGGCGTATCGCTTATTGAAAGGCTGTTAAGGCAGCTTGAACAGTGCAATTTATCAAGAATTGTTATTGTAGTGGGATATGAGGCTGAAAAGCTGACGGAATTTATTGCAACATTGAATATTAAAACGCCTATTATTTACATAAATAATCCGGTATATAACAACACCAACAATATATATTCACTGCATCTGGCAAAAGAGTGGCTGTGCAGGGAAGATACATTATTATTTGAGTCGGACATTATTTTTGAGGATGAGGTGCTTTTTGGACTGATAAATGATGAGAGAGAAACATTAGCGCTGGTAGATAAATATGAGAGCTGGATGGACGGAACCTGCATGCGGTTATCAGACGACGATACAATTGAAGACTTTATTTCCGGCAACGGATTTAAATTCGGAGAGACGGGTAATTATTATAAAACCGTAAATATATATAAATTCAGCAGACATTTTTCTGAAACGCATTATGTACCGTTTTTGGAGGCATACATAAAAGCCTCGGGCAATAATGAATACTATGAGCAGGTATTAAAGGTTATCACCATGCTTGCCCATCCGGAGATTAAAGCAAGGCGTCTGAACGGGGAGAAGTGGTATGAGATAGACGATATTCAGGATTTGGATATCGCCTCCTCCATGTTTGCAGAAAATGATGAGTGTGTTCATCTGATGCAAAAAAGGTATGGGGGGTATTGGAGATATCCGCAGATGCTTGATTTTTGCTATCTGGTAAATCCATTTTTTCCGCCTCAACGGTTAGTGGATGAAATGAAGGTGTCTTTTGATAAGCTGCTTATGCAATATCCGTCAGGTATGGATGTTAATGCAATGCTTGCCGCTAAAAACTTTAATGTGCATCAGGATGATATCGTAGTGGGAAATGGTGCGGCTGAGCTGATTAAGGCCTTAATGAGCCTGCTTCATGGTAAAATGGGCGTGGTAAAGCCAACCTTTGAAGAATATCCAAACCGGTATACGGAGCCTCTTGAGGTGTTTGCTCCTGAAAACAGGGATTTTCATTATACGGCGGAGGATGTTATGAATTACTTTGATGATAAGGCGATTAAAAATCTTCTTATTATTAATCCTGACAATCCATCGGGAAATTATATTGCAAAGGATAACATTTTAAAATTAATCTCATGGGCGGGAGATAAAAATATTAACATTATAGTAGATGAATCCTTTGTTGACTTTGCGGAGGAAGCGGACGCAACCATTATCCGGCAGGACATATTATATGAAAATCCGCATTTGATTGTTGTAAAGAGCATCTCAAAATCATATGGGATTCCGGGGCTCCGGCTGGGAGTGCTTGCATCCGGAAATAAACAATTAATTGCTGAACTGAAAAAGGATGTGGCAATATGGAATATAAATTCATTTGCAGAGTTTTATATGCAGATTGCAGAAAAATATAAAAGTGATTATGTGGAGGGATTAAGGCTCATTCGTGAGGAAAGAAAAAGCTTTGTGAGCAGGCTGGAAAATATAGACGCTGTAAGGGTAATTCCTTCACAGGCAAATTACATAATGCTTGAGCTTGTGAATGGTAAAACCGCAAAAGAGCTTATAACGGATTTGCTTGTGAAATATAATATTCTGGCGAAGGATTTATCCTCCAAGATAAAGAGTGGAGAGTACATACGGGTGGCAGTCCGAAATCATGAGGATAATGAAAAGCTGGTTACGGCGTTGGAAGATATTTTAAAAGGTGAGTCATAAAACATCCCCCACAAACATTGGACGGATGTTTGTCCGATAAAAGGAGTTTACTTCGGAGCATATGCCGAAGACAAATAAGGAATGGCGGATATTTAACACAGGAGGTCTATGAATGAATAATTGGGATAAGATTTGGAAAAACAGGGAAACAAAGCTTTCCGATACAGATGATGTATTTCAGATGTTTTGCAATCTGAAACGGGCAAATGGATTTGACACACAGGATGTAGATAATTATTTTGAGAGCTTTTATGAGGAATGGCTGGAGCGGACAGCACTTATCAAGGAGCTTTGCAGAGAGCCTTTGGAAAGCGTTTTTGAGGTCGGATGCGGAAGCGGGGTAAATTTATATATGTTTCGTCAGCTTGAGAAAATTGAAAAGCTTGGCGGTATCGATTATTCCGGAAATATAATTAAGGTTGCCAAAAGCGTGGTAGATTCCTCCGATATATCCTGCGGTGAGGCGCTTGACATTTCCGTTGAAGAAAAATACGATTTGGTATTGTCGGACAGCGTTTTTCAGTATTTTCAGGATGCGGAATACGGAATGAAGGTTTTGGACAAGATGTATCAAAAAGCAAATAAGATGGTTGTAATTACAGAGATACATGATGAGAGCAGAAAAGAGGAGCATTTAGAGTACCGGAGAGCAATTGTAGAAAATTATGATGAAAAATATAAAGGACTGGACAAGACCTTTTACACGGAGGAGATGTTCCGGGCTTTTGCGGAAAAGGTAAAATGTAAGTGTGTAATCAAGAGACCTAAAAATATGATTTACTGGAATAATAAATATGTATTTGAATGTTATCTTGTGAAGGATAATTAAATGGCTGATATTCAAATGATAGGAGAAGTTTATGCTGACAGAAACACAATTTAAAATACTTTATACGGTTATTCAGAAGCAGGATTACAAATTCACCCAGAGAGAGCTTGCGAAGGAAGCGGGATTTTCCTTAGGCAAAATAAATGAGGCAGTGAAGGAATTAACGGAAGCAGGGCTTTTAAATAATATGATTCAGATTTCTGCTGCGGGACATGAAGCGATGGAGCCTTACAAGGTAAAAAATGCGGTGATTATGGCGGCGGGCATGAGCAGCAGATTTGTTCCTCTTTCCTATGAAAAGCCAAAGGCGCTGCTTAAGGTAAAGGGTGAGGTACTTATTGAAAGGGAGATTAAACAGCTTCAGGAGGCAGGCATAACCGATATAACGGTTGTTCTGGGCTACCTGAAGGAGCAGCTCTTTTATCTGGGAGATAAATATAACGTAAATATTGTTATTAATGAAGACTATTACAGATATAACAATACCTCCACGTTGATTCGTGTGGCTGACAGACTGGACAATACATATATATGTTCTTCGGACAATTATTTTACTGAAAATCCCTTTGAGCCTTATGTGTACAGAGCTTATTATGCGGCTGTATATGAGGCGGGTAAAACGGATGAATACTGTATATCTTCCAATAATAAGGGGCGGATAACAAAGATAAATATAGGCGGACAGGCTTCTTGGTATATGCTGGGACATGTGTATTTTGACAGGGATTTCAGCAGGAGGTTTGTGAGGATTTTAAGAAATGAATATGATGACCCTCTGACAAAGCAGCAGCTATGGGAGGATCTTTATATACGCCATATTAAGGAGCTTGATTTATATATAAGAAAATATGATGCTGATAAAATAAAGGAATTTGACTCTCTGGAGGAGCTTAGGGAATTTGACGACAAATATTTAAAAAACGCCAATTCAAAAATATTTACAAATATATGTACTGCTTTGGACGTAAAGGAGGAGGATATAACAAATATTGTTCCGATTAAAAAGGGACTGACTAATTTTTCATTCCGCTTTACCGTAAACGGAAAGGAATATGTATACAGGCATCCGGGAGTGGGGACCTCCAATTTCATCAATCGGACAAGTGAAAAAAAATCACTGGAAATTGCAAAAAAGCTGGGGCTTGACGATACATTTATCTGCATGGATGAAAAGGAGGGCTGGAAGATTTCCTATTATATAGAGGGCGCTGAAACCTTGAATTACCATGATGAGGAACAGGTAAAGGAAGCCATACGCATGGTGAGAAAGCTTCATACATGTAATGTAAAGACAAATTTTACATTTGATATATGGGAGGAAATCCGCAAGTTTGAGGAGAGGCTTGAGGCGCAGGGGAATACTCAGTTTGAGGACATGCAGGAGCTGCACGATATAATGGAAAAGCTTCGCGGTCTTATAATCCGTGAGGATAATGAAAAATGTCTTTGCCATTGTGATACATACGACCCCAATTTTCTTGTTGATGCTTCAGGAAAAATGTATCTTATCGACTGGGAATATTCCGGAATGGCTTACAGAGGAGGCGACATCGGCACGTTTATTGCCTGCTCGGATTATACAAGGGAGGAAGCCGACCGGATAATTGACATGTATCTGGAGCATGAGGCAGATACGAAGGAAAAACGATATTATTATACATATATAGCGGCGGCAGCATATTACTGGTTCCTGTGGGCTATATATCAGAACAGTGTTGGAAATGATGTAGGCGAATATCTGTACATCTGGTATAAATACACAAAAACGTACAGCAGGGAAGCTAAAAAGTATTTTGAAAAGTGAAATACCGAGAAGATAAGCTGCGCAGTGATTGCGGGTTTGTAAAATACGGCGGGAAGCTGAGAAAATTTAAAAATAACCGGGAGGAAGCTATGAGTAAGGAAGAAAAAGAAATGTCTCTGGAGGAGCTTATTTCATCTGAGACGGAAAAACGGCTGAATGAAATGGAACAGCCGGATTATGAATTTCCAAAAAAAATTAACAAGGTGGACGTAATCGTTATGATTGCAGGAATTATAGTAAGCGCGGTGCTGATTGCGCTTTGCATGACAGGGGTGATACAATAATGGGAAAAAATGCAGATTACATAAGACAGGAGACGGTTACGGGCGTTGTGCCGATGCTGAAAAAGGACAGACAGTATTCTTTTCTCGATTTGCTCCTTTCCACAAGCGGCTTTGCCATTGCAACATGGTGTTACACACAGGGAGCATACGGAGCGCAGTTTCTGACCTTTAAGCAGCTTCTTATAAATATTTTCGGCTTCAATATCGTATGGATTGTGATTGAGTGTATTCCAGTACTGTTTGCCGTAAGATACGGAATTGATTTGTGGATATGGCTGCGTTCTGTGCTTGGAGCAAAGGGAGTTGCCATTATTGCAACGGTAATCAGTCTGGCTAATTTCGGCTGGTATGCGGTTGCGGCAAATCTTTTTTCATCATCCATGATTAACCTTGCAGGCAATTTTGGATTGCATTTAAATCCGGATATCTGGAATCCGGTATTAGGTACTCTCTGTGTCGTTCTTGGAACGCTTATTGCCTTGGGCGGACCGGATGTAATAAAGTGGACAAACAGATTTCTGGTAACGGCGCTTCTTATTGTGGGAGCTATAGTAGTGGGACTTTGCTTTACGGCGGTTCCATTATCGGACATTGCGGCAGTAAAGCCGGTTATTGATAACGGCAATTCTCCTCTTGTTAATTTTATGCTGTCCGCAGAGGGAAATGTAGCCTTTGCATTTTCATGGTCGACACAGGCGCTTGTAATGCCGAGACTTGCAAAGTCAGAGCGAAGCGGCTTCTGGGGTACGGCTATTTCCTACGGCATTGTTGCTCCTTTCTTTGTGGCAGCAGGCGGCGTCATGGCATTTGCAATGTATGTTAAGACCGGAGTATTTGAAAGTGACCCGACAGCAATGCTGTCTACCCTTTGCGGTTCAGGCTTTGCCCTTTTAAGCCTGCTTATGGTTGCCTTTGCAAATGTAGGTACCCAGGGAACCGGCTCATATGTAAACTGTATGATTGTAAAGAGCGGTATGCCGAAGGTCAGCTACAAGCTGCTGGTTATAATTGCTATGGTGTATGTGAGCGGTCTTACAATATGGGGCGGCGTAAATGAGCACTTTGGCGCATTTATATCACTTGCCGCATATATACAGGGACCGATTATAGGTATGACGGTAGCAGATTACCTTGTGGTAAAAAAGAGAAAGCTCTCGCTAAAGTCCGCATACGGACTGAAAGGGCATGACGCATATAAATTTACGGGTGGATTTAATTTTGTGGGCATCGGGTGTCTCATAATTGCATTTGTGGTATCTATGCTGTTTGTATATAATCCGATGACGGGCGTAATCCACAGCGATATATTCCTGTTTACGACAGGAAGCGGATTTACCGCAATTTTCGGCGGTCTGCTTTATCTTATTGCAAGCATAACGCCTTTGAGGAAATATATGCTTCGTGACAGGGATGATTTGGAAATTGTGTAGCAGTTATCCATTGCATATGATGATGTAGGAGAGATTATAAATGGGAGAAATTTTACAAAATGATATTTTGCTGGTAAAAAGCATTATAAAAAAGGTTCTTGATGCTGATGAATATGAAGCAGTTGAGAGATTGGGCGGACTTACAAACCATACATACCATGTAACTATCAAGGACGGAAAAGAATATGTAATCAGACTTCCCGGTGAAGGCACGCAGAAGCTTATAAATCGACAAAATGAGAGGATAAGCACGAGCTTGCCTGTAAGCTTGAGGTTGATGCAAGGCTTTTGTATTTTGGGGAGGATGGCACAAAGGTTTCTGAATATTTACCGAATGCTGTTACAATGTCAGCTGAAACTCTGCATGAGGAACAGCATATTAAGCAGGTGGCATTGATTTTAAAAAAAATGCATCAATGTAATACAGATACGGGAGTTCCTTTTCAGGTTTTTGATATGGCGGACGGATATGAAAGGCTTATTAATGATATGAATGTATCAATGTTTGATGATTATTTCGTCTGCAAGGAAAAAGTCATGAAGATAAAAAAATACATTGATGACATGATAGAGATTTCTTTTGTTCCATGTCATAATGACCCTCTTTGCGAAAATTGGGTGGAGAGTGATAGAAGACTTTATCTGATTGATTGGGAATATGCCGGAATGAATGATGGTATGTGGGACATAGCAGACGTGTCAATTGAGGCAGGCTTTGATGATGAATGCGATGAGAAGCTGCTTTGTGCTTACCTTGACAGAGAGCCGGATGCAATGGACAAAAAACATTTTCTTGCAAACAAGATTTATGTTGATTATCTATGGACTTTATGGGCAAAAACCCGTGTTCCGTATGATGGACAGCCCATGGAGGACTGGGCGGTTGAACGTTACAACAGAATGAAGGAAAATATTTTAAGCTTCATGAGACTGTAGGTTCCGACAGCGGGCTCGTGCAGGGGGTATGCACAGAAAACTCGCTTTCGCTCGTTTCCGAGTAGCGGTACTAAAAATTGCCTGTCTGACATGACTGTATAGTAACTGAAAATCGTTTGAAGACGTCGGTACTTAAATTGCCAGCCCGAGATATTCTTATATAGAAATATCTTAAGCTGGCAATTTTTAGTACCGCTACGTCGGAAACGAGCGGAAGCGTGTTTTCAGTTACTATACAAGTCATTGTCAGACGGCAATTTAAGTGCCGACGTCTTCAAACGGTTAGCCCATTACTACTTCAACAGTATGGGTCTGTCCGTCTCCCACAACAGGGATAACATTTCCGTCTACGGCTTTTCCATCCACGGTAAGGCTCTTGATGCCCTTGTTTACGTGATTTGGATTGGAAACCTTAATATCGTAAGTGTCGCCTCTGAACTGACGTGTTGCAGTAAGTCCGTCCCATGCGGCAGGAATGGATGGGTCAATCTTAAGTCCGTCCCAATCAGGCTGAACACCTAAAATGTACTGTGAAATTGCTACCATATTCCATGCAGCAGTACCTGTAAGCCATGAGTTCTTGCCCTGTCCGAAGTGGTTGCCCGGTTTTCCGATATCGGCGCCTGCATCCTTACCGCCAATCATCTGACCGTATACATATGGCTCTGTCTTGTGGATGTCAGAGGTCTCCTCTGTGAAGGCAGGAGCAATCTTTGAATAGTATTCAAATGCCTTATCTCCACGTCCTGCATAAGCCTCGGCACAGATAATCCATGCATTGTTATGGGTAAATATTCCGGCATTTTCCTTGTAACCGCCCGGATATGTTGAAATCTCACCATACTGGATGTAATACTTGGTAAATGCAGGATTGTTCAGCACAAGACCGAAGTCTGTGTTAAGGTATTTGTCGATAGAGTTAAGCGTCTTAATATCAGCGCCTTCCTCCTTGCCAATCTCTGACATAACGGCAAAGCCCTGTGGCTCAATAAATATCTTGCCTTCTTCACATTCCTTGGAGCCCATCTTAGCGCCTGTTGAGTCGTAAGCTCTGAGGAACCAGTCGCCGTCAAATGCATGCTCCATAACATTCTTCTTCATCTTGTCAATCTCTGCCTGAGCAGCAGCAGCCTCGTCATCCTTGCCTAAATGCTTTAAGATAGCCACATAGTTTGGTCCGGTATATGTAAAGAGTGTGGCAACCATAACGGATTCGGCAACCTTTGAGTAGCCTCCCTCCGCTGCAAACTTAGGATTTGTATATGTCTGGAAGCTTTCGCCCGGCGTATCTGAGAAGCATGAAAGGTTGATACAATCATTCCAGTCAGCTCTCATGGCAAGCGGAAGTCCGTGTGGTCCGAGATTATTTACTATTTTGTAGAATGAAACCTTAAGGTGGTCAAGCATTGGTTTCGCCTTTGACTCGTCATTGTCATAAGGAACCATCTCATCAAGAATTGCCCAGTCGCCTGTTTCCTTAATGTATGCTGACACGGAAAGAATCATCCATAATGGGTCGTCGGAGAAATCTCCGCCTATATCGGAATTGCCCTTCTTTGTAAGAGGCTGGTACTGGTGGTAGCAGCCGCCGTCCGGAAGCTGTGTGGAGGCAATGTCGATAATTCTTTCTCTTGCACGATCCGGAATCTGATGAACGAATCCGAGTACATCCTGATTGGAATCACGGAAGCCCATACCACGACCGATACCTGACTCAAAGTAGGAAGCGGAACGTGAAAGGTTAAAAGTAACCATACACTGATACTGATTCCAGATATTAACCATGCGGTTTACCTTATCATCCGGAGTGTCCACTGTTAAAATGCCGAGAAGCTTGTCCCATGTCTCACGAAGCTCTGCAAGACCGGCAGCAACCTTCTCAGGCGTATTGTACTTGTCCATCATGGCAAGCGCTTTCGTCTTGTTTATTGTCTTGCCGTCCGCTTCAAATTTCTCGTCAACAGGCATCTCAACATAGCCGAGAATAAATACCAAGGTCTTTGTCTCGCCAGGAGCAAGAGTAATTTTCTTGTAGTGTGAAGCGATTGGTGACCAGCCGTCTGCAAATGAGTTGTTAGCCGCATTTGCCTCAACTGCCTGCGGATTGTTGAAGCCGTTGTAAAGACCGATGAAAGCATCCCTGTCTGTGTCGTAGCCGTCAATCTCGTCATTTACCGTGTAAAATGCGAAATGGTCACGTCTGTCTCTATATTCTGTTTTGTGGTAGATTGTTGAATCTGCAACCTCGACACGACCTGTAGAGAAGTTTCTCTGGAAGTTTGTGCAGTCATCCTGAGCATCCCACAGACACCATTCAGCAAATGAGAAAAGTGAAAATGTCTTTTCCGCTGAGCCTTCGTTTGTGAGAACAAGCTGCTGAACCTCACCGTCATAGTTTTGAGGAACGAAGAATGTAACCTCCGCCTTCAAATCATTTTTCTTACCGGTAATAATTGTGTAACCCATACCGTGACGACACTCATAAGCGTCAAGCTCCGTCTTAACAGGTGACCAGCCCGGATTCCAGATTGTACCGTTTTCATTGATATAAAAATAACGACCACCCATGTCAATCGGGACGTTGTTGTAGCGGTAACGGGTGATTCTTCTGAGACGAGCATCCTTGTAGAAAGAGTATCCTCCGGCTGTATTGGAAATCAGTGAAAAGAAACCCTGTGTGCCTAAGTAGTTAATCCATGGATACGGAGTCCTAGGCGAAGTGATTACATACTCTCTTTTAGAGTCATCAAAGTAACCAAATTTCATGTAATATACCTTCCTTTCATAAAACACTGCCAACATTATATAATAAAAATGCCCAAAACACAACAAAAATTGTTGGGATTATGGGTATTATTTCACAAAAAACAGGACTGATAACATGGAATGTGTAAAAGCCCGGCATGGCTTATACCGTGTTGAATTATTTGGTATAATATGATAAAATCAGCAGGTATTCAAAGATTTTGGGAGGAGAAATCATATGATGTTATATATAGATCCCGGAACGGGAAGCATGCTGTTTACAATTCTTATAGGCGTTATCGGAACAGCAGTTTATTCCCTGCGGATGCTTCTCATTAAAATTCATTTTAAGCTTTCAGGCGGCAAGGCTACGGTAAATGAAAATAAAGTACCATTTGTGATTTTTTCGGACAATAAGCGGTATTGGTCCGTATTTGAGCCGGTTTGCCGTGAAATGGACAAGCGTGGAAAGGATATTTTATATATAACGGCATCTATTGATGATCCGGCGCTTGAATGCCCGTATTCCCATGTTACGGCTGAGTGTATTGAAAATAATAACAAGCTTTTTACAAGGTTAAACTTTTTAAATGCAACAATTGTTTTGTCCACCACACCGGGGCTTGAGGTTTATCAGTGGAAGCGCTCCCGTGACGTGGAGTATTATGTGCATATCCCCCATGCGGCAAGCGAGCTTGTTCTTTACAGGATGTTCGGAATTGACTATTATGATGCAATATTGCTTTCCGGGGATTTTCAGGAACGGGATGTGCGTAATCTTGAGAAGCTCCGTTCCCTGCCGGAGAAGGAGCTTGTAAAGGTTGGTATTCCGTATATGGATGAGATGGCAGAAAGGCTTGAAAAAAGCGGATTGGCGCCTGAACATGAAAGAACCGTACTGCTGGCGCCGTCATGGGGAAGCAGCGCCATATTTGGCGTGTATGGGGGAAGGATTATTGAGGTGCTTCTGAAAACGGGATATCATGTAATTGTCCGTCCGCACCCTCAGTCCTTTACGTCAGAGAAGGATATGATTGAAAAGCTGATGGAGGAATATCCGGAGCAGGAGAAGCTTGAGTGGAACAGAGATACGGATAATTTTGAGGTTCTGCGCCGTTCCGATATACTCATTTCCGATTTTTCAGGCGTTGTGTTTGAGTTTGCCTTAGTATATGATAAGCCGGTTATTTACACCAATCCCGATTTTAACCTTGACCCTTATGATGCATGGTGGCTTGATACTCCTGTCTGGACAACCACTGCGCTTCCAAGGCTGGGACGTGAGCTTAATGAGGATAATATGGAATCCTTAAAGGAGCTTATTGACTCCTGTATCGATGATGAAAAATATGCGGAGGGAAGACGAGAGGTAAAGGAAGAAACATGGGCATATTCCGGTGAGGGATGCTGCCGCACGGCTGACTACCTGATAAAGAAGTACGAAGAAATAACGGCTTGTGATAAAGAGGAGCAGGAGATATCATGACGTTTTTTGAAATTATATATACCCTGCTGATAGGTCCGTTAAAGCTGCTTTTTGAGATGATATATGAGGCTGCTAACCGATATGTTGATAATCCGGGGTTAGCAATCATTTTATTGAGCCTCATTATGAATATACTGGTACTTCCTCTTTACAAGCGCGCGGATTATATGCAGGAGCAGGCAAGGGATACTGACGCAAAGCTTAGCGATGGCGTGAGGCACATAAAAAATACTTTTTCCGGTGAAGAAAAAATGCTTATGCTTCAGACATACTACAGGCAGAATAATTATAAGCCAACAGATGCTTTAAAGGGTTCCGTGGCACTGCTGCTTGAAATTCCGTTTTTTATTGCGGCATATCAGTTCCTGTCGCATCTTGAAAGTCTTAACGGCGTATCTTTGGGATTTATAGCAGATTTAAGCAAGCCTGACAAAATGCTTGTGATAGGAGGCTTTGCAATAAACCTTCTTCCTTTTGTTATGACTTCCGTAAATATAATATCAAGCTTTCTTTATCTGAAGGGTTTTCCGACAAAGACCAAGATACAGCTTTATGGCATGGCGCTTTTTTTCCTTGTATTTTTATACAACTCGCCGTCGGGGCTTGTATTTTACTGGACGCTTAACAATTTGTTCTCCCTGTTTAAAACGATTTTTTATAAGCTGAAGAAGCATTTAAAAACCTCATCTATAATTGTAATATGCGCATTAGCCGCCAATATTGCGCTTATCACATGTATAATTAAATTTTATAATCCGCCGCTGTTACGTCAGAAGTATTTTATTTCTTTCATGGCGGTATTGGTGGAACTGTTATTTGGCATTCTGGCAATTATTAAAATAAAAAGCGAGCTTGTCGATGCCCTAAATCAGGAGCATTGTCAATCGAAACAAAATCAATTAAAACAAAATAAGGATGCAACAAAAAATACAAATAGTAAAATATTTAATATATGTATGGTTTTTATGACAATTTTTATCGGGGTACTTATTCCATCAACCTTTATTGCTGACTCCCCGCATGAATATATTGACATTGTTAATTTTCATCATCCCGTTTGGTACATTGCGGCTTGTGCGACAATGGCGGCAGGTACATTTCTGGTGTGGATGAAGGTATTTTATTGGCTTGCAAATCAGGGCGGCAAGGTTATATTTGAGAGGCTTGCATGGATATTTTGCGGACTTGCTGTTGTAAATTATATGTTTTTTGGAACAAAGCTGGGCAATATATCTGCAACGCTTCAGTACGATGAGGGTATAAATTTTTCTGTAACTGAACGAACATTAAATGCGCTTGTGATTATTTTCATTGCAGGGGTAATGTATTTTATTGCATATAAATGGAGCCGTATAATTTTTTGGATTACTGTTACGGCATCATTGGCACTGACGGTTATGTCGTCAGTAAATATTTTTAATATTAAAGCATCCGTTGATAAGGTTTCACTTGAAATGCCGCAGACTGAGCAGCTTTTTTCATTAAGCACGGAAGGCAGGAATGTGGTGGTTATAATGCTTGACAGAGGAATGGGTGAATATGTTCCTTACATTATGAATGAAAATCCAAAGT
Organism: Lachnospiraceae bacterium UBA7076; assembly: GCA_002493625.1. GTDB lineage: Bacteria > Bacillota > Clostridia > Lachnospirales > Lachnospiraceae > Coprococcus_C. Next base: position 21,450 of record DKZK01000041.1, on the reverse strand, counting down.
TACAGGAGCAGTTTGCAGGGTTTACCTATTATTCCAATACAATATCCTTTGGCAGGGGTACCCTTTTTGGGATTCCCGCATTACTTGGAGGTTATGAATATACTCCCGTTGAAATGAATCGGAGGGCAGATGAGTCTTTGATTGAAAAACACAATGAGGCGATAAAGGTAATGCCTGTGCTTTTTTTGAATAACGGATTTGACGTAACGGTCTGTGATCCCGTTTTTGTCAACTATGAACTGATTCCTGACTTATCGGTTTTTGATGAGTACCCGGAGATAAACGCATATATTACCAATGGCGTATACGATTCTGATTTAATGCACACAGCATCAATAGAAGACTATGGGAGAAGATTTTTTTGTTTTAGTCTCATGAAGGGTGCACCGCTGACTGTGCAGCCTGCAATTTATGCTGACGGAACGTATAATCAGTCTGTTAACGAGGAGCTTAGCCCGATTCAGATTATGTGCAGCATGTCTGAGGCAAAGGGAATAAATACTGAATTTCTAGCTTCTTATAACGTTTTATGCAACTTGTCGGATATCACCGCAGTCACTGATAAAAAGACAGATACCTTTTTGTTTATGTCCAACGATACCACTCATGAGCCGACGCTTTTGCAGGAACCGGAATACACTCCTCAAAGAAGGGTTGATAATACGGAATATGATATTGAAAATGCAGACCGGTTTACTTTAAATGGCAGGACAATTTATATGGAAGATATACAGCAGCTCAGACATTATCATGTAAATATGGCAGCTTTAATTAAGCTTGGGGAATGGTTTGATTATTTACGTGAAAGCGGTGTGTACGATAACACGAAAATAATTATAGCAGCAGATCATGGGTATGGGCTTGGACATTTGGAGGAATTGATACATGACGATTCCGATGATTTAAAGGATGTTGAGCGGTATTATCCGCTTCTGCTTGTAAAGGATTTTGACAGCACGGAGTTTTCCGTGTCGGATGAATTTATGACGAATGCGGATGTGCCTGTGCTTGCTGCTGACGGACTGATTGAAAATCCCATAAATCCATTTACGGGTAAGGAAATTACAAATGATGAAAAATACGCCCATGCCCAGTATATTATTCTGGGGGTTGGCATTGATAAAGATTCTAATACATTTCAGCCGGCTCGTTGGGCGCGGGTGAAGGATAATTTGTGGGACAGGTCAAACTGGGAATATTATGAGGAGAAGGTTATCCTTGATGAATATGGATTTCCAAACGATAATATAAATTAGGAGGGTATGCATAATGTCTTTTTTAAATATATTATATACATTATTTATTGGACCGTTAAAGCTGCTTTTTGAATTTATATTTGTAGTCAGCATGAAGATACTGAATAATCCGGGGACCGCAATTATTTACTTAAGTATTATTATGAACCTTCTTGTGCTGCCCCTTTATAAGCGCGCAGACTATATGCAGGAGCAGGCAAGGGATACGGAGGCGAAGCTTCGTGCCGGAGTGACGCACATAAAAAAGACATTTTCCGGTGAAGAAAAAATGCTTATGCTTCAGACATATTACAGGCAGAATCATTATAAGCCGACAGATGCCCTGAAGGGCTCCGTTTCTCTGCTTCTGGAGATACCGTTTTTTATTGCTGCATATCAGCTTTTGTCTAAGCTTCAATGTCTTCAGGGGGTTTCCTTTGGTCCGGTGCATGATCTTGGTCTGCCGGATGGGCTGATTAGAACAGGCGGCATCACCATAAATCTTCTGCCAATTATTATGACGGCTGTAAATGTAATTTCAAGTTGTATTTACTTAAAGGGTTTTCCGGTGAAAACAAAGATACAGCTTTACGGGATGGCATTGTTTTTTCTTGTGTTTTTATATAACTCACCAGCGGGACTTGTATTTTACTGGACGCTTAACAATATGTTTTCCCTTGTGAAAACAGTTATTCATAAGACAAAGCTGAAATTTCGTGTATCACATGTTGTAGCCGTTGTGCTGGGACTTTTATTATTTGTATTTGTAGCAGGCTCCTATAAGCCGGTATTGCAGCGTGAAAGAATATTTCTTCTGGCTATGACCCTGATTATGGAGCTGCTTATAACGGCATATGTTATAATAAGAGCAAAAAAGTCGGGTGAGCCAAAAAGAAAAAGGATGAGGGATGAGGAAGCTGTTCCGGACGGAAAGCTTTTTGCTGTTGGGCTGATATTTTTAACGATTCTTATTGGACTGCTTATCCCTTCAAATTTTATTGCGGCGTCTCCGCAGGAGTATGTGGATATAAACTATTTTTACAATCCTGTCCGGTATATTGTAAGCTCTGTCATAATGGCGGCAGGAACATTTTTAATATGGATGCGGGTTTTTTACTGGCTGGCAGGTCTGAAAGGCAAGGTGTTATTTGAAAAAATCATCTTTACTTTATGTGGTATCATGTTTGTAAACTATATGTTTTTTGGTACGGGAATGGGTGTTATTTCCGCATCGCTTCAATATGAAAAAAGGATGAGATTTCCGCTTTCCGAGCATTTTATTAACGTTATTGTTTTGACAGTGCTTGCGGCAGCTATTAGTTTTGTCGTAAAAAAGTATCGCAAGGCGGCGGTATCGGTGCTTACAATATGTGCCGCTGCAATCGGCGTTATGTCCGTCATTAATATAGCGGACATAAATTCATCCGTAAAGAAGCTTTCTTTGGAGACAACATCGCCCAATGGTATTTTAAAGCTTAACCGGAATGGAAAAAATGTTGTTGTAATAATGCTTGACAGAGGGATGGGCGCATATATACCATATATTATGAATGAAAAGCCGGAGCTTATGGAGCAGTTTGCAGGTTTTACCTATTATTCAAATACAATATCCTTTGGCGGATTTACCAATTTTGGTGTGCCTGCGCTTGTGGGAGGGTATGAGTATACTCCGGTGGAGATGAATAAAAGGTCGGAGGAGCCGCTTGTGGACAAGCATAACGAAGCCCTAAAGGTAATGCCGGTTTTATTTTCGGAAAACGGATATGAGGTGACTGTGTGTGATCCGATATATGCAAATTATGAGTGGATTCCGGATTTGTCCATTTATGATAAATATCCGGAAATAAACAGATATAATACGAAAGGTAATTTTGGCGGATTGGAAATGAAACAGCAGTTTATTGATGATAATAACAGAAATTTCTTTTGCTTTGGGCTGATGAAATCCATGCCGCTTTTTGTGCAGCCTTTGCTTTATGACAAGGGAAATTATAGCTGTTCTGATGCTATAAACGGTGCGAGCGTTTACCGGCAGACGGCAGACGGTATGTCCAAGTCACAGGGCATGTATTCAATATTCATGGAATCCTATGAGGTGCTTTGTAATCTGAATGGTATGACGAGGATTACAGACGATTCAACGAATACATTTACCTTTTTTGAAAATGACATAACCCATGAGCCTATGATGCTTCTGGAGCCTGAATATATTCCTGCGCAGACTGTGGACAATACGAAATATGATTTGGAAAATACATGGAGATTTACGGTTGATGGAAAAACCTTAAGTATGACAAACAGCGAGCAGATGATACACTATCAGTCAAATATGGCGGCTTTACTTAAACTGGGGGAATGGTTCGATTTTCTGAGGGAAAATGGTGTATATGATAATACAAGAATAATCATAGTTGCGGATCACGGAAGACATCTTTATCATTTTGATGAACTGGTATTTGATGATGTAAAGGGAGATCCGGAGGATGTGGAATTGTATTATCCGCTGTTGCTTGTGAAAGACTTTAACAGTACAGAGTTTTCCGTGTCGGATGAGTTTATGACGAATGCAGATGTGCCTGTGCTTGCGACGGACGGTTTGATTGAAAATCCCACAAATCCGTTTACGGGAAAGGAAATAACAAATGAAGAAAAATATTTGCACGACCAATATATAATTATTAATGCCAACTCCTCGGACATTTATGTTGATACCAATAACGGCAACACCTTCCTGCCTGCAAGATGGGCGAGGGTTAGGGATGACTTGTGGAATAGGAACAATTGGGAATTTTACGATGAGGAAATCGTGCTTGATGAGTATGCATTTCCCGATACAGATTAAGGAGTAAATGAAATGACTTTTTTTGAAATAATATACACAGTATTTATTGGACCGCTGAAGCTGCTTTTTGAGATTATATTTGAGTTTGCCAACCGGTATGTTGCCAATCCGGGGTTATCAATTATTTTTTTGAGCCTCATTATGAATATGCTCGTACTGCCGCTCTACAGGCGCGCGGACGCCATGCAGGAGCAGGCGAGGGATATTGACGCTAAGCTTCGTGATGGCGTGGCACACATAAAAAAGACATTTTCCGGCGATGAAAAAATGATGATGCTACAAGCATACTACAGGCAGAATCATTATAAGCCGACAGACGCTTTAAAAGGCTCCATATCACTGCTGCTTGAAATTCCCTTTTTTATTGCGGCATACCAGTTTCTGTCCCATCTTCAAAGTCTTAACGGCGTATCCTTGGGATTTATAGCAGATTTAAGCAAGCCTGACAGAATGTTTGTTATTGGAGGCTTTGCCATAAATATTCTGCCCCTTATTATGACCCTTGTAAATATTATATCGAGCTTTCTTTATCTGAAGGGATTTCCGACAAAGACCAAGATACAGCTTTATGGCATGGCGCTTTTTTTTCTTGTTTTTTTATACAATTCACCGTCGGGTCTTGTATTTTACTGGACGCTGAACAATGTATTTTCGCTTGTTAAGACGATTTTTTATAAGCTGAAAAATCCTAAGAAGGTGCTCCGTGTGATATTTATGGTCATCGGTACGCCGCTGTTTATATATTCTGCATTTATATATAGTACGAATTCTCTTAAGAAAAAAGCGTTTCTGATTTTTGTGGCGCTGCTTTTTATGTTGCCGCTGGTATTAAATATAATCAAATCAAAGGTAACTGTAAATAGAGCGTCGGAGAAATTGGATAGAGTGACCGGCAATGCGCAGAATGCAGAGCAGCGGCAGGGAAAATTGTTTTTTGTGGGAACGGTATTTCTTACTGTGCTTGTGGGACTTTTAATACCGTCAAATTTCATTGCGGCGTCTCCGCAGGAGTTTGTGGATATTACATATTTTCATAATCCTGTCTGGTATATCGTCAGCTCACTTGCAATGGCGGCAGGCACATTTTTAGTCTGGCTTCGCGTGTTCTACCTGTTGGCAAGCCCGGGGGGAAAGGTGTTTTTTGAAAGGCTTGTCTTTATTATGTGTGGTATTATGTTTGCTGATTACATGTTTTTCGGCACAAGGCTCGGAACCATTTCCTCCACATTGCAGTATAACAGCGGCATGCTTTTTTCAAGAAAAGAACAGCTTATAAATATGCTGGCGCTTCTTTTTGCGGCTCTGATTATGTATATTATAATATTAAAATTTTACCGCATGGCAGTATCGGTGCTGCTTGTTGCATCCATTGCGCTTTCTGTCATGTCGGTTGTTAATATTTCCACCATCAAAGCCTCTGTGGATAAGCTTGTTGTGGAAAATGTTTCGGATGAGCTGACCTTTCAAATGAGTTCGTCAGGTAAGAATGTTGTGGTTATTATGCTTGACAGGGGGATGGGCGAGTATATACCGTATATTATGAATGAGAAACCGGAGCTTATGCAGAAGTTTGCAGGCTTTACCTATTATCCGAATACAATATCCTTTGGCAACTCTACAAATTTTGGGGCGCCGACATTGCTTGGAGGGTATGAATATACCCCTGTGGAAATGAACAAGAGGGCGGATGAGCCTTTGGTTGACAAGCACAATGAGGCAATAAAGGTAATGCCGGTTTTATTTTCGGATAACGGATATGATGTTACGGTCTGCGACCCTGTTTACGCAAATTACCAGTGGATTCCTGATATATCCATTTTTAATGAGTATTCGGATATCAATGCATGTATTACGGAGGGAATGTTCAGCTCACCCCAGACAAAGCAGGAGAAAATAGATAATAACAGGCGTAATTTTTTCTGCTTCAGCATGATGAAGACAATGCCGCTTGTTGTACAGCCTACAGTATATGCTAACGGCACATACAATCAAAGTCAGTTTGTGAGCAGCGGAGTGCAGACTGCATGGGGGATGTCAAAGGCAGAGGGATTAAGCTCATTATTTATGAACCCTTATAATGTACTTGACAATATGCCTTTTATGACAGCTGTAACAGAGGAGAGGGTAAATACATTTTTATATATGACAAACAATACTACCCATGAGCCTATGCTGCTTCAGGAGCCGGAATATGTCCCTGTTGAGAGCGTGGATAACACAAAATATGATAATGAAAATGTGGACCGGTTTACGGTTGACGGCAGGGTAATGAGAGTGGAGGATTATATGCAGATGGCGCATTATCAGTCAAATATGGCGGCTTTACTTAAGCTTGGCGAGTGGTTTGATTTCTTAAGGGAGCAGGGTATATATGACAATACAAAAATAATTATAGTTTCAGACCACGGAAGACACCTTGGACATTTCGATGAACTGGCAATGGGCGGTGAGGATGCTCTTAAAAATGTGGAAATGTATTATCCTTTGCTTCTTATTAAGGATTTTAACAGTACGGAGTTTACCGTTTCGGAGGAGTTTATGACCACGGCGGATGTTCCGACCATAGCGACAAAGGATTTGATTGACAACCCGGTCAATCCGTTTACGGGAAAGGTAATTAATAATTCTGAGAAAACGGAGCATGAACAGTACATTATAATGTCAGATGAATATGATGTCGGTGTTAATAATGGCAATACCTTTCTCCCTGCAAGATGGGCGAGGGTAAAGGATGATTTGTGGAATAAGGATAATTGGGAATTTTATGATGAGGAAATCGTGCTTGATGAGTATGCATTTCCCACAGACACCGTAAAATAAAATCTAAAAGGACCGCCGCAGGAAAGCTGTTCCATGTGCGGTGGTCCTTTTAAATTTTATTCCGTATAGATGCGCTGTGTCAGGGTTTTTGCTTCTCCCGGCGCAAGTTCCACATAACCTGATTCATCAGCAGGAATAGGTTGGTTTGGAGCATCGATAAGCCATGTGCAAGGCTCAGGACAGAAAAATCCTTTGTCCCCATGGTCGTTCCATATAATCCAGAACTTAAAATCCTCACATACCTCATAAACAATTCGTTTGCCTGTGGCATTATCCGTTACAAGCGCGCCGTAAAATTTCCTGTCATCTATGGAGCCCATCTCCGCAAAAAAAACATCATTGTCAATGTCATGCAGCACAGGAACCTGAGAACCGGTAATGTACTGTCGGTCATGGTTGGTCATTGGAAGAAATTCTCCTGTAGGAATACAGTGCTTGTCAAGTTTCCATTTGTCTCCGACAGGAATGTAAAGTCTTGTATCAAGACCGTTTCCTCCTGAAGTAAAAGGGCCGTTAATTGCTGTATGATTGCACACCCCAAAAGGAAGCTGTCTGTCTGAGGTGTTGGTGATTGTAAAGGAATAATCAAGTCCTGAGGATGAAAGTATAAACTTAAAGGAAGCCTTAAAGCTTACCGGATAATACTGATAAAATTCATCCTTATCATCATAAATATATTCTGTTTTTGCGATTGCCTTATCGCCAACAACCGTTGCGGTAACTATACTGTGTTCCCTCTTATGAAGGAATCCGTGAATGTGGTTGCCAAGAGGGTCGTTTACAGGTAAATGATATGTCGCATCAGAAACCTTAAGAACGCCGTTTGCCAGGCGGTTTGGAAGGTAAAGTGTCGGAAGTCCGTAAACTTCAGCAGATGCTTTAAGTTCATCAACTGTAAGCTCCTCATTATATCTCAAAACTTCTATATTATTTTGTGTGTCCTGCATCCTGATAACATTACTGCCCAAAAATGGCGCTATAACCGCTCTGTATTTTCCGGAAACTAATTCTATGACATCCTTGCCCTTATAGCTTGTAATATTAGCTGAAATACTCATAATCTTACCTCCTGTCTTTGAACAAAAACAACTAACTTATTATGACAAATAATAGCATAGTAGGCAGATTATGTCCAGCAATAAAGTTGACTTGCAAGATATTCTTAAAGCTGTTTTTTCTATATTAAAGTTGATTTTTCCATAATGAGATGATATAAATATTGTTAGAAGAAAAAAGCTGGATTTTAAGAGCATAAAATACGGTAAATGTTTAAAGGAGAATAACAAACATGAAAAAGAAATTTTTATTTATATTGGTGCTTGCCGTTACAATGACGGTCTTATTTACGGCATGCGGAAAGGATAAGGAGGATGCGGGAACTACGGCTCCCGCTAAGGATGTAAAGACCCAGGAGGCGGCTGATGCAATACGGACGCAGGGAGACTTTAAGGATCAGCTTGCAACGGTTCACAATACGACTGCACTTACAAGACTTTATGTTTTGGATGAAGCAAATATTGAGGAGGCGGCATTTTACACGAATTCAAGCTCAACTGCCGAGGAAATTGCAGTTATAAAGGTAAAGTCACAGGATTATATTGATACGGTAAAGGCTGCATATGAAAAACGTATTGAAGATCAAAAGGATGCATGTAAGGATTATCTTCCTGATGAAATGCCTAAGCTTGATTCGGCAGTTATATATGTAAATGGTAATTATGCTGTACTTTGCATATCAAATGATAACAGTAAAATGGAAGGAATTATAAAAGGAATTTTCGAATAACAAAGGACAGGCTGTTTGTATATAGTATAATATAAGTCCATGCGACCTATATTCACCATAAAAACAGCCTGCCCTTTTTCTTTGTTCTTTTTCTAATAAAATACAATTTCTCCGGTTGCATGTTTGTATAAATTATAGTTTAAACTTAATCTTAACAGGTTCACTAAGCTTTTGCCCCCCCTTTGACCTGACATCAGAGGTAATAATGAGGAAATAGTATTCATTGGTTGAATACGGTTCAAGTGGTTCAACCTCAATAATCTCATCCTCAATATTGTATTTGATTTTTGTCCGCAGCTTTTGGTTTTGTGAGTTTGCAACATACATTGTATTCTGATTGACGGTCTTTGGGTCTAATGGGGTGGAAAAGCGCACTCTCCATACAAAATTTCCTGTCCTAAACTTCAAGTCCTGCTTAACCTTATTTGAAAGGCTGGGTGGAATATCTTCAATACTTATCAGTTCTTTAGCCATAATACACCTCTTAAAAATGCAAATGAATAAGTTGATAATTAAATGTAAATCATTATTAAGTGTACCATATATAAAATACTTATACAAATATTTTTTTTGTCAAAAAACTAAAAAAATTGCGACTGATAGGGGCTTTACATTGTCAAAACGTAATAATAAAATCTGATTATTACAGAAATGTTACAAATAAATTACACAACAATCAAATTTTGCAACAAAAAAGTAACCAGTTAAAAATGACGTTCAAAGGAAAAGGAGATGATAAAATGAAAAATTATTTTAAAAACTCCTACAAAAGAAAAAACAGACAGACATATGGTGCAAATTTATTTATTGCGACAGTTACAATGGCTGTTATATTGGCTCTGTTTTTTGAAAAACCTCTTGCTGCCGGTGAAATAGTGCCTTGGAAAAATATACAGACAACGTCAAAGGTATCCTCTTACTCAGAACCTGTATATAAGGAATGCGTGTATATATACGATGATACTCTTGAAGCGGGAAAACGTGAAATTGACCAGGAGGAAATTGCGGGAAGCCGAAAGGTTACGGTTATGCAGACATATTACAAGGGGATGGAAATGGAAAGTAAGATTATAGACAGCCAGGTAGTAAAGGAGCCGCAGCCAAAGGTAATCCGCATAGGAACCTATGTGCCGCCTGAATATATAGAGCCGGTATCTGATTATGTTATTACCTCGGAGTTTGGTCCAAGGTGGGGAAAAAACCACAATGGCGTTGATCTTGCGGTGTGTATGGGAACTGAGGTAAAGGCAACTGCTGACGGAGTTGTGGTAAGGGCCGACTGGTACAGCAATTATGGAATATGTGTTGACATTGACCACGGCAATGGGGTTATGAGCCGATATGCGCATTTAAGCTCGGCGCTTGTTTCGGAGGGGCAGCATGTGTCTCAGGGAGAGTGTATCGCCCTTTCAGGAAGCACAGGCTACAGCACGGGGCCGCATTTGCATTTTGAGCTTCAGTTTGACGGTACGGCAAAGGATCCCTTGGATTACATGGAGCCTGTTGACTTATAGGAACCGGGGCTGTCGCACTAAGGATTTTAATTCTTTTTATTATGCATTTTTAATAAAGAACGCTCCAACGTGTTACTTAGCTTCCGCTTTTCTTTGTTAAAAATGCATAGTTACCAAGAAAACAAATCCTTAGTGCGACAGCCCCATAAGTTCCTGCAAAAGTCATGCCATATTATGTTATTTTACAGCTTCAATAATGGTTTTTGCCATATAGTCAATCATCTCGTCAGTCATACCGGGATAAACGCCCACCCAGAATGTATCGCGCATTATTCTGTCGGTATTTTCAAGTGTGCCGACAATCCGGAAGCCCTCGCCGGTCTTGCGCATTTCATCGAAGCATGGGTGCTTTGTAAGATTTCCTGCAAACAGCATACGTGTCTGAACACCCTTGCCCTCAATATACTTTACAATCTCATTTCGGTTTACGCCGTCCGTACAGGTAATCAGAAAACCGAACCAGCTTGGATCGGAATTTTTGCATGGAACGGGCAGAATAAGCTTATCCGATACCGGCTCAAGGGCTGCCTTAAGCCGCTTGAAATTAGCTTTTCTTTTCTCCACAAAGGACGGAAATTTTTCGATTTGCGCACAGCCGATTGCCGCCTGCATGTCCGTTGCTTTTAAGTTATATCCGAAATGTGAATATACATATTTATGATCGTAGCCAGGCGGCAGATTACCGTATTGCTTATCGAAACGGTGTCCGCACATATTGTCGCAGCCCGATTTGCAGATGCAGTCCCGCCCCCAGTCCCGCATGGACTTAATGATTTTGGCAAGCAGGGGATTGTTTGTATAGACTGCGCCGCCCTCGCCCATTGTCATGTGGTGAGGTGGATAGAAGCTGGATGTACCGATATCGCCGATGGTTCCCGTAAACATTTTTTTTTCGTTTAGTGTATATGCAGAACCCAGCGCATCACAGTTATCCTCCACAAGCCAGAGGTTATGCTTGTCGCAAAACTCCTTAACAGCGCCAAGATCAAAGGGATTGCCGAGCGTATGCGCAATCATAACCGCCTTTGTTTTTGATGAATACGCCGCCTCCAGCTTCGTCACGTCAATATTGTATTGCGGGATGGTAACGTCCACAAATACAGGTACGGCATTGAATTGTATAATGGGCGTTACCGTAGTCGGGAATCCTGCCGCAACGGTGATTACCTCGTCGCCGCGCCTGATTGCGCGTTCCCCCAGTAATGGGGAGGTAAGCGCCATAAATGCGGTCAGATTTGCGCTGGAGCCGGAGTTTACGAGAGCACAGTATTTTACATTCAGATATTCCGAAAATTTCTTCTCAAACTCGTCAGTAAATCTTCCCGAAGTGAGCCAGAATTCCAGTGCGCTGTCAACGAGATTTACCATTTCGGCATGGTCGTAAACCCGTGAAGCGTAAGGGATTCTGTCGCCCTCACTGTACTGTTTTTGATTGTGAAATTTATCGCAGTACTCCGCAACTAAATTCAAAATCTCCTGTTTTGCCTGAGCTTCCGTTTTATTTTCAAACATATTCTTACCTCCGTTAAAACCCGCCGTATTTTTCTGTAAATTCCTCAAAGCTTTGTAAGGCACTGTCCTTTTCTGAAAGGATAACCTTATCTGCGCCGCCTATTCTTTCCAGTCCCCAGTCGATACCAATGTCGGGGTCGTTCCATTTCATTCCGTCATCGTATTCCGGGGCAAAGCATACGGAGCACTTGTATGACACCATCGCCGTATCCAGTGCAAGAAATCCGTGGGCGCAGCCCACAGGCACCAAAACCTCTTTTTGGTTATCTTCATTCAGCTCAAAGCCAAGCCATTTTTTGAATGTGGGGCTTCCGGTGCGAAGATCCACAACAACGTCAAAAATATGTCCCGAAATGCACCGTACCAGCTTTGCCTGTTCCCTGACCCGCTGAAAATGCAGTCCCCGGATTACCCCCCTTTTTGACATCGAATAAAACACCTCCGCACATTCGTGTTTAATTCCGTTTCGCTCGAAAATCTCAAAGGAATAATCCTTTGTAAAGTATCCGCGATTATCCTTGGCGTTAAATGGCGTTATCTCGAAAAGCCCTTTCATTTCCGTCTCATGAAATTCAAATTTTTGTATCATTTTCAACCTCCCTCAGCCATTTCATAGTCCTGCGAACGCCCTCGGAAAAAGCAACCTCCGCTTTAAATCCGGTGTCCTTTTCGGTAAGCGAGCAGTCGTAGTCCTCCAGTGAAAGACTCACTCCGGTAAATGGCACGTCGCCGAATCTAAACTCCCTGTCGGGTGCGAGAGCCGCTTTCATTTCCAGCACAAATTCCCGCAGCGGTTTTGCGTTGGAGCTGCCGATAAGATAGTGACGGAATGGTTTTCCGTTTTTACCGATTAAACGAAACGCTCTTGCAACGTCGTCAATATAAACAAAATCGTAATTCTGTGTGCCCGATGTAAATTCAAGTGGTTCGCCGTGAATAATTTTGCGAATGGTTGTGTTCACAAAACGCGGTGACAATTCGCCGACGCCGTAGGCGTTCGTAATTTTTGCCCACACCAGATCAATCCCTATATCCGCTGCCACGCTTGCACAAATCGTATGTGCGGCAAGCTTTCCGCTGCCGTATATGTAGTTGGAGCCCGGTCTGTTATCCTGTTGATACGACGCAGAGATGGCTTCATCCTCCATTATGGAGCCGGCACAGACAAAGCGTTTGCAGTTCATTTTCTTTGCCGCCCGCAGACAATCTGCCGTCCACTTTACGTTATCCAGTTGCAGATTTACATCTGCGCGACCGGCGCCTGCGGAGCCTGCCCATGCAAAGTGATAAAACACGTCAATATCCCTGTCGGAAATTTGTTCGGGAAGCCGGCTGCTTTCGGATAACTCATGGGGAACAAATCGCACCCTGCCGGGTATATTGTTATTGCAGCCATTGCGACCAAGGGCTATTACTTCGATTCCGTTTGCAAGTAATTCATGTACCACAGCGCTGCCGATAAAACCGGTTGCGCCGGTTACCAATGCCTTTTTCATACATTCAGATACTCCTTGATTTGTTTATCCATAACCGCTGAGGTGTCACCTCCCTCAATATAAACGCGGCTCCATTCGACTGTTTTTTCAATCGCTTCGGCGATATGCCAGCGAGGCTTCCAGCCGAATACACTTTTAATTTTCGAGCAGTCCAGCTTTAAAAAATTTGCTTCGTGGGGAGCATTTTCCTCGGCAACATTTTTCCATTTTGCGCCGTCCCAGAAGTTGCAAAATAAGTCGGCCAATCTGCCGGTGGTAACGCAGTCGCACTCGTCCGGTCCTACGTTGTACCAACCCGAAAAACCCGTATTGCCATACTGTTTTTCGGCAATCATCAGATATGCAAAAAGCGGCTCCAGAACATGCTGATACGGTCTGGTTGAATATGGATTTCTCACGATTATTTCCGTATTGTTTTTCATTGCCCGCACGCAGTCAGGAATAATTCTGTCGCTTGCGAAATCTCCGCCGCCGATTACATTGCCCGCCCGTGCAGTTGAAACTGCGACTTTTCCGTCTGCAAAAAAACTGTTTTTATAGCTGTGTGTTACCAGCTCCGAGCAGGATTTTGAGTTGGAATACGGGTCGAAGCCGTCTAACTCATCATTTTCACGGTAGCCCCAATTCCACTCGCGGTTTAAATAAACCTTGTCAGTGGTGACGTTCAGAAATGATTTCACGCAGTCCGAGCTGCGCACGCACTCCAGAATGTTTACCGTTCCCATAACGTTGGTTTCATACGTGTGTGCGGGATTTCTGTAGCTCTCGCGGACAATAGGCTGCGCAGCTAAATGCAGCACAATCTCGGGCTCAGCTTTATCAAACACCTTTTTCAATGAATTATAATCACGGATATCCCCAATATTCGAATTGATTTTTTTATCCATATTCACAATCTCAAACAGTGATGGATCTGTTGGCGGTTCAAGGGAATAGCCGGTAACAACAGCTCCCGCCTTTGTCAGAATTTCGCATAGCCAGGTGCCTTTAAAGCCGGTATGCCCTGTTATAAATACACGCTTGTCCTTGTAAAAATTCAGCACTAGTTCCACTCCTTCCACGGGCAGTTTTCACTTGCCCAGAGTTCTTCGAGCGTTTCTTTTTCGCGCATCGTGTCCATGCACTGCCAGAAGCCCTTATGCAGATATGCGTTTAATTCTCCAAGCGCAACCAGTTTATTCAATGTATCCTTTTCCAGAATGGTCGTATCATCTGCAATGTAATCGAAAATCTGTGGCTCAAATACCATAAAGCCGATATTTATAAGGTTACCGTCAAGATCGGATTTCTCGCGGAATGCCTCAACCCTTCCGCCATTGCCCACCTCAAGAACGCCCTTGTTCTGCCCGAAGTTGTACACCGACAAAGTGCCGATTTGTCCATGCGCTTTATGGAAATTCAGCAGTTCGGGAATATTGATATTTCCTACTGCATCGCCGTACGTAAGCATAAACGGCTCATCGCCCACGTATTTGCGTGCTCGCTTCAGTCTGCCGCCCGTCATTGTATTTAATCCCGTATCAACAATGGTTACGCGCCATGGCTCCGTGTGCTTTTGGTGGACTGTCATCTCCTGCCTGTCATTGGAAAAGTCAAACGTAATATCTGAAGTATGCAGAAAATAATTCGCAAACCACTCTTTTATGAGGTGCTGCTTGTAACCGGCTAAAATAACGAAATCGTTGATGTTGTAGTGTGAATATATCTTCATTATGTGCCACAAAATTGGCATTTCACCTATCTCAACCATTGGTTTTGGACGCAGGTGGGATTCCTCGGAAATGCGTGTTCCGAAGCCGCCTGCAAGAATTAAAGCTTTCATATTTCACCTCGCTGTTTTTTCATCTGTACAAAATTATAACATAGCAAAAGCAGTGTAAGCAATATATTAATGTACAGTGTAAATCACAGTATCGGTTCAAGTTTTTGAATAAAAAGACCGATAAATAAAACAGAGTTTCAGAAGTATATTGATTAAGGGGTCGGGTGCTTATATGACAAACATGATTGATAATAATTTGATGAAGGCGGAGGCTGCATACACAAAGGGAAGGGAAACCGGAGTGAAGGACAAGTCGGCAGCGGATGCATTTTCGGCAGGCAGGGCTGATGAAATAAACGGCTATGTATATGACGGTAAGGAGGCAGAAGGCAGGCGGGGCATTGATACCGCAGACCACTTTGCCGATTACCTTGACGCCCAGAGAGAGCGGGCAAAGGAGAAGAAAGAGGACGTGCGCTCCAAGGAGGAGCAGGACAAGGAAGCTGCAAAGGAGCTTCGAAACAATCTCTCCTCCGAGGAGATAAAAAAGCTGAAAATGATGGGAATTGATATTGAGGGCGCAACCCTTTCCGATCTTATGGGCGTTATCAATACCATGAGAGGCAACGCCCACAGGGAGGAAACCGCGCAGCTTTTTGCAGACATAAAGGCAGCAAACGGCGATATGGAGGGACTTAATATTGTGGGAGGCAACGTAAAAGTTGCGGGAACGGACATAAAGACAGATGTATCCGTGGCTGACGTTGTTGCTGAAGAAAACAGGGAGGAGCAGGCTCCGGATTTTGATATAACAAATAATGAGCTGGTCTATCTCATAAAAAATGGTTTGGGCATTTCAAGGGAAAATATTTATAAGGCTCATTACAGCGGAAGCAGACAGAATAATAATCAGAGCTCTGTGGCGTTGGTGGAGCAGATGCGGCAGCAGATTGACAGGGCCATAGAGCAGGCGGGCTACGAGCCTTCCCCTGAAAGCTACAAAGCAGCTCTTTTTATGATGGACAATGAGCTTGCAGTTACGCCTGATACAATAAAAAAATATATGGAATTTCAGGACCTTGCCGGACAGTCCGTCAGGGAGGCAGAAATACCTGCCGACGATGAACAAATGGCTGAACTTAAAGCGGAGGAGCTTTATGCCAAAACAAATTCCGTAACTGTGGAGGCAGTGTACGAGCTTGCCGTGGAGGATAAGGAGATAACCATTTCTGCAGCGTATGCAAAAACCATATCCTTAAGTCAGAAAAAATCCAAGCTAAAGTATGAGCCGGAGGAAATAAACCGAATTTTGCAGGGCTATGGTGAAAACGGAACCGAGGCGCAGCAAAGGGCAGTTACCGCCATAAGACAGATGGAGGAAATAAGGCTTTCCATGACCGTGAGCATGGCAGGAAGGCTTGCAAAAATGAATATGAGCATCGACACGAAGGAGCTTTCCAGGGTTGTTGATACGCTTAAGCAGATAGAAAATCAGATGATAAAGGAAAAGCTCGGCGCGTCGGCGACGCCTGAAAACGTAGAGATATATAAGACGTTAAATGAGCATATGGAAACTCTTGCCGAAGCTCATATGGGAGTTCTGGGAGCGCCTCTTAAGGGAGCGGAATTTACGGTAAGAGGGCTTTATGACGCAGGTGCGGAAGCGGAATTTGATGGCACTCCGGAAAGCACGGAAATTTCATTCAGTCACGCTCAGGACAGTGCAGACAGTGCAGACAGCGTGGGCGCAGCCTCTTTTGAGAAGGTGAGAAGAAGCTACGAGGCAGTGGGCACTGCGCCGAGAAGCGATATGGGCGACAGCATAGCGAAAGCATTTTCAAATGTTGACGATATAATTGCGGATCTTGGCTTTGAGGTCAATATTGAAACCCGGAGAGCCGTCAAGATACTTGGTTATAATTCCATTTCCATTACCCCTGAAAACATAAATCAGGTAATGGAATATGACAGGCAGGTAAATGAGCTTATGGATGCATTTTATCCGGAGGCGGTTTTAGGAGCCATAAAGGACGGAATCAATCCTCTGGACGTTCCGATAGATGAGCTTGTGGATATGGTGAGATCCCATAATTACAATGAGGGCGTGACGGAAGCGGAAAACTTTGCCACATACCTTATGGATGTTGAAAAACAGGGAAGCATAACGAAGGAGGAACGGCAGAGCTACATCGGCATATACAGAGCTATGAATAAGCTTGCGAAATCAGGGGACAGGGAGGCCGGCTGGATATTTGCAAACGGAAGCAGGCTGACTGTGAGAAACCTTATGGCGGCAATGAGAAGCCGCAGGACGGCAGGCGCAAGCTTCGGGGTTGACGACAGCTTTGGCGCTTTGGAAGCAGGCGGAATAGAAAACAGCATTACTGACCAGATTGAAAGCGCATTTGCCGGCATCGAAAAATTCAATTCATTGGATAAGGCAGTCGAGCGATATATTGAGGAAAATCAACTTGAATATTCCATGACGAATGCATTTGCGGTTGATGCCATGCTGAAATCATCGGGCGGTATCTATCAGATGGTTTCGGAAATCATGGAGAAGCTTAAGTTTTCCACCAATGTAAAGGATGAAATGATAGACGCTGAGACAGAGAATATGGCGGATTCCCTTTCCGGTGAGGAAATAGAGATAGAGCTTACGATGGAAAGCATTTTGGAGCAGATTGAAAACAAGTCTGACATTTCACTTACATATGACGACATAAGGGACCGTATTACGGAGCTTATGTACAGCGCCGGAGCTGCGGGAATTATAACTGCTGCTGACATTTCCGCAATAAAAACCGTAAATGCGGGATTGAATATTGTAAGCCGCATGGCGAAAAATGACAGATATCAGATTCCTGTTGACACGGAGGAGGGAGTTAAGGTTATGAACCTTACAATAAAATCCGGTCAGGGAGACAGGGGAAGCATAAGCGTATTTATTGAGGGAAATGAGATGGGTACGGTTAGCGCAAGGGTCTTCGTTGTAAATGAAAACACGCTTGCCGGCTATATTGAAAGCTCTACAAGCGAGGGAAGCCTTGCCCTTAGCAAAGCGTCGGATGATTTTGGCGCATATATGAGCCGGCTTGGTTTTAACACGGAAAGAGTAAGAGTAGGCGCCGGAATCACAAAATCACAGATGCGTGAAACGGAATATACAGGAGACGGAGGCGTTATATATTCTGCTGCAACGGCAATGGTAAAATCCATTGCAAATATTCTTAAGTAGCACTTTATCAAAGGATGCAAAAAGCCGATAAAGAGTATAGTTAATATAAAGATAGTGTCATTTGACATATAAAATGCGGAGGTACATATATGAGAATCAATCACAATTCACTTGCTTTGAATGCCAGTGACCATTTTGCAAAGCTTAATACAAATATAGCAAAGTCTATGGAGAGACTTTCATCAGGAACAAAGATTACAAGTCCGGCTGATGATTCGGCAGGCTTGGCAATCGCTACGAGAATGGATGCGCAGATCAGAGGTCTTAAGAGAGCGTCATTAAATTCAAACGACGGAATATCCGTTATACAGTCTGCTGAGGGAGGCTTGAACGAGATACACAGCATCCTTGCCAGAATGAGAGAGCTTGCGGTAAAGGCGGCAAATGATGTGGAATTTGAGGAGGACAGGGATTCCGTACAGGAGGAGATAGATTCTCTTGTTGAGGAATTAAATCAGATAACCGATGTAACGGCATTTAATGGCGAGAAGCTTCTGAACGGTAATATGACAAGGCGTTCTCTTTCCAGCGAATACAGTATACAGGCTACTTACATATCAGAGGAGGTAAACGTTGGAATTTACAGCCTTGAGGTTACTGCCGTTGCAACGCAGGCGTTATATTCCACAGGCTTTTCCAATTCAGGCGCAATTGTAACTGCTGATCAGGCAGGAACAATAACTGTTAATGGATTTAGCGTAGCAATAACGGAAGGAATGACGGCGACAGAGGTTTACAGCGAGCTTCAGTCACATCTTTATAAGATAGGCATAGACGTTATGGCATCTGCTGACGGCGGTGTGACGGAGGTCGATTTTGCTACGGGCGCATCCGTTTATTTCAAGGCGCAGCAGTATGGCTCAAGTGAGAAGATAGAAATAGGAGTGAGCAATGATAATCTTGCTGCATTCCTTGGTATTACGGATGGAGATTCGGTAAGCGGAACGGATTGTGAGGCAACCTTAAATGTAACGGATGACGGATTTTCAGCTACGGCAACGTTTCTTACTGATGGTAATGAGATAAGCATTGTTGACAGAAGCGGATTTAAGATGACGGTTGAGGTTGACCCTGACATTGCTCCGGCAGGCGGAGCTGCCACAACCATAGAGGTTCTCTCTGCGGGAACAATGGTTATACAGACGGGCTCCAATCAGGGAGAACAGCTCGCCATAGATATACCTCCGTTGGATGCGAAGGGGCTTAAGGTTGACAATCTTATCATGTATACCCATGCGTATGCTAATGAAGCAGTAAATCTTATTGACGAGGCGGTAAAAAAGGTGTCAGCCATCCGCTCAAAGCTTGGTGCGTATGAAAACAGATTTGAGGATATATATGAGAATTTAGAGGTTCAGAATGAAAGTCTTACCGGTGCATACTCAAGACTTATGGACACGGATATGGCGGAGGAAATGACAAATTATACACAGCTTGACGTATTGTCACAGGCAGCCATTTCCATGATGCAGAGGTCAAATGAAAGACCGGAGTCCATATTGCAGCTTCTTCAGTAGTGGAGATGTTTAAAGGGAGGGGCACAGGGTATGACAAAGGAACAGATACAGGAGTATACACTTAAAACAAGTCAGGCAAATCACAGCGGGCTTATGGTTATTCTTTTTGACGTGGAGCGAATCCACACAGGGGATGCCCTGAGTTCATATAAAGCCGGTGATATAGACAGATATTTAAGATATATTGAGCTTGCAAAGAGAGCCCATAACGAAATCATGTCGGGTGTAAATCCCGCAGATAAAACCGGTGCAGGTATGCTTAAGGTGTTGCGGCATATTTATGCAAAGCTTGTAAAAAGCTCTGTGACAAGAAAGCCGGATGAGCTTGAAAGATGTATGGCTATGATGGATAAATTTAAGGTCTGTTTTGAAAAGCTTCAGGACATTGACGACCCTGCGCCTGTTATGAAAAATACCCATCAGGTCTATGCCGGACTTACATATGGACGGGGAACGCTGAATGAAAGTATTGATGTACAAAATTATGAAAGCAGAGGATATAAAGCGTAGTGACAGCCCGTGATTCTTGATTAATAAAACAAATTGGAATATACGCCGGAGGCATATATGGAATGGCGGATGCTTAATTGGAGGTTAAAAGGTGAAAAAAGAAGATTGTATTTTTTGTAAGATAGCAGCAGGTGAAATTCCATCCACAACTGTTTATGAGACAAATGAATTTAAGGTGTTTTTTGATATTGCTCCTGCCAGTAAGGGACATGCGCTCATAATTCCAAAGGAGCATTTTGACAATATTTTTTCTTTGGATACTGAAACGGCAGGCAAACTGTTTTCACTTGCAACGGTTGTTGCGGGAGCGCTTAAGGAGGAGACCGGCTGTGACGGAATGAACCTTCTCCAAAATAACGGGGAAATAGCAGGACAGACGGTTCATCATTTCCATATGCATCTTATTCCAAGGTATGAGGGCGACGATATTAAGCTTATCCCTGCGTCCCATGAAGCGGACAAGGATTATCTTGCAGAGCTTGCCGAGAGGGTTAAGAAGCATATATAGGAGGGAAAGCGCCGCTTAAAGGCGGATGCTTCTAAAAATGATTCAGGTTGTTTTTGCGGATACCGCCTCGTCTGTTTGCATACAGATGAGGCGTTTTAATAATCGTTTTATTCAACACATATATGTTAAATAAAACGATTATTAAGTGTTGAATAAAACAGCAAAATCAGATATACTGTATACTCAAAGGAAATAATGGTGAAATTTTAGGTCGGAAAATTGGAGATCGAACATTGCGGGCGATTTCTCAGGGAATTGCCAATGCGATAAAACCACAAATTATTCCGACGATTATTATAGAATTGTGTGATGATAAAAATGTCATCAGAGTTACCGTTGAAGGAGATGAAAAGCCTTATTCGGCATATGGGAAATGGACAAGGATTATCTTGCAGAGCTTGCCGAAAGGATTAAGAATCGTATATAGGAGGGAAATCGCCGCTTAAAGGCGAATGCTTTCAAAAATGATTCAGGATGTTTTTGCGGATACCGCCTCATCTGTTTGCATACAGGTGAGGCGTTTTATTTTTTCTTGATATTTGCAATGCAACCATGCTGTTTCATCAAAAACGTGTCGTTCATGCAAAAAACGTGTCGTTCATGCAAAAAATATTCAAAAATTTTAAATTTTAAGGTAAAGTAAAAGTGTCAGGCGGCACTTTTATTTTTTGGAATTATTTCTGCACCACGCAGAGGAAAGGAAAAGTAAC
>DKZK01000010.1:148476-167839 GCA_002493625.1 Lachnospiraceae bacterium UBA7076 | reverse complement strand
CTGCAAATGGGAATCAAGGGAGCTGCTATTGGGACAGGCATCGGATATATGATACCGACAAGTATTGGTACAATATTTTTTCTGATGAAAAAAAGTGAACTGCACTTTTGCAAGCCTGACATGGACGTATCTGTTCTGCTGAAAAGCTGTTCCAATGGTGCGTCGGAAATGGTAGGCCAGTGTTCGACTGCCGTAACGACATTTCTGTTTAATGTAACGATGATGAAGCTATTAGGCGAGGACGGTGTGGCGGCGATTACAGTTATTATATATTCGCAGTTCCTCTTAACAACGTTTTATATTGGCTTTTCTATGGGAACAGCCCCCGTCGTAAGCTATAACTATGGGAGCGGGAATGTAAAACAGCTAAAAAAGACTGTCTGTATTTGTTTCAGCTTTATAGCGGGGATTTCCATATTCGTATTTTTGTTTTCGATGCTTGGTGGAGAAAGCATTGCAAAGGTATTTGCCGAGGATAACAGGAATGTTTTTGAAATTACAAAGGATGGATTTGTCATTTTTTCATTCAGCTTTCTGTTCTCTGGATGCAATATTTTTTCATCCGCATTATTTACGGCATTGTCCAATGGGAAAGCGTCTGCAACCATATCTTTTCTACGGACGTTTGGATTTATTACAGTGTTCCTTTTGGCATTGCCGAGATTTTTAAAGGTAACGGGCGTATGGCTTGCAGTACCGCTTGCGGAGTTTTTCACGCTTATACTGATGGTATATCTGCTATGCAGGCATCGAAAACAGTACCATTATTTTTGAAAGATGAGAAGTGGGGCTTAAAGCTGAAAGTGTAGAATCCTTGATAGAAAATGATGGAAAAATTAACTATTTCTTATTTATTAGTTAGTCTTTCTGTACTACTCATAGCAGTAGAGCTGGCTCAAGCGCAAGTAACCTTCATGTCCTTTGAGCTGAATCCACATTGTGGTCTGATGGCAAAAGGTTTGCCGGTGGGACTACAAGGGAAGAAATAGAAGAATAGCTTAACAATATTAATATCTCAAAAGTTAAATTCAAGATAAAAACCATTTGACAAACCACCGAAAAAGTTTCATAATATTATATGTTAATGACAAAGGGGTCAGAAAACATTAGTTTTCTGACCCCTTTTTGCATGACAATCGCAGCAGACAAATAACCAAGCTGTTTAATAATTTTTGACATATTTATATTACATCAGCCGATATACAGGAAGCTGGCGTATGTGTCAGTCTGTCTGTAACCGAATAAAACCGTCTGTAGACGTCGGCACTTAACGAGCCGCGAAGCGGTGAGTTTAGTGTCCGTTACGTCGGAGGCGAGCGAAAGCGTGTTTTATACGGTTATATACAGACTGATACGGGCACAGCTTCCGTACGGATAAAAAAGGTAACAAAGAGTAACAACAAAAGTAACAGGAAAGGAACAACATCTATGAAAGCGTTTTTAATTCTTGCAGATGGGCACATTTTTGAGGGAAAAAGCATTGGCTCAAGGAAAGAAATCATAAGCGAGCTTGTCTTTAATACCTCCATGACAGGCTACCTTGAGGTATTAACCGACCCCTCCTATGCAGGGCAGGCGGTATGCATGACATATCCGCTTATCGGAAATTACGGAATATGCCATGAGGATGAGGAATCCATAAGACCGTGGCTTGACGGCTACATAGTAAGGGAGCTTTCAAAAACTGCAAGCAATTTCAGATGTGAGGACACCCTGTTCAATTACTTAAAACGCTTTGACATTACCGGAATATGCGGTATAGATACAAGACAATTGACAAAAATACTCCGTGAAAATGGCACAATGAACTGCATGATAACCACTGATGAAAATTATAACATGGTTGACATAATACCAAAATTAAAGGAATACACCACAGGTCACGTTGTGGAAAAGGTAACATGCAGCGAGAAATATGTGCTGGAAGCATTAAACCCGGAAGCAAAAACCGTTGCTCTCCTTGACCTTGGGGCAAAGAAAAATATAGCAAAATCCCTTGCAAAAAGAGGCTGTAACGTAACGGTATATCCCGCAACAACAAAGGCGGAGGAAATACTTGCCAAGAAGCCTGACGGCATCATGCTCTCAAATGGTCCCGGCGACCCTGCCGTATGTACGGATATAATTGCTGAGATAAAAAAGCTTTATGCTTCCGATATACCCATATTTGCCATATGCTTGGGACATCAGCTTATGGCACTTGCAACAGGAGCAAAAACGAAGAAAATGAAGTACGGTCACAGGGGAGGCAATCACCCTGTAAAGGATCTTGAGACAGGGCGTGTTTATATATCCTCACAAAATCACGGCTACGTTGTAGATACGGACACAATCGATAAGAGTATTGCAGCTCCTGCCTTTGTAAATGTAAACGACGGCACAAACGAGGGATTAAAATATATAGGCAAAAATATTTTCACTGTGCAGTTTCATCCCGAAGCATGTCC
This sequence comes from Lachnospiraceae bacterium UBA7076, assembly GCA_002493625.1. GTDB lineage: Bacteria > Bacillota > Clostridia > Lachnospirales > Lachnospiraceae > Coprococcus_C. The sequence goes on along the minus strand of DKZK01000010.1, from coordinate 165,392 downwards.
GGGACCACAGGACTCGGCATATTTGTTTGACCGGTTTATCGATATGATGGAAGGACAAAGGTTGAAAAAACAGAATTAAAGAAAGGATAAATGCCGCAAGCTTTTTTCAACCTTTATTTGTGCCGCAAAAGTCGCGGCCAAATGGCACCACGCCTTGCGGCATGGTACAACAAATGCCTAAAAATAAAGATATAAAAAAGGTTTTAATGCTCGGCTCGGGACCGATTGTTATCGGGCAGGCTGCGGAGTTTGACTATGCAGGCACACAGGCATGCCGTTCTCTCAAGGAGGAGGGCGTTGAGGTTGTGCTTCTCAACTCAAATCCCGCAACAATTATGACGGATAAAAACATAGCCGACAGAGTTTACATTGAGCCTCTTACGGCTTCGGTTGTGGAGCAGCTTATACTTAAGGAAAAACCCGACAGTATTCTGCCTACCCTCGGAGGTCAGGCAGGACTTAACCTTGCAATGGAGCTTGACGAGAGCGGCTTTTTAAAGGAGCATAACGTAAGGCTGATCGGAACGACAGCCCTTACCATAAAAAAGGCTGAGGACAGACAGGCATTTAAGGACACCATGGAAAAAATCGGCGAGCCGATTGCTGCGTCGCTGGTCGTAAAAAATGTTGAGGACGGCATTGCATTTACTGAGACAATCGGTTATCCTGTAGTGCTTCGCCCTGCCTATACGCTGGGAGGAAGCGGAGGCGGCATTGCCTATAATCAGGAACAGCTTATGGAAATTCTTGAAAACGGATTAAGGCTTTCAAGGGTCGGCGAGGTGCTTGTGGAACGGTGCATTGCCGGCTGGAAGGAAATAGAGTACGAGGTTATGCGCGACAGCGCAGGAAACTGTATCACTGTCTGCAACATGGAAAACATAGACCCTGTGGGAGTGCACACGGGAGACAGCATCGTGGTCGCCCCTTCCCAGACCCTTGGGGACAAGGAATATCAGATGCTGAGGAGTTCCGCCCTTAACATTATTACGGAGCTTGGCATAACGGGAGGCTGCAACGTGCAGTATGCTCTTAACCCTGACAGCTTTGAATACTGCGTTATTGAAGTGAATCCAAGAGTGTCGCGTTCATCCGCCCTTGCAAGCAAGGCAACGGGCTATCCGATTGCTAAGGTTGCGGCAAAGATTGCCCTTGGCTACACCCTTGACGAGATAAAAAATGCAATAACAAAGAAAACCTACGCATGCTTTGAGCCTATGCTTGACTATGTGGTCGTAAAAATCCCAAGACTTCCCTTTGATAAATTTATAAGCGCAAAGAGAACGCTCACAACCCAGATGAAGGCAACAGGGGAGGTTATGAGCATATGTGACAATTTTGAGGGCGCGCTCATGAAAGCCATACGCTCCCTTGAACAGCATGTGGACAGTCTTATTTCCTATGATTTCTCGGAGCTTTCGCGGGATGAAATGAAAAAAGAGCTTAAGATTGTTGACGATATGAGATTGTGGAGAGTTGCCCAGGCATTCCGCATGGGGATAACCGCCGAGGAGATAAGTGAGATAACAAGGATAGACAAATGGTTTATCGATAAGATTGCAAACCTTACGGACATGGAGTTTAAGCTGAAAACCACGGAGCTTGACGAGGAGCTTCTCCGTGAGGCAAAAAGAATGGAGTTTCCGGATTATGTTATCGCAAGGTTTAACGGCAAGACGGAGGAGTATGTTAAGAAGCTGCGGAAAGAGTACGGCATAACTGCCGTCTATAAAATGGTTGACACCTGCGCCGCTGAATTTGAGGCTGCAACCCCATATTATTATTCCGTTTACGGCGGTGAAAATGAGGCGGTGAGAACAGACAGGAAAAAGGTGCTTGTGCTGGGCTCAGGGCCTATCCGCATCGGACAGGGAATCGAGTTTGATTTTTGCAGCGTTCACTGTACATGGGCGTTTGCCGGGGAGGGCTACGAGACAATAATCGTAAACAACAATCCCGAAACCGTAAGTACAGATTTTGACATAGCCCATAAACTTTATTTTGAACCCCTTACACCTGAGGATGTTGAAAATATAGTTGATGTTGAAAAGCCTGACGGGGCAGTTGTACAGTTTGGCGGTCAGACCGCAATCAAGCTTACGGAAGCTCTTATTAAAATGGGCGTTCCTATACTTGGCACCTCTGCGGAAAATGTTGACGCGGCGGAGGACAGAGAGCTTTTTGATGAGATACTTGAGAAATGCCATATAAAAAGGCCGAAGGGAAGAACGGTATTTACGGCTGAGGAGGCAAAACAGGCAGCCGCGGAGCTTGGTTATCCCGTTCTTGTAAGACCTTCATATGTGCTTGGCGGTCAGGGAATGCAGATCGCAATAAATGATGAGGACGTTGAGCAGTATATCGGCATAATAAATCAGATTGCGCAGGAGCATCCTATCCTTGTGGACAAATACCTTGTGGGAAAGGAGATAGAGGTTGATGCGGTATGCGACGGCGAGGATATCGTTATTCCGGGAATTATGGAGCATATTGAGCGGGCAGGCATACATTCCGGCGACAGCATTTCTGTTTATCCTGCAAGGACAATAAGCGACAGCGCGAAGAAAAAAATAGAGGAATATACAAGGAGGCTTGCAAAAGCGCTGCATGTTATCGGAATGATAAACATACAGTTTATAGTATGCGAGGATGACGTGTACGTCATTGAGGTAAATCCCCGTTCCAGCCGTACTGTCCCGTATATAAGCAAGGTTACGGGAATCCCGATTGTTTTACTTGCGGCAAAAGCCATAATGGGCTACAATTTAAGGGATATGGGCTACACATCCGGCTTGCAGCCTGAGGCGGAATACTATGCCATAAAGATGCCTGTATTCTCCTTTGAAAAAATAAGGGGCGCAGATATAAGCTTAGGACCCGAAATGAAGTCCACAGGCGAATGTCTTGGAATATCAAAGGATTTTAACGAGGCGTTATACAAGGCATTTTCAGGCGCAGGAATAAATCTTCCGAAATACAGGAATATGATAATGACCGTAAGGGATGAGGAAAAGGAAGCCGCTGTTGAAATTGGCAGAAGGTTTGCTGCCATAGGCTACAAAATATATGCCACGAGAGGAACGGCAAAGGCGCTTAATGAGGCGGGAGTAAAGGCATACAGGACAAACAAAATAGAGCAGGACTCCCCGAATCTTATGGACCTTATTTTAGGTCATAAAATAGACCTTGTAATAGACATTCCTCCTCAGGGCGTGGAACATTCCGGCGACGGATTTCTCATAAGGAGAAGCGCAATTGAGACGGGTGTAAATGTCATAACAGCAATGGATACTGCAAGGGCGCTTATTACGAGCCTTGAAAATGCATGTGAATGTCCGGCAGATAAGCTCAGTCTTATCGATATAGCTGCAATATAGGCTTGTCAGATGATTGTATAATAGATTAAGAAAAAATAGAACATATATGTTTACAATGTAAAATGAATACTTGTTTACAGTTTATAATGAATTTTATTGACATTTAATTGGAAAGGGATTTAACATGGAGAAAAAGAAAGTGGTTATAGCCCTTGGACACAGAGCCATGGGAACAACCCTGCCGGAGCAGCAGACAGCGGTAAAAAGCACTGCAAAGAAAATTGTAAGTCTTGTCAGGGAAGGGGCAGAGCTTGTCATAACACATGGAAATGCGCCGCAGATTGGAATGATACATACGGCAATGAATGAATTTGGAAAGGCGCATCCCGAATATACATGCGCACCTATGTCCGTATGCTCTGCCATGAGTCAGGGCTATATAGGCTTTGATTTGCAGAACGCCATAAGGGCGGAGCTTCTTAAGGAGGGCATATATAAGCCTGTGTGTACCGTGATTACGCAGGTCGTAGTTGACCCCTATGATGAAGCATTTTCACAGCCCGTAAAAAAAATCGGCAGGGAGCTGTCCGAGGAGGAGGCGGCTGCTGAGGAGGAAAAGGGAAACTTTGTTGTAAAAGAGGGGGACGCCTACAGAAGAATCGTTGCAGCGCCGAAGCCCTGCAAAATTATAGAGCTTGACTCAATCAGAACGCTCCTTGAAGCGGGGCATATTGTAATAGCCTGCGGAGGAGGTGGAATACCTGTCCTTGAGCAGAGAACAACGCTGAAGGGCGCAAGCGCAGTCATAGAAAAGGATTACGCCTGCGGCGTTATGGCGGAGGAGCTTGATGCGGATGAACTGCTTATACTTACAAGCGTGGAGCATGTTTCCGTAAACTACGGAACGGAGGAGGAAATCCTGCTTGAAGCGACCACCCTTTCAGATGCAAAAAGGTATATTGAAGGTGGGGAATTTGAGGAAAATACAATGCTTCCAAAGATGCAGGCATCCGTTTCCTTTGTTGAAAAGAGAGCGGGAAGAAGGGCGGTTATAACGAAGATAGACAAGGCATACGAAGGATATATGGGAAAGACGGGAACCATAATAAAATAATGTTGCAAAAAGAAGGAGGAGTATATGAGTAATTACAGTAAGGCTGACATAATGCAGCTTATCGATGAGGAGGACGTTCAGTTTATCAGACTTCAATTTACGGATATGTACGGCAACCTGAAAAACCTTGCCATACCGGCAAGCAGGGTCATAAGCGCAATGGACAATAAATGTATGGTTGATCTTGCGTCAATCGCAGGTTTTGACCAGTCAGAGGAAATTCCGCTTTATTTAAGACCTGACCTTGATACATTTTCAATACTTCCGTGGAGACCTCAGCAGGGAAAGGTTGCAAGGTTTATATGTGATGTTATAAATGAGGATGGAACGGAGTACGAGGCAAGCTCCAGATATATATTAAAAAGAGTTGCGGGACAGATGCAGGAGGAGGGGTACAATCTTCTCATAAATCCTGAGTGTGAGTTCTTTTTATTCCATGCGGATGAAAACGGACTTCCTACCACGCTCACCCATGAAAAGGCAGGCTACCTTGATACATCTCCGGTTGATTTGGGAGAAAATACAAGGAGAGACATCATTCTTTCCATGGAGGAAATGGGATATATTATAACTTCATCCCATCACGAAATTGCGCCGGCACAGCATGAGATAGATTTCACATACGAGAATGCCCTTGCAACTGCGGATAAAATAATGACCTTCAAGACTGCCGTAGGCACAATCGCAAAAAAATACGGACTTCACGCCACATTTATGCCGAAGCCCCGCATGGACGAAAACGGTTCAGGCATGCATCTTAAAATGAGACTTATGAAGGACGGACAAAATGTATTTTCGGATGAAAACGGTAATCTGAGTGATGTCGGAAAGTCCTTTATGGCAGGAATTTTAACGCATATTCAGGGAATGACGGCAATGTTCAATCCTCTTGTAAATTCCTACAAGAGACTTGTGCCGGGCTTTGAGGCGCCGTCTGAGGTTACATGGTCGAGGAAACAGAGAAATACCCTTATTCATGTGGGAAGCATGTCTGACGGCGGGGCATGGCTTGAGCTTAGAAGTCCTGATTCGGCGGCAAATCCTTATCTTGTTTTTGCCCTTTGCATAGCGGCAGGAATGGATGGAATTAAAAATCATTTAACTGCGCCGGATGAACTTGTTGAGGACATAAGAAAGCTCAGTGAGGAGGAGAAGGAGGAAAAGGGAATTGCGTCCCTTCCTGAAAATCTGGGGGAGGCGATAGAAGCGTTAAAAAATGAAAGCCTTGTGACGGACGTAATCGGGGAAAACCTTGTAAAAAAATACATCAAGGCAAAAAGGACGGAATGGAGAGGTTACCTGGAGCAGGTTTCCGACTGGGAAATAGCAAAATATTTATATCGCATATAAAAAAGCGGAGGCAGCCATATGAGTTCAATTATAGTAGTCCTGCCAAAGCTTGAGGAAGCAAAAAAAATACAGAGAATACTTAATAATCACGGCTATGCGGAGGTGTTTGCCTATTCCACTGCCGCCATGGCGTTACAGGCAGTGGGGAACATGGATGCAGGAGTGGTTTTAAGCGCATATAAATTAAGCGATATGTTTTATCTCGATTTAAAGGAAAGTCTGCCGAAAAGCTTTGAGCTTGTGCTTATCGGCTCGCAGATTGCGGTTGCGGCGGCAGGGACGGGAATCTTGTCCCTTTCAACGCCCCTTAAATTAGGCGACCTGATAAGTACCGTTGACATGGTGCTGAGGCAGGTTGAGCGAAGATATAAGAAAAATAAAAAACCCGTCAAGCGGACATGGCAGGAAGAAAATTATATAAGCAATGCAAAATACCTCCTCATGGAAAGAAATCATTTATCCGAGGAGGAGGCGTTTCGTTACATTCAGAAGTGCAGTATGGACAACAGCACAAATATGGTTGAAACTGCGCAGATGATATTGACGCTTATGTTTCAGGGAGATGTTTAGCAAGTGTGTTTACACATTGCTTAATGTCTCCCATTTTTCATATAATTCCATAAGCTCGCTGTCCGTTTTTTCCCTTTGGGCGGAAAGCTCTCCGAGCTTAAAAGAGTTTGTGGCATTTTCAGGATTGTTTATCTCCTTGTCAATTTCGGATATGGCATTTTCCAATTCCTCTATTTTTGCTTCCGTCCGCTTCAGGTCGTTTGCAAGCTTCCTTATACGCGCCTGCTCCTCCTTGTTTTTAAGATACTCCTCCTTTGAGGAGGACAGGCTTCCCGTCTGTGTGGTCTGTGCCGGAGCGCTATCCGTAATTGCCGTAAACGCCGTTTTCATGGACGGATTTTGCGTCGTACTGCTGCCGGCTGCATTATTATTCTCTGAAGCCGCATCGTAAACAATGCCCCTGTGGGCTTCGTAGTAGTCATAATCGCCTATGAAGGAGTAAAGTCTTTTATCCTTAAGCTCAATAATTCTCGTTGAAACGGAATTAATAAAATATCTGTCGTGGCTTACAACAAGCACTGTTCCCGTGTAGCTTTTTAAAGCTTCCTCAAGTATTTCCTTGGACTGTATATCAAGATGGTTTGTAGGCTCGTCAAGTATAAGGAAATTTGCAGGGGAGAGCATAAGCTTTGCAAGGGAAACACGTCCGCGCTCACCGCCGCTTAAATCTCCGATTTTTTTAAATACGTCCTCGCCCGTAAATAAAAATGCGGCGAGAACATTTCTTATTTTTGTATTGTTCATGTCAGGATATGCATCGGATATTTCCTCAAATATTGTTTTGTGAAGGGATAAAACCTGATGCTCCTGATCGTAGTAGCCGATGCGCACGCGGGAGCCCAGCGTTACGGTTCCTGTGTCCTTTGGTACAACGCGGTTTATTATTTTCAGTATTGTCGTTTTGCCTGTTCCGTTTCCGCCGATAAGGGAAACCCGTTCGCCTCTTTTTATATCCATATCAACGGATGAAAATAAATTGTGGCTGCCAAAGGATTTTGAAAGCTCCCTTATTGTAAGAACGTCATTTCCACTCTCAACGGACGGGGTAAGGGTAAGGCGCATTTCCGAGGCAGTCTCCACAGGCTTTTCCAAAACATCTATTTTAGCAAGCATTTTCTCCCTGCTCTCAGCCCGCTTTATGGATTTTTCCCTGTTGAACTGCTTGAGCTTTGTTATAACCTCCTCCTGATGCTTTATTTCCTGCTGCTGGTTTAAGTAAGCCTTCATAAGGGAGGCTCTTACCTCAGCGCGCTTTTTTGCATAGTAGGAGTAGTTTCCGTGATAAATGGTTGCTTTTGTATTATCTATCTCAACAATTTTTGTTGCAATTTTATCAATAAAATACCGGTCATGGCTTACGATAATCACGCTTCCGTCATATGCCGAGAGAAATGTCTCAAGCCATGCCGTGGAGAGCATATCAAGATGATTGGTAGGCTCGTCAAGTATGATTATATCGGGCTTTGTAAGTAGAAGCCTGCCAAGGGCAATACGCATTTTCTGTCCCCCTGAAAGGGTGCTGATATGCCTGTTGTAATCCGCCTCCGAAAAACCAAGTCCCTTCAATACGCCGGTTATCTCGCTTTTGTAGGCATATCCGTTAAGCCTGTCATATTCCGACTGTACCTTGTTGTAGGTGTTCATAATCTGCTCCAGCCTGTCGCCCTCATATTCCTTCATGTCAAGCTCAAGGCTTCGCAGCTTTGTTTCCATATCAATAATAAATTTTTTTGTTTCAAGCATTTCATCATACACGGTGTTGTCGAAGGAAATGTCCTGATGCTGTGAGAGATAGCCTACGGCTGCCTCCTTTGAGATAACAACCTGACCGTTATCAGCGGCTTCCTCACCCATGATAACCTTAAGCAGAGTGGTTTTTCCACATCCGTTTATTCCCACTATGGCTATTTTTTCTCTTGCCTCTATATGAAATGATACGTCAGATAAAATCTGATTCGTACCGTAAGCTTTACTTATGTTCTGACACGCCAGAAGCATGGCAGCTTCCTCCCTTGCAAATATTATTTCGTTGGTTATTCTAACAAATAAACAGGTTGTTTGCAATGTTGCCGCTGTAAAATTTCTTTCCATTTCGCAAAATTTTTGCTATATTAAGACTATATACTTTAAGGAGATATAACGTGGAAGATTTTCAAAACAATAATGAGGCTGAGAAAGGGCTTGATTGGCAACAGTTCGATGAACAGCATTTTGATGAGCCTTACATAATAAATAATATATCCAACGCTTACAGTAACCAGCCTGATAACGGCACAAGGGTTCAGGGAGGCTTTCCGATATGCACTATTTTTCTTATCATAATAAATGTTATCGTGTTTGCGGCATGCGCCACAAAGAATAATTTTTCGAGAACCGGCGGCGCAAATTATGAATATGTTGTGGAAATGGGAGAGTACGGAAGGCTTCTTTCAAGTATTTTTTTGCACCTTAATTTTGAGCATCTGCTCATGAACATGATTACCTTGTGGATTTTTGGCAGTGATGTTGAAAAAAATATTGGCTCGTTGAAAACGGTAATCATATATTTTTTATCCGGCTTAGGCTCAAGTGTTTTATCTGTATTCGGATTTCATATCATAGACCCTGAGCATATCTATTTTTCAATCGGAGCGTCCGGCGCTATATTTGGAATTATGGCAGCCTACATATATATTTCTAATTTTTCAAGTGTCCGAAACGGTGTAAGAAGTAATGCAGGTTTGATTACAGGTATTGAGGTTATTGTTTATATTGTGATTGACGCAATAGTTGCCAGTAAAATGAAGGTGGATAATTTCGGGCACTTTGGCGGTGCCGTAACAGGATTTATTGTCGTAGTAATAATGTTAAAATTCCATAATGCCCGTAAGAGGGAAAGTCAGACCGCAACTGTTATTGCATTGGCAGTAACAATTGCAGTTTCCGCAATATCAATAAACTTTGCCAATCTTGGGGGGAAAGCCGCCATACTGCCTGATACAAAGATAAATTATGTAAAAACGTGTTCGCTTACCTTTGCTCCTGATGTGGAGCTTGGAGAGGTTCTGGAGGAATATTGTTTCAATGAAAAGTGGACCGTAACTCCTGTTGATGAGGATAAGGATTATGTGGATTTTTCGGGTAATTATTTCTCAAAGGGAGATACTGTGGAGATACGGTTCAGGTTTGCTGTCAATACGAAAGAGAACACAATCAAAATTTTAAATGTATACCGTGATAATATCGTCGTAACTGATATGGAGAAAAATGATATAATTATTGAAATCTATACCGCTTACGGAGAAAAGCATGGAATGAAATTTAATTTTTACGGAGATTAAGATTGTTGCACAGCGTCAGCATTTTGCTGAAAGCAAATTTTAAATTGGCTGACGTTCGAAGGAGGAGATTACTATGTTTGATAAAAATTCAAAGCAGGCGCGCAGGCAAGTGGAAGCATTATTTAATGACATACAGATTAACCTTGAGAATAATTATAAGGATTTGGCGATTAAGGCAAGAAAGGACGCTGAGCTTAAGCTTACCGAGTTACAAGAAAACGGGGAGCTTAAGGATAAAGATTACCGGAAGCTTAAAGTTCAGCTTGATGATTTTACAAAAAGGATGGAAGGGTATCATCATTAATAAAATTTACTCTGCATTTTTCAGCGCAATATCAAGAGGAATTTTCTTAACTCTTCTTGTCTGAAACCATGCAATAATTCCATAGCACAAAAATCCGAGCAAAGCCATTTTTACAAAAACGTCAAATGGTACATAGTAGAAGAAATAGCCCGAATAGTCCTTAAGCGCAATTGGAAATATTTTTGCTATAATCACGTTTGCAGCAGGTATCGTAAATATGATTGAAAGAGCCACCACCATTGCGGTTGATGCAATATAAAGTCCGTTTATCTCAGCATTGGAATAGCCAAGTATTTTCGTCATGGAAATGGACTGCGCATTTTTTTCAATGATAATCCTTGAGAGAATATAAATCACAAGCATGAAAAGAACAATTCCAAGAGCCTGAACCATTCCTGCCATATCCTCAAAGGTTGTTGTAAGCTGTCTGGAGGTCTTTGTCAGCTCATCCTCCGTGATTTCAGCGGCAATAAGCCCCTCGTCAATATCCGTTATTTTTTCATCCGAAAAATAACCCGTGAAATACCCCTCCTGCATATCAAAGGTGTCATTGAACTGCTCCATGTCCATAAAAACTGCAATGCCTGCGGGATAATCGTATATTCCGTCTATGAGAAAACTGTAATTTTTGTTTTCATAGCTGTTCCTGAGCGATACCGTATCCCCTGCTTCAAGCTTAAACTTTTCGGCGTAAGCGTTGGAAATGTATACGCCGTCTTTAAAGTTAATATCAACATAACTGCTGCCTGACGATATTCCGAAAACAGTTGCGTCCTCAGCCTTTAAATTGCTGTCAGTTGTTTTAAATGTGGCTGAGCAATATTTTTCCGCTCCGGCGCTTGTTGTTTCAACAGGCATTTTAAGTATGTACTGATGCCCGGCAAGCATGTTGTCAACTATTTCCTGTTGATAGTGGTTCATCATCGGCAGAAGTCCCATGCCGAATAAAAGAATTGTATTTGCAAGGAACATTCCTATTACTATTGTGATGTAATTCGGTATATTCTGAAAAATAACCCGGATTCGGAACCTTGTCATAATACCGATTTTTGTGTTAAGGCGGAATGCCTTTTTCTTTTTGCTGCGGCTTAAATCACGCCTTATGAATTTAAGCGGAGAAAGCTTTAATTTTGCTGTAAGAATACACAAATTTATTACACAAATAATAATCAGCGGAATAACGGTTGTCCTGACAAACGCATTTGCATTCCAAAGCGTTTTATATGTTGTGAGGCTGTATGAGTCATAATACATATCTGCGCACATATTCTTAAAAAACGTGTAGCCTGAAATATTCCCTGCAATGGAAGCAATCAATGTTATAAGCACAGGCATTGCAATATAGTGCTGTATAAGCTCGCCTCTGGTATATCCCGATGCCCGTAAGGTTCCGATTACATTTGCCTCTCTTGAAATGGTATTGCCTGTAAGAATGGCAAATATAAAGGCTATTATTACAATAATAATATATAAAAGAACAGGCATCATTGTGCCGTCCCTGCCAATATCGTCCCCTGTGAAAATAATTGCCTGATTTATGTAGGCAGGAATAAATTCCTTTACAGATGTGTTTGCTGCAAGATGCGGAAGCATATCCTCTGACATGGTCTTTGCCTCTGCATCATCCTTTGGCGCATGGTCGTATTTCCATGAATAGGAATAGTGCATATGGGTATGGGGCATATTGTCAAAGCCGTCAGCCGTCATGACTCCCACGCCAAATTTTACGGTATCGAACATCATGTCTGCCGGACTTTGAAATAGCGCGGAATAGTCGGAGAGAGCAACAAAGCCGGTGATTTTAAGCGGTTTACCGCCTGCCGTCAATGTATCGTCCACGGATAAATTATTATTCTTTGCATAAACCCTGTCAATGGCGATTTCATCAGGAGCTTTTGGAAGCTCGCCCGACATAAGACATATAAGGTTTACCTTGTCACGGTTTGCAAAAATACGGAGTGTGCAGTCCGGCTCGGCAAGCTTTTCCTCAATGTAAAAGTTTTCATAAAGCTTTATGCCTTCTTTTTCCATTGCCTCAAATAAAGCGTCGTCAGCCTTATCCGTCAGCTCAAAATTTCCGTCTTCAATATTATATTTATCAAAGCTTTCCTTGTAGCTTTTTTTCATGCTGTCCCCGGCAATGAGAAAGCCCGACACAAATCCGGTCATCAGGGTTACAAATATAAATATGGCGATATATTTTCCAAAGTCAGATTTCAGCTCACGGGGAAGCCTTTTGTTAAGAGGATTTTTCATAGCGGCACCTCCTACCAGTCAAGCTCGTCGGCAGTAAGCTTCACATCATTCATGTAGTTTTTTCTTATAACGCCGTCGCGAAGCTTTATTACCCTGTCAGCCATATTTTTTATTGCGTCATTGTGTGTAACCATAATAACCGTGTTGCCGTATTTTTGGTTTACCTCCTCAATAAGCCGCAGTATTTCCTTGGAGGTGTTAAAGTCAAGAGCGCCCGTAGGCTCGTCGCAGAGAAGTATGTCGGGATTTTTCACGATTGCCCGTCCGATTGCCGTCCTTTGTTGCTGACCTCCTGAAAGCTGGTTTGGGAGCTTGTGGCGGTGCTCATAAAGTCCGAGGGTATTTAAAAGCTCGTCAACATCAAGCGGACTGTCGCTTAAATATGCGCCCACCTCGACATTTTCCTTTATGTTCAGATTGGGAATCAGGTTGTACATTTGAAAAATATAACCCAGATGCTTTCTGCGGTACAGGGAAAGCGCCTTTTCGTTCATGTTGTCAGTCTTTTCGCCGTTGATTGATATGTAGCCGCTGTCGGCATTGTCAATGCCTCCGATAATGTTGAGCAGAGTGGATTTGCCTGAGCCTGAGGGACCAAGCAATACGGTAAATTCTCCCTTTTCAATTTCCACGTCGATACCCTTAAGTACCTCCACACGGCTTTCTCCCTCACCAAAGCCTTTTTTAATTTCCTTGATTTCAATAAACATAAATATCCGTCCTTTCTTTTTTCAACAAAAAAACCGAATACGGCTTATGCCATACTCGGAAAAAAATAAAGAAACTGCATGTATGGCTTATAAGCAATACATGAGTCTCGTTGTTTAAGGCAAACCAGACTTTAAAGTCGGTATGTTGATTTGCCACGCATATCTGCGCCACTACTCCCCCACGGGTACTTTATGTTGTGCTTTTAAACTAGCATCTCTTTTTAGGAATGTCAAGAAAAAATTACAATTAATTGCTGTGATTTGGCGCAAAATCTTCTAATGGCAGGGTATTGTGGTATGATTATTTCTTTCCTATGGGGGACACAGAGACTGTGCTGTTGATTGACTGCTGGAAAAATCAGGAGGCGATTGACAGGCATCATGCTTCACCAATGATGAAGAAGATTGCAGAGCTTCGTGAGAAGTATGATCTGCATATGAGGGTGGAACGGTATGTGTCTGACGAGGGTGGGATATCGGAGGAGGATAGTTGTTTTATCAGAGAGTAGGGGTATGCGCTATGGACATATCCTGCGTATAATTTACAAAAAATAATTAAATATTTAAAATATATTGACAATTTAAATATTCTGATATATTATTAGTCCATAGGTTAGTTATTTGATTAACTAACTAAATAACAAACCAACGTATAACAAACTCACATTGCATGTGTGTTACATAGCAAAAACGTACCTTGTTATGATTTGCTATATCGCACAACAGACGTTCAAGAAATCATAGTTTACTAATGCCTGAAGCAATTTAAATTATGGAGGTGCTTTATGATAATAGACGAAGCCTCCCTTGTGCCCATATTTATACAAGTGGCGCAGTGGCTGGAGGAAGAAATTTTAAATGAGCATATTCGCGAGGAGGAGCAGGTGCCCTCGACAAATCAGCTTGCTGCCATGTACCGCATAAATCCTGCCACAGCCAGAAAGGGCTTTGATTTGCTTGTTGACGAGGGAATACTTTACAAAAAAAGAGGAATCGGCATGTTTGTAAGCGGCGGGGCAAAGGAGCTTATCAGAAAAAAGTCCAAGGAAAGATTTGTAAATGAGACGCTGAGGTCGCTTATGGCGGAGGCAAAAAAACTTGGTCTTACGAAAAAGGATGTTATATCCATTATAGAGGAAATGGAGGAATAAGCATGAATGCAATTGAATGTAAAAATTTAACAAAAACATTTCAGTCGGAGGAAAAGGGAAAGCAGGGCGAGGTTATAGCCGCCGTAGATAATATAAGCTTTGCTGTGGAGGAAAAAGGGATTTATGCCCTTCTTGGAAGAAACGGCGCAGGCAAGACAACGCTGTTAAATATGCTTTGCACAAAGTACATTCCGAATGAGGGAGAGGTTTTACTTTTTGGTGAGCCTGCATACGAAAACGAAAAGCAGCTAAAAAATATCTGTTTTATGTCAGATGATATGCCTGCCTTTGATGGCTTTAAGGTTAAAAAAATACTTGCATATGCGAAAGCCTTTTATGAGAGCTTTGATCATGAGCTTTGCCGGAGGCTTCTTACGCTTTATGAGGTGAAGGAGGAAACGCTTTACTCGGCATTATCAAAGGGAAGACAGACTGCTTTAAGTATGATTATCGGACTTTGCAGCAATTGCGGCATTGTTCTTTTTGATGAGATATATTCAGGACTTGATGCGGTGGCAAGGCAGCAGTTTTACGAAATACTTATGGAACAGCAGGAGAAAAATCCGAGGACATACATTCTTTCAACTCATCTTATAGAAGAAATGTCAGGGCTTTTTACGGATGTCATTATCATTGACAGCGGGAAGCTTATTCTTACAAGCTCTATGGAGGATTTGCGGTCAAAGGCATTTAAATGCACAGGCAGGGAAGAAGCAGGGGAAATTTTGTCCGGTAAAAATATTCTGGATATAAAGAGAATGGGTCCTATGGCGCAGTACCTTGTCTATGACGAGCTTTCGGTTGAGGATAAGGAAAAGCTTTTATTTAACCATGTAACCGTTGAGGCAATGACGCTTCAGGAGCTTTTTGTAGCCGTTACGGGCAGGGTTATGGAGGAATAGTGTATATGTGTGATATTCGGACTGGTCAGGCTTGAGTACATGGAGGTATGGATATATGGAAGTTTTAGGAAAAAATATAGTATGCGTAATAGCATATGCGGTAATCTGGGTTGTCATATTTTTAAATGCGGTGACAAAAAAGCTTATGATATATTGCACATTTGATTTCTTAAGGATAAGAAATTACAAACGATTTATTATACATAAGCTTATACTTACATTTGCGGCAGGGGCTGCGGGAACGCTTATTCACACGATAATTGCCCGTTTTTCAGGCTTTGAATATATTAACGCCTATGGGGTGTTGTTTATATTGCTTGTAGCGCTTTCGGTTAATTCCGCTCTTGATTCTCTGGCTTTTTCCTATAATGTGACCGGCTTAATGGGTTGTATAAGCCTTATTATGATATGGACAGTGCCTATCGGCATCATAGGAATGATTAGATACCGGTTTGGCTTCGATAAATATATAGCTTTTATGGATATAGCGCTTCTTTTATTTGAGCTCTATGCAGAAATTAAATTATACAGGGCATGGAAAAGGGAGGATTTAAAATGAATAAGGCATTACTGAAATATGAAATAAAAGATAGTCTTTCTGGTTTTGTATCGCTTTTTATTTACGGGATAGTTTTGGGCGGGCTGTTATGGATTTTGGATAAAGAGTTTACGATGGCTAACGTAGACGCAATGTGTATGACCTATATTTTCTTTGTCAGTGACATGATGCAGATTGCCTCCATAAACGGACACAGGTGTTTTGGATATTCCCGAAGAATACAATTCAGGAACAGTTTTTTTGCCGGGGTTGTGTTTGCTGCCTTTTTGACATTGATACGGACTGTAGTTTTACTGCTTGCTTATGATAATTATATACAGTTTTTTATTAAGGATACCAAGGAAACCGCAAACATGTATCATACGCCTTTTGTTCCCGAGGTGCTTTTTGTGAATTTCCTTTTGTTTGAATTTATAATGCTTGTTAAGCTTATAGCAAAAACAACAGTTATTTATTCAACAAAAAATGCTTACACGGTAGTTATGCAGGAAAGGGCAGCAAGACTTGGGAAAAAATGCACCGCTGTAAAGGTTGGATGTTTCATACTGGCAATAGTGGCATTGGTTCCTTTTGTTATGCTGTACATAAGGATGTACGGTATGCTGTGTCAGGATAATGGGCTTTACCATGCAGCGCTTATATTCGTTTTTTTAATTGCAGACATCATTTTGTACTTTGTTGCGAAAAAAAGATATTCGCCTAAATATATATAGCAGAAATGAGCAAAACGCATTATTTCTAATATGTAGCTGGCAATATGGACAATATCATAGGCAGGACGCTTTGTCTTTTAAATACTTTTACAGCACAACATAGTGAGGAATAATATCCCCGTAGTGTCCGTCCTTCATAAGAAACCCTCCGGGAATAACTCCAAGTCTGGTAAAGCCAAGCTTTTCGTAGAGGGAGAGCGCAGCAGAGTTTGTACTGACGACAGCATTAAACTGTAGTATTTTAAATCCAAGCTCACGGGCTTTTGTCATGCAATGGCTGACAAGCGCTTCCCCGATATGATGCCCGCGCATATTTTTCTCAACCGCATAGCTTGCATTGCATATGTGTCCGCATCTTCCTACATTATTTGGATGCAGAATATAAAGTCCCATAATTTTATTATCTTCTGTGTCATAGGCAATACCGGTAAAGGACTGCTTCATAAAAAAATCTTTTGCTGTTTCCGCATCCAACAAATCAAGCTGAGGAAAAGCAACGCCGTCAGCAACAACATCATTCCATATGGCTGATGCTTCGCTTATATCAGAAGCAGTAAATTCTCTAATTAAAATGTTCATGGTAAATCCTCCACAGACAATAAATTAACACATTATAAAGCACAGAAAAGGAGCTGTCGCACTAAGAATTT
>DKZK01000010.1:65989-148199 GCA_002493625.1 Lachnospiraceae bacterium UBA7076 | reverse complement strand
AAATTCTTAGTGCGACAGCTCCTTAGATAAATCAGTTTAAGCTCTTACAACTTTTCCTGACTTCAAGCAATTTGTACAAACATAAATCTTCTTTGGAGAGCCGTTGACGATAGCCTTAACCGACTTGATGTTAGACTTCCAAATTCTGTTTGATCTTCTATGAGAATGGCTCACATTGTTTCCAAAATGAACGCTTTTTTCACAAATACTGCACTTTGCCACTGTTAGCACCTCCTTGACACCTATTAAACTGCGACCTTAAATAACCCTCGCAAATTTGCAACACGCATATTCTAACAAAAAAAGATACAATATGCAAGAAAAATTTGAAAAAAAATAAACTTTTATTTGGGATATGTAAGTAAGGCTTGATAATCATAACCTAAATGGGTATAATTAGTAATAATATTGTGACAAATTTGGTTATATTTGTGCCAAAAAAAACTATATAATAAGGAGGCGTTATCTATGAAAAGCTGTATTTCAAACGAGTATGGAAATATTATTATAGAAAATGAAGTGATTGCCCAATATGCAGGGCATGCGGCGCTCGGCTGCTTTGGAATCGTAGGCATGGCGACCATAAGCGTCAGGGATGGAATTGCAAAGCTTTTAAAGGGTGACAGTGTAAGCAAGGGTGTAAATGTAATTGTTGACGAGGAAAGTAATTTATCAATTAATTTCCATATTATAGTGGCATATGGCGTAAGCATTTCTACAGTATGTGATAATCTTATTAGTACGGTGAGATATTCTGTTGAGGAAATGACAAGCCTTAAGGTAAAAAATATCAACATCTTCGTTGAAGGTGTAAGGGTTATAGATTAACAGGAGGATTAAAAGGTGGCAATTGAGGTTATGGATGCGCAGCTTCTCAAAAAAGCATTTTTGGCTGGCGCATATAATTTGGAAAAAAACAAGGACTATATTAATGAGCTTAATGTATTTCCCGTTCCTGACGGCGATACAGGCTCAAATATGTCGCTTACAATCATGGCGGCGGCAAAGGAGGTTGCTGCTCTTGAAAATCCTACCATAGAAGAACTTTCAAAGGTGATGTCCAGCGGTTCGCTCCGTGGTGCAAGAGGAAATTCAGGCGTTATCTTATCACAGCTTTTAAGAGGCTTTTGCAAGGAGATAAAGGATAAGAAGAAAATTACCATAACGGTTCTTGCAGACGGCTTTGTGCGTGGTGTTGAAACTGCGTATAAGGCGGTTATGAAGCCTAAGGAGGGAACTATACTTACTGTTGCCAAGGGCGTCGCAAGAAGGGCATGTGAGCTTGCAGAGCAGAAGGTCAGCATGGAAAAGTTCTGTGAGGAAGTCATAGAATGCGGTGACGAGGTGCTTGCAACCACCCCTGATTTGCTTCCGGTGCTCAAGGAGGCGGGAGTTGTAGACTCCGGCGGACAGGGGCTTATGGAGTTTTTAAAGGGCGCGTACAATGCAATCACAGGTAAGGAAACTGCTCCGGAGGTAGTTGTTGCACCTGTGAAGAAAACTGCTTCAGGCGTAAGCTCCGAGAATATAGATACCTCCCACATTAAATTTGGTTACTGCACCGAGTTTATAATACTTCTTGAAAAAGAATTTAATATGGATACGGAAAAGGCGTTCAAGTCATACCTTACCTCCATAGGCGATTCGCTTGTTGTGGTTTCGGATGATGAGATTGTAAAGGTGCATGTGCATACCAATCATCCGGGTCTTGCATTTGAAAAGGGTCTTGAATACGGACAGCTTACAAGCATGAAGATTGACAACATGCGTGAGGAGCACCGTGAGAAGGTCATCATGGAGCAGGACAGGGAAATTGCAAAGCAGAGAGAGCAAGGTGAGGAGCAAAAAAATGAGCCGAAGAAGCCTTTTGGCTTTGTTGCCGTTTCTGTGGGCGAGGGATTGAATCAGATATTCCGTGATTTGGGTGTGGACCATGTAATAGAAGGCGGTCAGACCATGAATCCGAGCACGGAGGATGTGCTTGATGCGGTATCAAAAGTAAATGCTGACACGGTATTTGTAATGCCGAATAACAAAAATATAATTCTGGCTGCAAATCAGGCGGCTGATATTGAAAAGGAAAAGAAGGTTGTTGTTATTCCGTCCAAGACCATACCGCAGGGTATCAGCGCAATGATTGGCTTTGAGGGTGAGGCTGATGTGTCGGATAACGAGGCTGCCATGAAGGAGGCAATGTCGGAAATCAAATCAGGACAGGTAACCTACGCGGTGAGAGATACGTCAATTGACGGAAAAGAAATAAAAACCGGCGACTATATGGGAATTGATGACGGCGGCATCAAATCCGTTGGAACGGACATTACGGAGGTCGTAAAGGAGCTTATAAGAGAAATGTCTGACGAAGACTCCGAGCTTTTAAGCGTATACTACGGAAGTGATGTGACGGCGGAGGATGCGGAAAAAATGCAGAAAACGCTGGAGGAAGAATTTTCTGATTATGAGATGGAATTTCATGCAGGCGGCCAGCCGGTATATTATTATATAATATCAGTAGAATAAAATATCATATGTGGTAAACAACATGAATCTGAATGATGATATTACAACCATAAAAGGAATAGGGGACAAAACCGCAGCAGCCTTTAAGCGCATAAAGGTTGCTACGGTAAACGACCTTATACATACGTTTCCGAGAAATTATCTGACCTATGATGAAGCCGTTGACATAGCAGATACCAGACCGGGTGAGAGAACAGCCGTAATGGCTGTAATATCCTCCTATGTTGACACCAGGACAGTGAGAAGTCTGAAGCTTACCAATATAACCGTAAAGGATTCTACGGGCACCTTAAAAATCACATGGTTTAATTCCCCCTTTTTAAAAAATGTACTGCACAAGGGAGATACATATGTTTTTGTCGGTACAATAAAAATAAAAAATAATATGCGCGTCATGGACATGCCGGAATATTACAGACCTGAAGTTTATCAGGGTATGAGAAGGGTTATGCAGCCCGTTTATCCCCTGACGCAGGGTTTGTCAAATAAGACTGTCATGAAGGCGATAGGCTCGGTAAGAAGTCTCATGGGACAGATACACGACTACATGCCTGATGAAATACGGAGCAAATACGGTTTGGAAACGCTTTCCGCAGCCTATGAGACGGTGCATTATCCTGAAAATGAGGAGGCATTAAGAAATGCCATAAAAAGGCTTGCCTTTGATGAATTTTATAAGTTTCTGGCGGATATGGGCAGACTTCGTGTTGAAAATATTAAGCAGGAGAACATTCACAAAATAGTGCAGGGCAAGGCGGTTGCAGAGTTTGTGGAGGCTCTGCCGTACAAGCTTACAAAAGGGCAGGCAGAGGCGATTGACGACATTCTGAAGGATATGGGAAGTGAAAATGTAATGAACCGTCTCGTTCAGGGGGATGTGGGTTCCGGCAAGACGGTTGTTGCGGAGGCGGCGCTTTTTGCATGTGTAAGGGCAGGCTGGCAGGGAACCCTGATGGTGCCTACAGAGGTGCTTGCAAAGCAGCACTTCGAGGAGCTTTCAAATACCTTTCTGCCATATGGAATTAAGGTTGAATGTCTTGTGGGCTCCACCTCCTTAAAGGAGAAAAGACGAATATATGAAAATATAAGACATGGTCTGACGGACATTGTCATCGGAACACATGCGCTTATTGAAGATAAGGTTGAATATAGCAATTTAGGGCTTGTGGTTACGGACGAGCAGCACAGATTTGGCGTAGAGCAAAGGAGAAAACTGGCAAACAAGGGAACATTTCCACATGTGCTTGTTATGAGCGCAACGCCCATTCCGAGAACCCTTGCAATTATCATGTATGCGGATTTGGACATATCGGTTATTTCCCAGCTTCCAAAGGGAAGAAAACCAATTAAAAACTGTGTTGTGGGTACGGGCTACAGACAGACGGCACACAAATTCATTGCCTCTCAGGTTGCAGAAGGAGGACAGGCTTATGTTATATGTCCCATGGTTTCAGAAAGCGATGCACTTGACGTTACAAATGTAACGGATTATACTGATACACTAAAACAGGCGCTTGGAGGAAGCGTCAGGGTTGAAATGCTCCACGGGCAGATGAAGGCTGATGAAAAAAATGCTATTATGGAAAGCTTTCTCAAAGGGGATATAGATGTTCTTGTATCTACGACCGTTATTGAGGTTGGCATCAACAATCCCAACGCAACCGTTATGATGGTTGAAAATGCAGAGCGCTTCGGACTTGCGCAGCTTCATCAGTTAAGAGGCCGTGTGGGAAGGGGAAAGAAGCAGTCATATTGTATTTTTATTGACGGAAAGGAGTCAAAGGAATCACAGGAAAGGCTTAAGGTTCTGGAAAACTCAAACGACGGCTTCTTTATTGCAAATGAGGATTTAAAGCTCAGGGGACCGGGAGACTTCTTTGGCATAAGGCAGAGCGGTGATGTGCTTTTCACACTTGCAGATATATACAACCATGCGGATATGCTTAAGCTTGCGCAGGAGGTATGGAGTAAATACGGAATAACGCTTCTCGATGGAGAGGAGACAGGGCACTTTACGGACAACAGTACGGTACTTTAGGAGGCATTTTATGAAGGCAGAGGTCGGTTATATTACCTCATGGCGGCGGGGGATATTTTTCAGCTTTGTTGCCGCAATAATATTTTTTGGACTTGTGAGTACAATTACGCAGGCATATGTGGAAACAGTGCTTATAAGAAATATTGTCGGCGTTTTTGCGCTGCTTGTTGGAATTGTATTCGTGTTTCTTATTGTGGCAGACCCCAAGGGCATTTATGAAGGACAGGGAGAGCTTGAAATAACAGCGGAGCGGATTTCCTATAAGGATAAAAAGAGAAGCTTTGACCTGAAACGGGAGGACATAAAAAGCGTTGATATAAAGCCGGTATATTTCGGGCAGAATGAAAAGACGCTTCTGGCGTTTCATATTGTTATAGACACGGGAAAAAAGAAGTATTACATTGAATCAGACAGGGCAAAGGGAAGAAAATACAACGAGGTTGATTTATATAGAATGTACCTGTATTTGCAGGAAAATGTTTCAAAATGAAAGGAGAAGGAAAATGAGTGAGGAAACAGGGAACAAGACAGAAAACAAGATAGAAAACAAAACAGAAAACGGTAAAAAGACAAATAAAATTCTGATAGCTGTCATTGCAGTTCTTTCCGTTGCAATAATAGCGCTGGCTATTATCCTTTTTACAGGGGGCAAAAAGGATAAGGATGAAAAAAAGGATGCAGATGTAACCACAGAGGCATCCGTGACGGATGCGGAAGCGGATACAGCGTCTGATACGGAAGAAAAAACGACTGAGGCAGTTGAGCAGCAGAAGGCTGACTGCTATGTCGTCCTTAAATCCTCAAACAGCTGGGAGGGCAGCGGAAAATACTACGCACAGATAGATGCGCAGATAGTAAATGACAGCGGCAGTGAAAAAAAGGATTGGGAAGTTCGCATAAGCGCTCCGTCAGGAACAGCCGTAGACAGTTTTTGGAACGGCAACTGTACAATGGAGGGCGATGTAATTAAAATTAAGCCCGTGGAATATAACGGTGTGATTTCCGCCTCCTCCAAGGTAGGCGATATAGGAGTTATTGTAGTCGTATCGAATAAGGCAGATATTGATACCCTTCTCGGTAATGGACAGCTGTACATAGGCGGAGAGCTTTATTCAGGAACATCTGCATCCGTTAAGGAGGATGCAACAACCGAGGCAACGGAGGAAACAAAGCCGCAGGAGGTTGTGGAGCCTGAAACCGGCACGCCGTATGACAATCATGGAAAGTTAAGCGTAAAGGGTACAGATATCGTGGACAAGAACGGAAATAAATATCAGCTTAAGGGCGTCAGCACACATGGGCTTGCATGGTTTCCGGATTATGTAAACAAGGATGCCTTTAAGACCTTCCGGGACGAATGGGGCGCAAACCTTGTAAGACTTGCAATGTATACGGATGAAAACGGAGGATATTGTACGGACGGTGACAAGAACAAGCTTAAGGGACTTATTGATACAGGCGTGCAGTCTGCAACGGAGCTTGGCATGTATGTAATCGTAGACTGGCATATTCTTCATGACCTTAACCCGAATGTGTACAAGGAGGAGGCAAAGGCGTTTTTTGAGGAGATAACCGCAAAGTATAAGGATTACGACAATATAATATATGAGATATGCAACGAGCCTAATGGCGGCACATCTTGGGCAGAGGTGAAATCATACGCTGAGGAAATAATACCGATAATAAGGAAAAACGATCCGGATGCCATTATCATAGTCGGAACTCCTACATGGTCGCAGGATGTTGACATAGCGGCTCAGGACCCTCTTGACTTTGATAATGTCATGTATGCCATACATTTTTATGCGGCAACCCATACCGACAATATAAGGAACAAGGCAAAGACTGCGCTCTCAAGCGGGCTGCCGATATTTGTAAGCGAATTCAGCATATGTGATGCATCAGGTAACGGAGCAATCGATTACAATCAGGCGGATTTGTGGTTTGATCTGATAGATGAATATAATCTCTCATATGCGGCATGGAATGTTTCAAACAAGGACGAGACATCGTCGCTCATAAAATCCTCCTGCTCAAAGACAAGCGGATGGACGGATGATGAATTGTCTGAAACGGGAAAATGGCTGAAAAAGCAAATAAGTGGCAAATAATTATCATGCGGAAGGATAGTAAATAATGAGGGTAATAGCAGGAAGCGCAAGACGGCTGAATTTAAAAACAATAGAAGGAAATGATACACGGCCTACCACGGACAGGATAAAGGAAACACTGTTTAACATGCTTACAGGCGACATCCCCGGCGCCAGCTTTCTTGATTTGTTTGCGGGGAGCGGCGGAATAGGCATAGAGGCGTTAAGCAGAGGCGCGTCTGATTGCACGTTTATTGAACAAAACGTAAAAGCCGTAGCGTGTATAAAGGATAACCTTGAATTTACGAGGCTTTCCGACCGGGCAACAGTATACAGGCGTGATGCTGTAAGCTTTGTGACCGGTCTTTCCGCCGTGAGCTATGACATTATTTTTATGGATCCCCCTTACGGCATGGGGTTGGAGAAGGCAGTTCTCTCGGCACTTTCAGGTAAAACCTTTGATACTGATACGCTTATTGTTGTTGAGGCAAAGGCTGACGAGGATTTTGACTACCTTGACAGCATGGGGTATGATATTATAAAGGAAAAAATTTACAAAAGCAATAAGCATGTGTTTATTGAGAAGAAGGTTTAGTATGAATAAGGCAATTTATCCCGGAAGCTTTGATCCGGTTACACTTGGACATTATGATATAATTGAAAGATCAGCAAAGATATTCGACCATGTCATAATAGGAGTTTTGAATAATACTTCAAAAACACCATTGTTTTCTTTGGAAGAACGTGTTAAAATGTTGCAGGATGCAGTATCAGGCTTTGATAATGTGTCCGTGGAGGCATTTGAAGGCCTGCTAGTTGATTTCGTCAAACAGAAAAATACAAACGTGATTATTAGGGGACTGAGAGCGTTGACTGATTTCGACCTTGAGATGCAGATGGCACAAAG
This sequence comes from Lachnospiraceae bacterium UBA7076, assembly GCA_002493625.1. Classification (GTDB taxonomy): domain Bacteria; phylum Bacillota; class Clostridia; order Lachnospirales; family Lachnospiraceae; genus Coprococcus_C. Next base: position 140,644 of record DKZK01000010.1, on the reverse strand, counting down.
CAATCGGATGGTTGCCCCTGATGTGGATACGGTGTTTCTTTCAACTAGTGTAGAGTATTCTTACTTAAGCTCAAGTGTTGTAAAGGAATATGCAAGATATGATGTTGACGTCAGTGACTTTGTACCTGATTGTGTGATTTCTAAGCTTATAGATAAGATGAAAGGACTATAGGAGGAACTATAAGATGGGTAAAAAAGGTGTGGAAGAAATGATAGAGCAGATAGAGATATTTATAGATAACTGTAAATATCAGCCGCTCTCACAAAATAAAATTGTCGTCCATAAGGATGAGCTTGAATCTATGATTAATGAGCTTAAGCTTAAGCTTCCAAGTGAAATTGAAAGATGTAAAAAAATCATGCGGAATAAGGAAGCTATACTGGCCGATGCAAGGACACGTTCAGATGCAATAATAACGGAATCCGTCAATGAAGCTAACCGTCTTGTAGATCAGCATCAGATTACTGAGCTTGCAAATGTAAGGGCAAATGAAATACTTGAAATGGCAAGAAATCAGGCACAGCAGATTGTTGATCAGGCAGCGGAGGAAGCAAATGAGGTCCGGCTTGGCGCTATGTATTACACGAAGGACAAGCTTACCGAAATGCGGGACATTTTCAATAAAATACATGACCTTGAAAAGGAAAATTACAGAACACTTATCGAATCCCTAGAAAACGATTCCTATATTGTTGAGACAAACCTGAGCGAGATGGAGGCAAACATTAATCTGCTTGCCGTTTCCACAAACAAAGCCTACTCATCACAGGATGATAATCTTGATAGCGCATTTGCAGAGCCGTCTGCCAATACACAGGAGACTGCAAGAAAACAGTCGAGGGCAGAGGATGCAGAAGATGACTACGACGATGACATTGATGTGTACGGTGAGGATGAAGATGATGAGGATTTTGTTGACGATGATGATTTCTTAGATGATTAAAACACCGAAAAAAAAACTCATTGCAGCGCATAGTACTTTCATAAATATATAGCGGATTATAGACAGCCTTGAATTTGCAATTACCTTATTTGTCTGGAGTATTGCCGATACTCCGCCAAATGACGTAAGGGCAAGAAGCAGGGCTGTTTTTGCATTTTCGGATATAAGGGCATATTTGTACACCATATCTGCCCCTCTTGTGATTTCTAAGGCAGAAGATAAATATAATCTGAGGTCGAAGGGTACAAAATCTATTTTTAAAATAAATTGCATTATAATTGAGCATATCATAATATAGATACCTACATATGTTATCTGAATAATGCTGCTCAACATGGCGTCGCTTGTTTTCCGTGTGTTCTGTAAATTTGTTTTTGCATCGGGGGAAGTCTCATGTGGCTTTTCTTTATTTAAATTTGTTTTTTCATATTTATTTTTTTGGGACTTTCCTATTGTGGATTTGCTTATTTTAGATTTGTTTATTTTGGATGTGCTTATCAACAGGCAAATCAGCGTGACAAAAATATAAGGAACATATATTATAATCATTGCGGTAAAAAAGCTTATTTTGTTTTTTAAAATACGGCTTACGATATATCCTGATATAAACATGGGGGAGGAATTGTTGCATAAAGGTAAAATAATATTGCCCATTTTCTTTTCGTACATACCTGATGTAACATATTCATCCGTTACTCTTGCGCCGATTGGATATCCGCAGAGCACTCCCAGAAAAATTGTGGAGGAAAGAGCGGCGCGCCTGCTTTTTCCTGCTGCAATCCTGTCCACAACAAGAGAGGATATGAGCATAAAGGGAAGTAAAATAGGCACAACATTCTTATACCAGAGCATAAGACCATAGGAGGCGCCGCTGATAACAGTTTCACTGTCAGCTATTAATAAACAAAGAATCATAATATATACAAAAACGGACATAGATATGTAAATAAAAATTTCCATTTGTATATATTTATTTTACAACTTGAAAAAATATACGGGGTTGTCGCACTAAGAATATTTATATTACACAGCTTCATTCTTAATTTGACAACCCCTTTTGCATCAAATTATAGGCAGGGTTACATTAAAGTCATTTGGAAGCCTTGTTCCATATCGGTTATACACTATACAGTTATAAAGCCTTGTTGCTTTTGTATCAAGCTCCCACATTCGTTTTGCTGCAATACTGTCAATATGGGAATATTTTAAAAGACTGCTGTAAAAGTCTGCTTTTTTTGTAATGATTGGAATTTTACCTTCGGTAGCCATGCATTTTAAAATTTCAGAGGAAGCTTCCCTGAAAGCTAAAAGATTGGCATAATAGCCGTACTCATCCGATGCAAAGGTGTCACGGTCGTTTTCCATATAATTTAAAAGAAGGTGGACAAGGACTCTGCTTATCCTTGAGGAGGTGACTTCCTTTGATTTAAGGAAACAGATTATCTCGTCATATGAGGAGGCAGGATCCAGCCTTATAAGCTTATTCTGCATTTCCTTTGTAAGGTCGCATATATTGTCGCTTGGGGTTTCCAGGAGTAGGCATTGCTGAATAAAGGGCGCAAGGTCATAAGTAAAGACAGGGGCAGCTACGCCGTGGAGCTTTTTCAATGTATCTAAGGTTACGTCTGATACGTCCTCAGAAAGCTTATCGTACATATCATAACTGAAATCGGGCTGCTTAATCAGCTTTCTTATCGCGGTTGCGGAGCTTATTTCACCGGTTATGGTTTCGTCGTGATAATTGTCGCATGTTCTTTTTATTAAAACAGGGGTTATTTTTGAAGCTGTAGTTTTAAGCGCCCTTAGATATTCGATTGCCAAAATATTATTCGGAAGGGACATAACTTCGGTAACCGTGTCGTCTCCGAGGTATTGCCCAAGCGCCTTTTGCCTTGCGGCAGGGTAGGAGATGCCCTCAGATAGAAATTGTTTAAACAATGCCTTGAATTCCTCAGGCTCATTTTCCAGGATATCGGCAATATGAGTGAATAAAGTTATATTAAATGTTTCGGCTCCAAATGCAATATAATCAATGCAGCCTAATTTGTTGAGAATTGAGATTGCGCCCATTGCAAAATCACGTGCACTTCCTGTTGCATATGGAAAGGGGAGTTCAAGAACGGCGTCGATTCCATTTCGGCATGCAATTTCTGCCCTTTTGTATTTGTCCCACATGGCGGCATGTCCGCGCTGCAAAAAATTTCCACCCATAAGAGCGATTACATAGTCCGGATTCAGGCGTTCCCTGATTTCGGATAACTGATAGCTGTGTCCGTTGTGAAACGGGTTGTACTCTGCAATAATGGCGACTGTTTTCATGTTTTAAGCTCCCTGCTATGGTTAAAATAAGTTTCAAATATGCTAGCATACGAAAGGGCAGAAAGCAACAATTTTTTTATAGAATTGACAACTGTGCCTCTGTATGATATAAAGGTAATATAAATATTACCAATGGAAGGGGGTATGGTTATCATATGGCAAATATTTCGGATGCAGAGTGGGTGCTGCTGGATTTACTGTGGACAAAGGGACCGCTTACAATTATGCAGATTGTTAAGCTGTTGGAAGCCTCCAGACACTGGAGCAAGCATGCGGTTATTTCGTTTTTAAATAAAATGGAGGCAAAAGGGCTTGTGGCATCTCATGTGGAGGGACGCGCAAAGATTTATTCTCCGTTAATTGACAAAACAGATACCGTTGTAAAGGAATCCGTAAGCTTTATTGACAAGGTTTTTCATGGCAATATGGGAGTGATGGTTTCAAATCTGGTAGAGCAGGATAAAATAAGCGACGAGGAAATTGATGAACTGATGGATATTTTGTCCCGAAAAAAGGAGCGTTAAATATTTTGGACGTTGTTTTAGGCTGGATTACATATGGAGATATGCTGAGAAGGGCATGGGATACCTCTTTTTTACTTATTATCATCCTGCTGCTGAGAAAAATCGCAGGGAAAAGACTCCTTCCCTCGTATCGGCGTATATTGTGGGGAATTTGTTTTTTGAGAATTATATTTCCGCTACAGCTTGCCGTATTTCATAGTTTATACGAGTATGTGGGTGTTTCACAGCTATACGAAAATATAGAGTGCCGGATATCAGATATATCTATTGAGAGCTTTGGCAGGTGGTATATGGCAGAGATTTCCAATGACACGTTTGCTGCTCTGTTTAAGTTGAAGTGGATATGTTTTGATTTTCTTGACCAATTGCTTGATAAATATACACTTCAGAACATTTTGGTTTTTTTGTGGTTTATGGGCGTGATTGTTGTTTTTACAATTTTTACTTTAAAAAATATATTTTTTTACAGACGCATGAAAAAACAGAGTTATCTCTATGGTATTCGCGACAACTTACCGGTTTACATAACTGATGAAAAAGGGGGATCCTGTCTTTTTGGGATTGTGAATCCGGAGATATATGTAGGGCATACGGCACTGGAACATGAGACCTGGCGCAGCCTGATTGTATCGCATGAGCTTACGCATTATCGTGCAGGGGATAATTTGTACAGGATGTTTATAAACATATGTGTCGTTTTTATGTGGTTTAACCCCCTTGTGTGGTATTGCGTGAAAATATCAGGATATGATTGCGAGCTGGCATGCGATGACAGAATGCTGAGGAATATGAATTGTGATTTGCAGATGGAGTATGGGAAGTGTCTTATTGCAATGGCAGGACATAACAGGAAGCATATTGCTGTAGCATCTCATCTGAACAATACAATACTAAAAAAGCGTATACGGTATATTGCAGATTATAAAGCGCCTGACAAATCAGATATTATGTTTGGTAATGTTGTTGTGATTTTCATTGCTGTATTGTTTTCATTGTGCATTTTAAGCTGATAATCGACATATTGACTGTCTGCAAATATCAGCAATATGAGCGGTACATATGCATTAAAACATAACAGGAGGTTTTTTATGAAGTCGTTTATTGACATGTGGGAACATGCATTTAATTTTAATGGCAGAATCAGTAAGAGGGAATTTTGGCAGGCATACAGGCTGGGTCTGTTTATTTATATTATATTTATTGGAATTTCTCTTGTTATAATTCAGGGTAATAATGAAGTGGTGGGAGGTATTATGTCATGTATTGCAATTTCATGCATATTTATGCTGGTGATTCCAATGTTGTCCCTGCAGTTAAGAAGATTCCACGACGTGGGATATTCTCTTACGTCTTTGATTTTTTGCATCATTTTTACGCCTTTGGGTATCGGTTTTCTTATTAAGCTTTTGATACTGAAAAAAGACAGCGCTGTCGACAATAAATGGGGACTACAGAGTAAAAATGATGATTTGATGAATACGGGAGACAAGACCGCTTATATGACACAGCCGGCATATTTTGTTGACTGCCGGATAACGGAAGAACAGCTTCATCATAAGAAAAAGTGGGCAAAAAATATGTTCCTTCTGTTTTTGATAAGTCTTATAAGTACAATTATAATTATGGTAATTTTGTTTCAAATATTATAAATATAAAATGATAAAGGAGAAAAATTATGATTTTTTATGGAACCAAAATATTTGTAAAACAGCTTGGTAATGTACATCAGGCGGCTGTGTGCGGACATTGCCGGGCACAGACCGGACATGCAGTTATAAGACATTGGACATGGTTTACTCTGTTTTTTATACCATTAATTCCTCTTTGGAAAAGCTATTTTGTTGTCTGCCCCGGTTGCGGTGAAAAGACCAAAATTAAAAAAAGTGATGCAAAAAAAATGATTTCACAATGATTGATGATATGGCATACATATTGTAAAGTGAATTATACAATTTGTAGCTTTACATGATATGGCTTCTCAGGTTAAAATAATTGTGCATACAAATAATCCAGAACATGCAGGCAGCCGACGGCTGTGAAAGTAAATACATAAAATATCGAACATAAATTCGATAAATGTATTGACAAATTAAGTTTCGTGTATTATATTATAAAAAACAAACATATGTTCAAAACAGGAGGTATTATATGGCAAGCGAAGAGAAGATAAAGGCACTTGATGCTGCCCTGGCACAGATAGAGAAGCAGTTCGGCAAGGGCTCGGTTATGAAGCTGGGCGATAAATCTGCCAATATGAATATAGAGGTTGTTCCTACCGGTTCATTAAGTCTTGATTTGGCTTTGGGATTGGGCGGTATGCCAAGGGGAAGGGTCGTTGAGATTTACGGACCTGAATCCAGCGGTAAGACTACGGTTGCACTGCATGTGGTTGCAGAGATACAGAAGATGGGAGGCATAGCAGGCTTTATTGATGCAGAGCATGCGCTTGATCCCGTATATGCATCCCATATAGGCGTGGACATTGATAATCTTTACATATCACAGCCTGATAACGGAGAACAGGCTTTGGAGATAACGGAGACGATGGTTCGTTCCGGTGCGGTTGATGTCATTATCGTCGACTCTGTTGCGGCTCTTGTTCCCAAAGCGGAGATAGACGGTGATATGGGAGATTCCCATGTGGGACTTCAGGCAAGGCTTATGTCACAGGCTTTAAGAAAGCTTACAGGTATTATAAGCAAGTCAAATTGCGTCGTTATATTTATTAATCAGCTCCGTGAGAAGGTGGGAGTTATGTTTGGTAATCCTGAGACAACTACAGGAGGCCGCGCCCTTAAATTTTATTCCTCCGTCAGACTTGACGTGAGAAGAATCGAAACATTAAAGGTCGGCGGTGAGGTTGTAGGTAACAGGACAAGGGTAAAGGTTGTTAAGAATAAGGTTGCGCCTCCATTCAAAGAAGCAGAATTTGATATTATGTTTGGAAAGGGCATTTCAAGAGAGGGGGATATTCTCGACCTTGCGGTTTTACATGATGTTGTGGTTAAATCAGGAGCATGGTATTCGTATAATGGAGAGAAAATTGGTCAGGGACGTGAGAATACTAAGATTTATTTGTCCGAGCATCCTGAATTGATGACTGAGATTGAGGCTCTTGTAAGGGCAAAGTGCGGATTTGGCGGAGACTCTGATGGTGGTGAAACGGATAACAATCAAAAATATAATGATAAAAACGGCAATAAAAATAACGATAAAACAGGAGACGATAAATAGTAATTATGAATAACTCAAAAGCAAGGTACAGTGCTTTTGATACGGCAGTTTATTATCTTACGTACAAGGATCGTACGGAAAAAGAGCTGAGAGATAAGCTGTCTGATAAAGGGTATGGCGTAAAGGATATTGATGCTGCCATAGGCAGGCTTGCCGGCTATGGGTACATTGATGATGAGCGCTATGCCCTTTCCTATATCAGAAGCAAAAAAGGGAAAATGGGCGCAAGGCTTATAGCTCTTAAGCTTTCACAAAAAGGAATATCAAGGGATATAATTGAGAGTAAGCTCGATATGGCAGATTTTGACGAATATTCTGATATTAAAAAGGTGCTTTCTGCACGCTACAGTGATTTATCCGATTTGGCAACAAGAAGAAAAGCGCAGGGGTATATGGCAAGACGAGGATATGCCTATGAGGATATATCAAATGCCATAAATTCACTTGTAAAGGAAGATAAATTTTTTTAGTTTTGTTATTTTTGCATAAAAAACAATATTATTTCTTGACACATCTATAAAAAAAGTATAATATTTAACTGTTGTACACTCGTACATTAAAAATTAAATAAGGAGGTGCTCCTGAGTATGCCATATGTAATCTTTGGAATAGCTCTGGTTGTTGCTGTAGTTGCCACTTGGTTTATTGCTGTTGCATATCGAAAGAACATTGCGGAAGCAAAAGTGGGTAAGGCTGAGGACAAGGCTAGAGAGATTATAGATGAAGCACTGAAAAGTGCCGAGGCAAAAAAACGCGAGACACTTCTTGAGGCTAAAGAGGAGGCTCTTAAGACGAAAAATGAAATCGATAAAGAGGTTAAGGATCGTCGTAATGAGCTTCAGCGCATGGAAAAGAGAGTTCTTTCAAGAGAGGAAAATCTGGACCGTAAGAGCGAGGCTATAGAAAAGAAGGAAGCTGCTCTTAATAAGCGTGAAAATGAGCTTAATGCCATCAAAAGTGAGATTGCTGATTTGGAAGCAAAAAGAACTCAGGAACTGGAGAGAATCTCCGGACTTACCTCTGAACAAGCAAAGGAATACTTATTAAAGACTGTTGAAGACGAAGTTAAACACGAAACTGCAGTCATGATCAAAGAATTAGAAACACGAGCAAAGGAAGAAGCAGACAAGAAGGCTAAGGATTATGTTGTAACTGCCATACAAAAATGTGCGGCAGACCATGTTTCTGAAACAACTATATCCTTGGTTCAGTTGCCGAATGATGAGATGAAAGGAAGAATCATAGGCAGGGAGGGTAGAAATATCAGAACCCTTGAGACTATGACAGGTGTTGATCTTATTATAGATGATACTCCGGAGGCAGTTATCCTGTCAAGCTTTGATCCTGTAAGGAGAGAGGTTGCAAGGATAGCCCTTGAGAAGCTTATTATCGATGGAAGAATTCATCCGGCACGGATTGAAGAAATGGTTGAGAAGGCTCAAAGAGAGGTCGAGACCATGATGAAGGAGGAGGGTGAAGCTGCCACTCTTGAAGTAGGAGTACACGGTATTCATCCGGAATTGGTTCGTTTGTTAGGAAAGATGAAATTCAGGACAAGCTATGGACAGAATGCTTTAAAACATTCTATTGAGGTTGCCCAGCTTTCGGGGCTCCTTGCCGGCGAACTTGGACTTGATGTTCGTTTGGCTAAACGTGCAGGCTTGTTGCACGATATTGGAAAATCAATTGATCATGAAATGGAAGGTTCCCATGTATCCATTGGTGTTGACTTATGCAGAAAGTATAAGGAATCAGCAACTGTTATAAATGCAGTTGAATCTCACCATGGAGATGTTGAACCGCAAAGTTTAATAGCATGTATCGTTCAGGCGGCAGATACAATTTCAGCTGCAAGACCGGGAGCGAGACGTGAGACGTTGGAAACTTACACCACACGCCTTAAATCACTTGAAGACATTGCAAATGGATTTAAGGGTGTTGATAAGACTTTTGCTATTCAGGCAGGTAGAGAGATTCGCGTTATGGTAGTTCCAGAGCAGATAAGTGATGCCGATATGGTACTTTTGGCAAGAGATATTTCAAAGCAGATTGAAGCTGAGCTTGAATATCCGGGTCAGATAAAGGTAAATCTTATCAGAGAATCGCGTGTTACGGATTATGCAAAATAAGTTATGGGGTGTGGATTATTCCACACCCTTTCTTAATTTAAGCAGAACTACTCATGGTTATAATTTAAGTTGTTAAGAGGTTGTTATGGTTGAATTTAAAAGAAAAAAATTGGAGCTTGCATATGATGCAAAAATAGTTGCGCTTTATAAGGATTATCTTGAGACCCCTGACGGGAAAACAGTGTGCTATGATTATATAAAACATAAAACCCGTGGAGGAGCCGGGGTGCTTCTGGTTGACAGTGAGGAAAATACCTATCTGGTAAGGCAGTACAGAAATTCCATAAATGCTGTTGACATGGAAATTCCGGCAGGCGGATATTCCTATGCAGGAGAGCTGGGAAGTGACTGTGCGGTTCGCGAGGCAGAGGAGGAAACCGGATTTGTTCCCACGGAAATTTATCATGTTACGAATGCTGTGTCAGCTATAGGCACATTTGATGAGAAAACCGATATCTATATAGGGACAGGGCTCAAACGTGGAAATATAAAGCTTGATCCGGATGAATTTATCGATGTGGTTAAGCTTTCCGTGGATGAAGCGATAGGGCTTGTGTTTGATGGAACAATTGTGGACAGTAAAACTATTTTAGCACTTTTTGCTTACAAACACATGCGAAATAGTGGAATAATAAAGAACTTAAAATCATAAAAAATAGAGAGTATTTTTACTCTCTATTTTTATTTTGGAGGCGGTGGAAACGAGCAATTATATGTATAAGGGTGGAAGAAGGGTGATACTTCTTGTCACAATTTTTTTATCGAGTTTTTTGATAAATCTTTTTATAAGGAGGGGACTGGACTTTGAATATCTGACACTGTCGGCTTATGATATGAGAGATGTACTTTCCTCGAGGATGGCGCCGTCTATCATTTATATTATATTTAAGCGGGGGAAACAGCTTGCCATTATATGGATGCTGATGAAGGTGCTTAAGACAGAATACGTTTATAATACCCTGCTTGTAATTATAAGTGGAATGTTTGGAATTATGGCAACAGTTCAAAGCTATTATCTGGGCATGAACGGCATGATGATTCTTCTCGTTTTTTTACTGCCACATTACATAGTATATATTTTAATTATAAAGTTGCTGTATGATTATTATGCAGGGAACGGATACGAAAAAACAAAAATTTTAATACTTTTTGCCATATTATTTTCCATTGGGGTCATGTGTGAAGGATTTTTTTCGAGATTTTTTTTATTTAAATATTATCAATATATGGTGCTTGGATAATTTAAAATCGGCTATATTGTACCGTGTGTCGAAAATGGCTTAAAATCGTCACTTTTCGCAGAAAAATGTGTTTGATTTTATGTAAATTAATCATTATAATGTTCTTATGCGTTAGGTCTAAGAGGGGTTACTCATGAGAGAATATGTAGATGATTACATTGATTATTTAAATAAAGTAAAACATTCCAGTAATAACACAATGGCTTCCTATAAAAGAGATTTGATTAAGCTTTGCGTTTTCCTTGAGGATAAGGATGTTGTCTCCATAACGGCAATAAGCTCTACAGAGCTTTCCTCATACATACTGTCGCTTGAAAAGCAGGGGATGTCATCAGCTACAATATCGAGAAACATTGCAAGTGTAAAATCATTCTTTATGTATCTCTTGAAAAAAGGTGTTATTGCTTCTGATCCTACAGAGCAGATTAAGCCGCCTAAGATAGAAAAGAAGGTACCGGAGATTCTTAATATTGAGGAGATAAATTTACTGCTTGAGCAGCCGTCAAAGCAGACGCCAAAGGAGATAAGGGATAAGGCTATGCTTGAGCTTTTATATGCCACAGGCATGAGAGTATCGGAGCTTATTTCAATCAGGCTTGAGGATGTAAATTTATCCATGAGTTATATTTTATGCAAGGATTCAAATAAGGAACGTGTTATACCTATAGAAAATGCAGCGAGAGCTGCTCTGGAAAATTATATAAATAATGCAAGGGAGAGCATGTGCGAGGGAAGCGAGTATCTGTTTACAAATTTGAAGGGCGCACAGATGACGAGACAGGGATTTTGGAAGCTTATAAAATCCTATGCAAAGAAAGCCGGAATAGACAAGGAAATTACACCTCATATGATAAGACATTCATTTGCTTCACATCTTGTAAATAACGGAGCTGATTTAAAGGCAGTTCAGGAGATGTTAGGGCACTCGGATATTTCAACAACACAGATATATTTAAGAAGCAGAAGAAGTAAAATAAAAGAGGAATATGATAAGGCGCATCCCAGGGCAAGGATGAATATTAATATATAAAATAACGGGTCTGTTGTACCAGGAATTTACCTGCGTGTGACAGTACCCTTATTTTTTTGACTGAAAATGTTGTCAAATCCTAGTGTCGCAACTTGCGACCTCTTTGGTCTTGTTACCTATATTTTCCAAAGCTATAATGGCAGTGAAAACAAAATGAAAAGAGGGAAAATGTTATGAGAATAAAGGTACTTGTTATCAAGCATGATTTGAGAAGCGCGAACGAGTTAAGGGTCATGCTTGAGACAAAGAAAGACTTTTATGTCTGCGGCTGTTTTACGGATGGTCAGGAGGGAATGGACGGAATTTTAAAATATAATCCTGACATTGTAATTATCGATTTATTGCTGCCAAATTTAGATGGCATTGCCATAATGGATGAGATAGATAAAAGGGAAAATTGCCCGTTTAAATTTCTTGTAAAGGCCAATATGAGCCAGATAAAATTTTTGGAAAAAATATACAAGGGAAAATTAAATAATATATACATAAACATAATTGATGAAGCGGCAGACGGAATTGATTTATTTCAGGAAATAATAAATACATCCAAATCAAAACAAAAAGGGATTCACATATGTGAGAATTCAGATGAAATTTACGAGAGTAACCTGGAACGGAAGGTTACCGAGATAATACATGAGATCGGTGTTCCGGCACATATAAAGGGCTATCAGTATTTAAGAAGCTCCATTATCATGGCGGTACGTGACATGGATGTTTTAAATTCCATAACAAAGCAGCTATATCCCTCGATTGCTAAGGAGTACGGAACAACCTCATCAAGAGTTGAAAGGGCAATAAGACATGCAATTGAGGTTGCATGGGGGAGAGGGAAAACAGATACAATTTATGAACTGTTTGGCTATACAATGAATCAGGGAAAATTAAAGCCTACAAATTCGGAATTTATAGCGCTTATTGCCGATAAGATAAGACTTGACAGTAAAATGAAAAGTGCTTAGGTCACAATATGTCGAAATATTATTGGTAAAATATGCAAATTCGACCTTGACAATGAAAAAATGAAATTATATTATCTCCATATGGTTATATGATTGATATGGAGAATAGCTAAAGGGGAGATTGTTATGACTGAACAAAAAGTTCGGGTTGTAATTGCAGATGCAGGCTATGAAATCCTATCAAAGCAATTACAGGTTCAAAGTGGAGATACTATTGATATTGTAAGTACAACGGATGATGGAGCGGCTGTTTGTGATATTGTTTCAGAATACAGGCCGGATGTTCTTCTGATAGATGTATTTATTGCAAATGTTGACGGACTTGAGGTTGTTGAGCAGTTACGTGCAAACGAAGAATTTTCAGGGACAAGCATTATTTTTATTACTAACGTGGGTTCACCACGTATAATAAGCATGGCATTTAATCTTGGAGCAGATTATTACATTATGAAGCCGTGTAATCCTGAAATATTGGCAAAGAGAATTATACAGATTGCAGGCTTATCTAAGGAGGATGAGCTTGTGGAGATTGATGCGAGGGCAAATATGAGCCGGCAGGAATCTTCAATTGAAAATGATGTTACGGAGATTATACGTGAGATCGGAATACCTGCGCATATAAAGGGGTATCAGTATATTCGGGAAGGCATTATTATGGCAATAAATGATATGAATATGCTGAATTTTATTACAAAACTTTTATATCCGAGCATAGCTAAAAAATACAAGACGACATCAAGTAGTGTTGAGCGGGCTATACGGCATGCAATTGAGGTGGCATGGAGCAGGGGAAAAATAGAGGTTATTGAGGAAATGTTCGGATATACGGTAAGCGCCGGAAAGGGTAAGCCGACTAATTCTGAATTTATAGCTTTGATTGCAGATAAACTGAGAATTGAATATAAAATGCATGCATAAGGTGACGATTGAACACAATTTATGTATATTTTTTTAAAAATATATGTTGACGAGTAAGAATTATCTAAAGTAATATAGTATATGATTTATTCTATTATTTTGGAAGGAGATACAAAAGTGGCAACGCAAGGGACAAATGATATTGGTTCCGGAAAAAACAAACCAAAAAGGGATTATACAAGACCGGGTACTGCAAATGGACCGAAATATCAAAAAAAGGGTGAAAAGAGCAGCGGATATGGCAATAAAAGCTATACCCCCAGATATTCTCCAAAGGATAAGGATGATGAGGAGGAAAACGGAAGAAGAAGCAGACCGTCCCGTCCAAAGGATAATAAATCGTCAGTGTCAATACCTGATAAAAATAAAACGATGCTTCGTTTAGAGAAGGAACAAAAATCCATTAAAAAGAAGCAGAACAAAAAGAGAGAGAGCAGCAGACCACAGCCTAAGGTAAAGAGGGCAAATAATGTCAATTATACACGTTCATATGCCAATGGTGATTATGATGATTATTTCGATGTGTAGGCGATTCTCCCACAAAACAAAAAAGACCGATTGTTTTCGGTCTTTTTTGTCTTTTAATCAATAGCAAAGCTTCCGGATTCGTCATCATTGAAAACATAGTAAACTGTATTTTCTTCAGGCTTTACATATAAATTTAAAGATTTTAAATCAGTCGCTTTCTTGCCGCTGTTTTTCCATATTTCTTTTGCCGTCTTGATAAGCGCTGCTTCTTCCACCTGTTTTCCGTAAAATTCTACGAAAAATGTTGATTTCATAAAAAACACCCCCTTATGTATATTTTAAAAATGAAAATCAAATTTATATATAAATACATTTCATATAATATAACATAACAATAAAAAAATCAATAATAAGCTTTTGTCGAAATGAATGCAAAAATCTTGTTAATTAAACTTGTATGTGGTATTATTACTATAATTGTGTGACAAAATTAAAACAACAATAAATAAAAAATATTGTAGATATGAGGAGTGCGGAATGGACGAAAATTATCTTGACGATTTATTAGGCGAGTTATCAGGGAATAACGGACAACAAAACAGCTTTGATAAAAGTATGTCAGAAGACTCCGGCATTGATATAGATTTTTCCGATGTGGAGGATATCTCATTGGATGAATTGGATGCACTTGATGATATCGATTTATCTTCATTGGAATTAGATGACATAGATTTTGACGACGTTGATGTTACAAAGCTCAGCAGTGAAAAACCTGTGGTTGGTAATAAGTCAAATGACGTGGATTTTGATATGGAATCACTCATTGCCGAGACACAGGAAACTCCGGATTCTTCATCCGGAGAGGACATCTTCATGGAGAGCGAAGCAGAGGCGCAGGAGGCTCAATTTCAAAATGTGTCTGAGCCGGAATATGAACCTGAGCCAATGCCGGAACAAACTCTTTCCTTTGACGAGGAGGTGTTTAGTGAGGCGGAAACGGAACAGCGTATGGATGAGGAAATGTTTGGGATGTCTATGAATGAGTTGAATGCTTTTGGAGAGGATACCGGAAATGCCATGGGGGCAGATATGGAGGCGTCTGGTGATGTGGAAAATATGGATCTTGACGATTTATTCTCTGCACTTGGCATAGATGATGATAATTCGTCAGATGAAGATGATTATACCACCAATCAGAGTCAGGTTGACAATATGCTTGACGGCGCCACGGAATTGGACTTTGAGAATAGCGATATTGATGATATTGAGGACATTGGAGAAAAGGGTGCAAAGAAATCAAAAGGAGAAAATGGAGGAAAAAAATCTCTTTCCGTAATTTTATTTGGAGAGCCTGACGAGGATGACGAGGAGGAGGAACGCCGCCTTCAGGCAAAAAAAGCCGAAAAAGAAGAAAAAAAGGCTGAGAAAGATGTTATTAAGGCGGAGAAGAAAGCTAAGAGTAACGAGAAAAAAGCATTAAAGAAAAAACAGGAGCAGGAAAAGAAAAAAGAAAAGGATAAAAAGAAAAAGGAGAAGCTTGAAGAATTAAATGCGGAGCTTGAGGCTGAAAAAGATGAAAAGAAGCTTTCAACTTCTGCTGTCGTTATAGTTTTTGTAATTTTTATTGCGCTTGGTGTTTTGATTGTGCTTGGCTCAAGTATATTTAATTATTCTCAGGTTATAAAGAAGGCGGATGATTATTTTGAAAGGCAGAGATACAGACTGGCATATGATGAGGTATCGGGTGTTGATGTAAAAGAGGATGATCAGGTGCTTAAGGACAGGATATATACGGTTATGTATGTTGAGCGGTTGTATGAATCATATGAAAATAATTTATCCAGTAACCGCCCTGATAAGGCGCTTGATGCACTGCTCAGGGGCTTGGAGAAGCATGATGTCCACTATGCTGAAGCGGTGGAGCTTGGAATAGCCGGGAATTTAGATGGCTGTAAGGCTAAAATTGTAACGGCGCTTTGGGATACTTATGGTATTTCAGAGGAGGAGGCGTACAGCATTATTGCCTTGAAGGGACAGGAATATTCAATAAAGCTTCTGGAACTTTCCTCCGGTATAGTGAATGAATAATCAAACTGCAATTGAATGGAGAAAAGTATGGTAGCAATTATAGATTATGATGCAGGCAATATAAAAAGTGTGGAAAAGGCAGTTGGCTTTTTGGGAGAAGAAGCGGTAGTTACAAGAGACAGGGACGTTATATCAGGCAGTGATAAGGTTATACTTCCCGGTGTTGGAAGCTTTGGGGATGCCATGAATAAGCTGAATGGATATGGTCTTGTGAATGTCATTTATGATGTGTGTAACTCGGGAAAGCCTTTTTTGGGAATCTGCCTCGGACTTCAGCTTTTATATAAAAACAGTGAAGAATGCAGCGGCGTTTCGGGACTTGGAATATTGGACGGAGAAATACTTAAGATACCCGACAGGGGGCTTAAGGTTCCGCAGATTGGCTGGAACAGCCTCGACATAACGAAGGGAGCGACACTTTTTAAGGGTCTTCCGGATAATCCCTATGTATATTTTGTCCATTCCTATTACCTGAAGGCGCAGAATGCTACTGAGGTTGCCGCAAAAACAAATTATGCCGTGGAGATACATGCATCCGTTGAAAAAGGAAATATTTTTGCATGTCAGTTTCATCCGGAAAAAAGCGGTGAGGTTGGATTGTCCATCTTGAAAAATTTTTTGAATTTGTAACAAATATATAACAGGTTTTTCTATTTACCAGGTTTGAGGAGATTAATACATGCATACAAAAAGAATTATACCATGTCTTGATGTAAAAAACGGAAGGGTTGTTAAGGGTATAAATTTTGTTAATCTTAAGGATGCGGGTGATCCTGTAAGCGTTGGAGCCGCATATGATAAGGCAGGCGCAGACGAGCTTGTTTTTTTGGATATAACAGCATCCTCCGATGCAAGAAATATAGTCATAGACATGGTAAGAAGGGTTGCTGAGACGGTTTTTATTCCATTTACGGTAGGAGGAGGAATAAGAACTGTGGAAGATTTCAGGGCAATACTCAGAGAGGGCGCCGATAAGATTTCAATTAATTCAGCCGCCATAGATAATCCCATGCTTATAAGTGATGCCGCCGACAAATTTGGAAGCCAGTGCGTTGTGGTTGCCATAGATGCAAGACGGCGTGAGGATGGCACGGGTTGGAATATATATAAGCACGGAGGACGCGTCGATACGGGGCTTGACGCCGTAGAATGGGCAATTAAGGCTGACAGGCTTGGGGCAGGTGAAATACTGCTTACGAGCATGGACTGTGACGGCACAAAGGCGGGATATGATATAGAGCTTACAAGAATAATATCTGAAAATGTTTCTGTTCCGGTTATAGCCTCAGGGGGAGCAGGGACAAAGGAGCATTTTTATGAGGCGCTTACGGAGGGAAAGGCGGACGCTGCCCTTGCCGCATCATTATTTCATTACAAGGAGCTTGAAATAATGGATTTAAAAGCTTATCTGGCAGACAGAGGGCTTTCCGTAAGATTTTAGTGGATTGGAGTTTTTTCATGATAGATTTAGTTGAAAATGACATTTGTGTGGAGGAGTATTTTTATTTAAGGGATAAGGTTCACTGGAAACAGCTTACTGACAGGCAGGCGCAGCTTGCTCTTTCCAACTGTATTTTTAATGTCAAGGCAGTGGATGAAAATGGAAATATTTTGGGGATGGGAAGAATAGTCGGGGACGGAGCGGTTATCTCCTATGTACAGGATCTTATAGTGATTCCTGAGGCTCAGGGAAAGGGAATCGGTTCCCTTATTATTGAAAAACTGATTGCATTTGTAAAATCCTTGTGTGAGGATGGGAGCGAGATGATGCTCTGCCTTATGTGTGCAAAAGGGCGTGAGCCGTTTTACATAAAGCATGGTTTTGCTGCAAGACCTACGGAAAGCCTGGGACCGGGAATGATACAATATATTGCAAAAAAAATGGAGCTGTCGCAATAAGTAACCTTATTGCGACAGCCCCGTTATTAAGCCCTTACTCTGCAAGATATGGTTTGATTGCTGCCATTATGTCCTCGTCATTTTCTTCCGTGTGAATGTTAAGCTCAATTGGCTTTGATATATCCAGACTGAAAATGCCCATGATAGACTTTGCATCTATAACATATCTTCCTGAAACTAAGTCAAATTCAGCATTGAATGTGCTGATATCGTTTACAAAGCTTTTAACCTTCTCAATAGAATTAAGCGATACATGAACTGCTATCATTGTAGATAACCTCCTCATTTACATTAATTAAATATGTATGTTACTATAATATAAGCTAAGAATATAAAAGTCAATAATCATATGGGAGTTTTTTAGTAAAATGTTTGTAAATATTAATAACATAAAAGTATCATTTTATACATTGGGTTGTAAAGTTAATCAGTATGAATCTGACAGCATGGCTGACATGCTTGCATCGGAAGGCGCTGTAATTGTACCTTTTTCAGAGCCGGCGGATGTGTGTATTATAAACACCTGTTCCGTGACAAATATTGCTGACAGAAAATCCAGACAGATGATACACAGGGCAAGAAAAAAAAACAAGGATGCAGTTATAATTGCAGCGGGCTGTTATGTTCAGGCTGCCAGGGACAGCCTGATTAAAGATGAGCTTATAGACATCGTTGTAGGCAATAACAGAAAAAAAGACATTGTAAGGATTATTGATGAATATATTAGTGAGCATAAGGTTTCGGATAATTTCATAGATATAAATAAAAACTGTGAATACGAATCAATGACGCTCGTTAAGCCAAATGAGCATACCAGGGCTTATGTGAAGGTTCAGGACGGGTGTAATAATTTTTGCTCGTATTGTATTATTCCGTATACAAGGGGACGTATAAGAAGCAGAAGCCTTGCGGAGGTAATAGAGGAAATAAAAAGACTTGCAGCCTCCGGCATAAAGGAGGTAGTTCTGACAGGCATTAATCTTTCCTCCTATGACGACTGCGGAAAAGGGCTCCTTGATTTGCTTCTGGCAGTATGCGGCGTGGAGGGCGTAGAGCGGATAAGAATGGGCTCCCTGGAGCCCCGGGTTATTACGGAGGAATTTCTAGGCGTTATAAGTAAGGAAAATAAGATATGTCCTCATTTCCACCTGTCTCTGCAAAGCGCATGCAATGATACCCTAAGACGCATGAACAGGAAATATACAATTGAGGAGTATAAGGAAAAATGCGGACTTATAAGAAAATACTATGATAAGCCTGCAATTACAACGGATGTTATAGTGGGATTTCCCGGTGAGACGGAGGAAGAATTTGATATTACGGTAAAAAATTTATATGATCTTAAATTATATGAGATGCATATTTTTAAATATTCAAGGAGAGCAGGGACTGCTGCGGATTCGATGCCAAATCAGGTCAGTGATGAGGAGAAGGACAGGAGGAGTAATATTCTTCTTGGGCTTGCAAAGAAGCAGAAGGAAGAATATGAGGCTTTATTTAGGGGAACAAAGCAGTTTGTTCTTGTTGAGGAATATGTTCTGGAAAATGGAGTACAATATATAAAGGGACATACAGAGCGGTACATCCTGATTAAAATGAAAGTCGATGGGACGGACTGCACAAAATATATCAATGAGCTTGTGGAGACCTTGTATTAATATACTGTTTTTTATTTGTTATTTTTTAATTCCATAAGTATTTCTTTTTTTAACTGAAGGTCTTCATTCCTGTATTGGATATATTTTTTTACTGCCCTGATTATAATGTAAATAAATCCTGTTACTATGCCCGCTATCAGTATTGCTGCCGTAAATTTTGTTAATATTATGAATAAACAGATATAAGTATTTATCTTCATTGTATATCAAAACTCCTTTTGTAAAAGCATAATATTATATTAGAAAATTAAAATATATACATAGCCATTTCTATTATACCGAAAATAATCGGTATAGTCAAACCGCTTTTATGTAGGTAACTTAAATATAATGAAAGGCGGTGTATATATGGTTTCCTATGCTCCACTTTGGAATACAATGGAACAAAAAGGCATAACAACATATGCCCTTATCAAAAAGCATAATATTCAGTCTAAAACAATATATAATCTGAAACATGAAAAAAATATATCTACTGCCACGATAGAGACATTGTGTGATATTTTAGAATGTACCCCGAACGATATAATAGAATTTAAGAAATAAGTGTCTGGAACAAAAGCAAAAAATCCGCAACGCCTTAATGCAAGGCTTGCAGACTTCATAAATTATAACGCTTTATACTTTAGCAGTCTGTAGGGGAATCGAACCCCTGTTTTCGCCGTGAGAGGGCGACGTCTTAGCCGCTTGACCAACAGACCATTTTTGAACCTTTGTAAGTATAACAAAGGTTTATAATAAATGCAAGCGTTTTTTTAAAAAAGCATTATTTTTTATTGCGGATAAATATATAATGTATGGATAAAACACAATATTTTGTATTATGTTATCGGAAAAACACTAAAAATGGTATTTTTGTATTGAAATACAAAATACAATATTGTATACTATATTTGTTCTGTATTTTTTTTAAAATGCATAAATGTTGCTATGGAGAGGTTTGGAGGGTAATATGGTAGATGTAGTATGGAAGGACAGAAAAAGGATAATTTTCGGGCTTCCCTGGACTTTTACAAAATATGGTTTATCGGAGGATCGGATTTTTATTGAGACGGGGCTGCTTAATCTGACTGAAAATGAGGTCAGGCTGTACCGTATTATGGATGTCTCATTGGAGCGTAAGCTGTGGCAGCGCATGTTTGGACTTGGAACAATTACATGTCACTCCTCAGATAAATCCATGGGTGTATTCAAAATTCACAATATAAAAAAGCCGAGTGAGGTAAAGGAGCTTATTTCCTCTTATGTGGAGGAGGAGCGTTCAAGGAAGAAGGTAACAAGTAAGGAATTCATTATGGATGATGCTTCGGACGAAGATGAAGGCGTTGATGAATTATAAATAAAAGGGAGGGAATTTAGCTTATGAAAACATGTCATGTGTGTGGGGCGCAGGTTGATGACAAGGAGCTTATTTGTCCTGATTGCGGTGCTACCGTTGTGGGAAGTACGGGGGGATTTGCCTTAAAGCCGCAGGAGCCACAGAAGAAAAAGAAGTCTGCTAATCCAATGGGAATGACTGTAAGCACGGGGTCGGGACTTACGGATTTACTTCGGGCTGAGGATGATGATGCTGAGGTGGAGGATGACCTTAAGGGAGGTTCCATTCCTCTTACATATGCACAAAATGTAATAGATGATGATGCGGCATACAAGGAGAAGAAACTGAAACAAAAACAAAAAAAGCTTATCACGAGGGCTATAGTTATTATAGCAATATGTATTTTTGCGTTTGTTATTATTTCAGGATATCTGAAACAGAAAAAGGGAGCCGATACTCCTGATGCACTTATGGGTATTTATGTTGAGGCTGTAAACGATGGCGACGTCGATAAGATGGCAACCATTATGCCGGCATATCTAAACGAGCAGACAGAGGCGCAGAAGCTTATTGATGATATGAAGGGCGCTCATATTGATACCTTTGAGATTGTCAGAACCACAGAGCTTTCGCAAATGGAGATGAATGAGCTTCAGGATTCCATAAAATATCAGACCGGTAAAACGGCTAACATAAAGGGCGCAACGCTTGTTACCGTAAAAATGTCAGGAACGGCGGACAGAGGTGGAAAAGACGTAACGGTTAATACTGAGTTTGATATACAGCTTGTAAAGCTGAAAAAAGGAATCGGTGAATATTACTTTATTCATATGGATACGTATGATAATCCTGATTTTAATTACAGATAATATTAAATAAAAAGAACGGCAGGCTATCGGTTGTGGTAGCCTGCTTTTTCATTGCAGATGAACGAAAATGCTCTTTTTTGAAACTTATTGAATTATTTTAACATAAAAATATTGCATAATATTGAAATATATGGTAATATGTTCTTGAAAAACCAAAAACGTTCAAAAAACGTCAAGATATTTTGGAAGGAGTAATTATATGCTTACGGAAGAAAGATATTCAAAGATTTTAGAGATTGTTAATGATAAAAAAAGCGTGAAGCTTACAGAACTTTGCAATACACTTGACGCATCTGTTTCCACTGTAAGACGTGACCTTAACGCACTTCATCATATGGGGAAATTAGTCAAGGTTCATGGTGGAGCTGTTGCTAATAATGATAATTTTTCGTTTGTTGAACATAATGTAGAGGAGAAGCAGGTATTATATATGGAGGAAAAAAACGCCATATCAAAATACGCTGCGACGTTTATAAATGACGGTGACTTTGTATTTATTGATGCAGGAACTACCACGGAGAAGCTTGCGGACTACATTACGGCAAAAGATGTGGTTTTTGTCACAAATGCGTTTATAAATGCAAAAAAGCTGGCAGCAAAAGGATATAAGGTATATATTCCGGGCGGAGAGATTAAAATATCTACAGAGGCAATTGTAGGAGCTAAGTGTGTACTTGATTTAAAAAGCTATAATTTTACAAAGGCTTTCTTGGGTGTGAACGGAATATCGATATCCGGTGGTTATTCCACGCCTGATGAAAATGAAGCCATAGTAAAACGTACCGTTATAGAAAATAGCGTTAAGAGCTATATTTTGGCTGACCATTCAAAGTTTTCCCAAAAGTATTCCGTAACATTTGCAGACATTAAGGATGCAGAAATTGTAACGGATCAGGAAACTGATAAAAAGTATAATGTGGCAACCAGGATTAATGTTGTTAAAGAGGAGGTGGTGAAGATATGATTTATACCGTAACTTTTAATCCGGCAGTTGATTATGTCGTTCATTGTGATGAGCTGACAGCAGGCTCCGTCAACCGTTCCGGAAAAGAGGAGATCTATTTTGGGGGCAAAGGAATTAACGTATCAATGGTTCTGGGTGAGCTTGGTATTAAATCCAAGGCTCTTGGTTTTGTGGCAGGCTTTACAGGGGATGCCATTGAAAAGGGAATCATAGATAAAGGGGTTTGCTCAGACTTTGTAAAGCTTCACAAGGGTTTTTCCCGGATTAATGTCAAAATTAAAGCGAAGGATGAAACGGAGCTTAACGGTCAGGGACCTGACATTTTGAAGGAGGATATTGATAAGCTCTTTCAAAAGCTTGATGAGATAAGCGATGGAGATACAATTGTACTTGCGGGAAGTATTCCGGGATCCCTGCCTTCTGATATATACGAGAGGATTTTGGAAAGGCTTGAGACAAAAAAAGTAAGGGCTGTTGTGGATGCAACAAAGGAGCTGCTTATGAGTGTTCTTAAATATAAGCCGTTTCTTATTAAGCCGAATAATTTTGAGCTCGGTGAAATGTTTGGGACTGAGCTTAAAACAGATGATGAAATAGTTGCATATGCAGGAAAGCTTAAGGCTATGGGGGCTGTGAATGTGCTTGTTTCCATGGCGGGGGACGGAGCCATACTTCTTGACGAAAATGGCAGTGTTCACAAGTGCGGAGTATGTAAGGGCAGCGTAAAAAATTCCGTTGGTGCAGGAGATTCCATGGTGGCAGGCTTTTTGGCAGGATATGAAACAGGTAATTATGAATATGCCCTTAAGCTTGGAACTGCTGCGGGAGGAGCAACGGCATTTTCGGACGGACTTGCAAAAAAGGAGCTTGTGTACGAGCTGCTGAAACAATTATAGAAGGAGGAGATTTTTATGAGAATAGTAGACTTGCTTGGTAAGGATAGCATTCTTCTTGGAGGAATGCCAAAAAACAAGGCGGAAGCCATTGACACCCTTGTGGAGCTTCAGGTTAAGGGCGGGAAAATAGCTGATAAAGAAGCCTACAGAAAAGGTATACTTGCAAGGGAAGAACAGGGTTCTACTGCTGTTGGAGAAGGAATTGCCATTCCCCACGCAAAAAGTGAGGCGGTAAAGGGTCCTTCACTTGCGGCAATGACAGTGCCTGAGGGCGTTGACTATGAAGCCTTGGATGATGAGCCATCAAATCTTTTATTTATGATTGCCGCGCCAAATGACGGCGACGTTCATCTGGAGGTACTTTCAAGGCTGATGACAATACTTATGGATGAGGATTTCAGGGCAAAGCTTCTTGGCGCAAAGGATAAGGACGAATTTATTAAAATTATTGACGATATGGAAAAGGAAAAGTACCCTGACGAGCCGGCGAATGCGGCAAATGCGAAAAATGAGGGAAATAATGTGTCAGACAGCGCTTACAGGGTGCTTGCAGTTACGGCGTGCCCTACAGGTATCGCGCATACCTATATGGCGGCTGAGGCTCTCGAAAAAGCAGGAAAGAAAATGGGTATCTCAATCAAGGTGGAGACAAACGGCTCCGGTGGAGCTAAGAATGTCCTTACCAAGGAGGAAATTGCAGCCTGTGACGGAATAATAGTTGCCGCTGACAAGGCGGTGGAAATGTCACGCTTTGACGGCAAAAAGGTTTATAAGACAAAGGTTTCCGACGGAATAAAAATACCGGAGGAGCTTATAAATAAAATCGAGGCAGGAGACGCGCCTGTTTATCACCATAGCGGAGAAGCCGTATCAGGTGGTAGCGATGACGATGAGACATTTGGAAGAAGAATATACAAACAGCTTATGAACGGCGTATCAAATATGCTGCCTTTTGTGGTAGCTGGCGGTATATTTATCGCTCTTGCATTTCTGATTGACACCATAGCGGGGGCACCGCAGGATGCAGGATTTGGAACCCATACGGCGGCAGCAGAATTTTTAAAGACAATCGGAGGATATGCATTTAACTTTATGGTGCCTGTGCTTGCGGCGTATATAGGCATGAGCATTGCTGACAGACCCGGCTTTCTTGTAGGTCTTGTAGGCGGTTATCTTGCAACTACAGGTTCAACCTTTGCAAGCGTGGGCGGTGACATTCCTTCGGGATTTCTGGGAGCACTTTTTGCAGGCTTTGCAGGCGGCTATCTTATGCTTGGAATTGAAAAGCTGTGCGACCATATGCCTAAGGCGCTTAACGGTATTAAGCCTGTGCTTATCTATCCGCTTGCAGGGCTTGGACTGATAGCGGTAATTATGTGCGCAGTTAATCCCTTTATGGGAATGATAAATACGGGACTTTCAAATTTCCTGAACAATATGGGCGACAGCAGTAAGATTGTTCTTGGCTGCATACTAGGCGGAATGATGTCAATTGATATGGGCGGACCATTTAATAAGGCGGCATATACATTTGGCATAACGGCAATCGCGGCAGGAAGCTATGACATTATGGCGGCGGTTATGATAGGCGGTATGGTGCCTCCGATAGCAATTGCACTTTCAACAACATTTTTTAAGAACAGATGGACGGATGAGGAGAGAAAAAACGGACCTGTAAATTATGTTATGGGATTAAGCTTCATTACGGAGGGCGCAATTCCTTATGCGGCGGCAGATCCGCTCAGGGTTATCCCTTCCTGTCTCGTGGGCGCAGCCGTGGCAGGCGGTCTTTCCATGGCGTTTAACTGTACGCTTATGGCTCCTCACGGCGGTGTGTTCGTGTTTGCGGTAGTAAGCAACTGGCCTATGTATATCGTGTCCCTTGTAATAGGTTCGGTTGTTGGAATGATGCTGCTTGCGCTTCTTAAAAAGAAGGTGCCGCAATAAATCGCTTCTGAACAAAAAATGGAAACATATTAACAGGATGTGTCAGGTTTTCTAATGAAAGGAGATAAAATTATGGTAACAAAAACGATTGAGGTTGTAAATGCGCAGGGAATACACATGAGGCCGGCAGGAATGCTTGTAGCGGAAATGAAGAAATTTCCTAATTGTAACGTAACTTTAAAATGCGGGGAAAAGACGGCAAAGGCTACGGCTGTTATGCAGATTATGGCTTCGGGCATAAAATGCGGCTCAAAGGTGGAAATAACCGCGGAAGGTGAAAATGAGCAGGCTGCCCTTGATAAAGCAGCAGAGCTTTTTGAGACAGGTTTCGGAGAATAGCTGACGTTCAATGAAAAGGGGTTTTGCTTATGAACAAATATAAAGGTAAAGGTGTATACGGCGCAGTTGCCATAGGAAAAATATCGGTATATAAGAGGCAGGAGCTTTCGGTAAAGCGCACCCGTATAGAGGATGTGGAGGCGGAAAAAAAGAGAGTGGAACGGGCGAAGGAGATTTCCAATCAGGAGCTTTCGGATATATATGAGAAGGCGCTCAGAGAGGTTGGAGAGACAAATGCCCAGATATTTGAAATTCACATGATGATGCTTGAGGATGAGGATTACAACGAATCCATATCAAGCATAATTGAAACACAGCTTGTAAATGCGGAGTATGCCGTGGCGCTGACCTCGGACAATTTTGCCCAGATGTTTGCTTCCATGGACGACGCCTATATGCAGGCAAGGTCAGCGGACGTGAGGGATATATCAAACCGGATAATTAAGAATTTGTCTTCTGACAGCGCGGGCATGGACGGTGTTAGCGGTAAAATGATTGTGTGCGCCGATGACCTTGCGCCAAGTGAAACCGTAGCCCTTGACAAGGAGAATGTGCTTGCATTTGTAACCGCTTACGGGTCTTCCAATTCCCACACGGCAATACTTGCAAGAAATATGAACATTCCTGCAATTATAGGTGTGGGTGAGAATTTCCTCAATGATATAAAGGATGGAGAGCTTGCCATCGTGGATGGGTTTACGGGAGACATATATGTTAATCCGGATGAGGAAACACTCCATGCAATGGAGAAAAAGCAGGCTGAGGATAATGAAAAGAAAAAGCTTCTTCTCGAGCTTAAGGGCAAGGAAAATGTCACCATTGACGGAACAAAAATAAAAATATTTGCCAATATAGGAGGCGTGGACAACATCGGGGCTGTGCTGTTAAATGATGCAGGCGGCATAGGGCTTTTCAGAAGTGAGTTTCTCTATCTTGAAAACAGTGATTATCCGACGGAGGAGCAGCAGCTTATCGCATACAGAAAGGTTCTTGAGAGCATGGCGGGCAAAAAGGTTATTATCAGGACCCTTGACATCGGCGCAGATAAGCAGGTTGATTATTTTAACCTTGACAAGGAGGAAAATCCTGCCCTTGGTTATCGGGCAATCAGGATTTGTCTCACAAGAACCGATATATTTAAAACGCAGCTAAGGGCGCTTTATCGTGCCTCTGTTTACGGCAATCTTGGTATAATGTTTCCCATGATTACAAGCGTTTCGGAGGTGGAAAAAATAAAGGCTGTATGTGACGAGGTAAAGGCGGAGCTTAAGGAGGAAGGTCTTGAATACTCGGAAAATGTTGAGCTTGGAATTATGATAGAGACGCCTGCGGCGGCAGTTATCAGCGATTTGCTTGCGCCTATGGTTGATTTCTTCAGTGTGGGAACAAATGACCTTACACAGTACACCCTTGCAATTGACCGTCAGAACCGGATGCTGGAAGGCTTCTGTGACACCCACCATGAAGCGGTTTTACGGCTTATAAAAATGGCTGCGGATAATGCGCACAAAAACGGTAAATGGATTGGAATTTGCGGCGAGCTTGCAGCGGACACAAGCCTTACGGAGCAGTTCCTCCGCATGGGAATCGATGAGCTTTCCGTGTCACCGGGCTTTGTGCTTAAGGTGCGCAGTCAGGTAAGGAATACGGATTTGTCGCACTGAGGTTATTTACGGTATAATATCAAAAAATACGCTTTCGCTCGTCTCCCACGTAACGGTACTAAGGTGGCAAAATACGCCACCTAAGTACCGACGTCTTCAAACGATTTTTTTATATTATACCTTAAATATTTTTAATGTGGCAGTCCCGTTCATAGCCTTAATCAGCCTCCGATTTTTGTCACACCGACGTATATCTGGGATATTTTGTACCAAGTAGGGTAGTCAACGATTCCTGACTGGGGCAGGTTAAATACCCTTTGGAATTCTCTTACTGCATTGGCAGTGGCAGGTCCGTATATTCCATCAACATTTATGGTAGGAATTGCGCTGTAAACCTGTGCGATACGGTTCAGTTGCTCCTGTATCTGAATGACTGCCTCGCCGGAGGACCCGTTTGTAAGGTTATATCCCGGGTAGGAGGCAGGTATGCCGGAAATGATTTCCGCAGAATTTATATACATATCGCTGCCGTAATAATATCTTAAAATGTCTATCGCTGTATATCCGTCATCCCCAAGCGCCTTTGAACCCCACTGCGTCATCCAGTTCGGACAGGATACCCGTTTGCCGTCACAGTATTGGGTGAGAATAGGCTGTTTAATATTTGGGCGTGAAAGAAAATTGTTGTAAAGACTGTCAACAACACGGTCAATGCTTTCGTATATCGTTTTTCCTTTCATCCATTTGTGGTCATAGGCTGTTGATGAGGTTATTGTAAAATTGTAGCCCTTGTTTCTGTACCATTCCGTGTAAACCCTGTTTAACGTAAATGACATGATTGCGAGAACGTTTGCCTGTATTGTGGATTCCGGCCACGTGGAGTAAATCTCACAGCTTGCCACATTTTTAATATAATCCAGATATGGAACATAATAATCTGTTGCGGTTGAATCGCCCGGCGTTCCGTTATGTACAACTATTGTTTCAGGAACAACAACCCGTCTTAAAACAATTTCACCGGATTCATTTAAAGGTTTAATTTCCGCTTCGGCAATTTTTGGAGGATAAGATTCCCATAAGGTATGTCCTCCGATTACGGTAGGGTCATATATGTTCTGTTGATTTGGATTTGGGATAAGCCTTATATTCTGTATGCCTATCTGTGTGGAAAAAATCTGAACGCCTGTTATTAGTTGTTCCGAATAACCGGGAGCATTTATTCTTATGTTGTATTCGGAGTAGGGCTGATTGTCCGTAGGCTCCATGCTGTATTCTACAGGAGGCGCAGCAAGGTCTATGGTTTCCGTGTTACCGTTTGTATCGGTATTAATCGTTTCCAAAATCGTATTCGGGGTTCCTGTATTTGCAATTTGAATGCTTGCGTTATCAATGGGAACAATTCCCTCAGGCCCTGTGACATTTATCCTTAATTTTCCTGTGTCAATGTTATTTGAATCCATAAATAAAATCCTAAAATGACGTTGTTATATTATATGTGCAGTGAAGTGATAAATGACAGGTGCAATGTTATTTTTTAAAATCATTGCCTGAAAATACCTCATACAGACCGGATGCCTGTCAAGAAAAAATACTTGACAAGTAATTATCCATGATTTATGATACATAAGGTTTGTAAAGCAAAATAACTTTACAGGTGGTGTGGGATATGGAAAAAATAGTGAGACAGTCATTACTCTACGATTTTTACGGTGAGCTTCTGACTGAGCATCAAAAGAGCATATACGAAGATGTTACCATGAATGATTTGTCATATTCCGAGATAGCAGGCTTAAACGGCATATCAAGACAGGGCGTCTATGATATGATAAAGCGCTGCGATAAAATACTTGAGGATTACGAAACAAAGCTTAAGCTTGTGGAGAGATTTGTAAAAGCAAGAGAAATGGCAGAAAGCATAAAATGCAGGGTTATGGACATGAAAGGGAAAAACACAAACCCTGAACTGAATGAAACACTTGACGAGCTTGGCATGCTTACTGACGAGCTTTTGGATGAATTTTAGAAAATAATAAAACTATTTATCAGGAGGTATGGCATGGCTTTTGACAGTCTGACAGACAAACTGCAAAACGTGTTTAAAAAGCTCAGAAGCAAGGGGATGCTTACTGAGGCTGACGTTAAGGAAGCCATGAAGGAGGTAAAGAGAGCGCTCCTTGAGGCTGACGTAAACTTTAAGGTTGTAAAGCAGTTTATTAATTCGGTAAGTGAGAGAGCTGTCGGTGAGGAGGTTCTTAAAGGACTGAATCCGGGGCAGATGGTCATAAAGATAGTCAAAGAGGAAATGGATAAGCTTATGGGTTCGGAAACAACGGAGCTTAAGCTTCTTCCATCAAATGAAGTGACCGTAATTATGATGTGCGGACTTCAGGGCGCAGGTAAGACAACCACGGTTGCCAAGCTTGCGGGACAGTATGTAAAAAAAGGAAAAAAACCCCTTCTTGTGGCATGTGACGTTTACAGACCTGCGGCTATTAAACAGCTTGAAATAAACGGTGAAAAGGTTGGTGTTCCGGTATTTTCCATGGGTGACGGGCATAAGCCTGTCAATATTGCAAAGGCAGCCATAGAACATGCGCAGAAAAACAATCTCAATCTTGTTTTTTTAGATACGGCGGGACGTCTTCATGTTGATGAGGACATGATGAATGAGCTTATAGAAATAAAGGAAAATATTTCCGTAACATACACGATACTTACCGTGGATGCCATGACAGGACAGGACGCGGTAAATGTAGCTACCTCATTTAATGATAAAATTGGTATAGACGGCGTTATTCTCACAAAGCTTGACGGCGATACGAGAGGCGGCGCCGCGCTTTCCATAAAGGCGGTAACGGGAAAGCCGATTTTGTTTGCCGGTATGGGGGAGAAGCTTGAGGATCTGGAGCAGTTTTATCCGGAACGTATGGCGAGCCGTATTCTTGGTATGGGCGATGTGGAAAGCCTTATAGAGAAAGCACAAAACGCCATTGATGAGGAAAAGGCAAGGGAGATGGAGCAGAAACTCAAGAAGGCGAGCTTTGATTTTAACGACCTTCTTGACAATATGGAGCAGATGGAAAAAATGGGCGGAATGAACAGCCTTCTTGGTATGCTCCCGGGCTTTAATTCAAACAAACAGCTTAAAAACATTGAAATAGACGACGATGCCATGAGCATGCCGAGAGCTATAATTCTTTCCATGACACCGAAGGAGAGAAGTAATCCCGATATAATAAATCCAAGCAGGAAAAAAAGAATTGCCGATGGAGCAGGCGTTCCCATAAGCGAGGTAAACAAGCTTATAAAGCAGCTTGAACAGTCAAGAAAAATGATGAAACAGATGTCGGGTCTTATGGGGGGAAAGAAGAAAGGCGGTTTTAAGCTGCCCTTTGGACTTTGATAATAGGTTTAACTATTATAGATAATAATAATTAAGGAGGTGAAAACATGGCAGTAAAAATCAGACTTAGAAGAATGGGATACAAGAAGCATCCTTTTTATAGAGTAATCGTAGCAGATTCAAGGTCACCAAGAGACGGAAGATTTATCGACGAGATAGGTACTTACGACCCAAATCAGGAGCCTGCGGCTATAAAGATTGATGCGGACGCAGCTAAGAAATGGCTTGCAAATGGCGCACAGCCTACGGAAACGGTTGCTAAGCTTTTAAAACATGCAGGTATCGAAAAGTAATACAAGGGAGGTGCGTTTTTTGAAGGAATTAGTAGAATTTATAGCAAAATCTCTTGTTGATTGCCCTGAGGAAGTTGTTGTAAATGAGACAATCAGTGAAGATACCATTACAATTGAACTTAAGGTTGCACCAGATGATATGGGGAAGGTTATCGGTAAACAGGGAAGAATAGCCAAGTCCATTCGTACTGTTGTGAAAGCAGCAGCGTCAAAGGGTGACAAGAAGGTAATTGTAGACATCAAATAAGAAGTGTAAGGAGCTGTTGCGCTTTAGCGCAACAGCCCTTAAATATTTTAACGGGAGAAAATATGGAAGATTTTTTTAGAATAGGCGTTATAACAAAGCCTCACGGCTTAAAGGGTGAGGTAAAGGTTTTCCCTACCACTGATGACGCAAAGAGATTTAAAAAGCTGAAAAAATGTATAATAAGGACAAAAAAAGGAGACATAGAGGCAGAAAAAAAATCCTGCAAATTTTTTAAAAATTTAGTTATTTTATCATTTGTGGGATATGATGATATAAATGAGGTTGAAGCGTTCAGAAATTGCGATATATATGTTTCGAGGGAGGATGCAGTTCCTCTTGAGGAGGGGGAGTATTATATTTCGGATGTCATAGGCTCTGACGTGTATGAGGATAATGGCAGTCATCTGGGAACAGTGAATGATGTGCTTCAGACCGGCGCAAACGATGTATTTACAGTAGCTATGGAAAATGGCAGGGAGCTTCTTATACCTGTTATAAACGACTGTGTTATTGATATTGACACGGAAGGGAAGAAGGTTATTGTTAAGCTTATGAAAGGAATGCTTGATTAAAATGAATTTTCATATACTGACGCTTTTTCCGGAGATGATAAAAGGCTGTCTTGGAGAAAGCATTACGGGAAGGGCTATTGAAAAGGGACTGATAAATACAAATGTTGTAAATATAAGGGATTTTGCAAATAATAAATCAAGACATGTGGATGATTATACCTACGGCGGCGGAGCAGGGATGCTTATTCAGGCAGAGCCGGTTTACCAGTCCTATATGCATGTGATTGAAAAATACTGTAAGAGAGACAGACCCCGTGTAATTTATACGACGCCCCAGGGCAGGGTTTTTAATCAGGATATGGCAAGAGAATTTTCAGAAGAAGAAGATTTAATCATTCTCTGCGGACATTATGAGGGCATAGATGAGAGAGTGCTTGAGCTTATTGTTACGGATAACGTGTCCATCGGTGATTTTGTGCTTACCGGCGGCGAGCTTCCCGCAATGGTAATTGTTGATGCCGTGTCAAGGCTTGTTCCGGGCGTTCTGGGAAGTGATGAGAGCGCGGTGTATGAATCCTTTTATGACGGGCTTTTGGAATATCCCCAGTATACAAGACCGGAGGAATTTATGGGAATGAAGGTTCCGCCCGTTCTTCTTTCGGGACATCACAAAAATATAGAAGCGTGGAGACATGAGCAGTCACTGATAAGAACAAAGGAAAGAAGACCCGACTTGTATGAAAAATATATGTCGGAAAATGAGAAAGAGTGACATGGTATGTTTACGAAATACTTGTGTTTGTAAATTTTATGTTGTATAATCATGTGGTATTAAAATGGGTGATTGTGAAACTCCTGATGTTCAAAGCATAGTTTCGCAAACGTCCGGCGGTATTAAAAGTTATGAGGAGAAAACATATGAAGAAGAAAATATATGCACTGTTAATGATAGTAATGCTTGTTTTGCTTGCAGCAGGATGCGGTAAAAAGGAAAAAGATAAAAAATCTGACGTAAAATCAGATGTTCTTAATTTTGTAAATAAGGAATTACCTGCAATAGAGGACAAAAAAAACACGGCAATCAATATTTACAATTCCTATTTTGAAAATGAAAATGTTGATATAAGAATTTTCCTGAATGACATGGAAACAACGGCAATTCCAAGTATGAAAACATATCTGGACGAGCTGGAAGCTATTGAAACTGCTACGGACGAGGTTGCAGATTTAAAGGAGCTTTATTCCCTTTCATGCCAGCTTCAGTATGATGCCATGAATAAGGTTGTTCTTGCAATAAAAGAAGAAAATTCAGATTACCTGACAGATGCGTCGGGAATGATTACCCAGTCTGAAACATACCTTGCACAGTATGAGCAGGAGCTTAAGGCGCTTGCTGCCGACAATGATATAACGGTTTACGGTAATTTGAACTTAGGCACTTCGACAGATGCACAGTAGGCTACAAAGGGGCTGTCGCAATAAGGATTTTAATTCTCTTTCATTAATACATTTTAAACAAAGAACGCTCCAACGTGTTACTTAACTTCCGCTTTTCTTTGTTTAAAATGCATAGTTACTAAGAAAATAAATCCTTATTGCGACAGTCCCTTTTGTTTTATAGGAAAAATATAAGGAGGAAAAAGAATGGATGATAAGCTTGTGGTAGACGGATTTATTTTCAGAAGCAAAAGAGAATTTGATAAAGCA
Source organism: Lachnospiraceae bacterium UBA7076 (assembly GCA_002493625.1). GTDB lineage: Bacteria > Bacillota > Clostridia > Lachnospirales > Lachnospiraceae > Coprococcus_C. The sequence goes on along the minus strand of DKZK01000010.1, from coordinate 107,131 downwards.
AAAAAAGAGTATGAAACGATAAAAGAGCTTAAGCAGAAAATCAATATGGAGAATCAGGAAAATCTTATTGAGCTTTACAACAGGCTTGTCTCAAAAAGATATTTCCGGACTCCGGTTGGTTTTTCTTTTCTTTATGAGCTAAGGGCATTCCTTAAGGAGGATAACGATAATGTGAGCGTGGCCTATATACCGGTTGTTTCGTCGGGCGGAGTGAAAAGCCGCAGTGAACAAAGCAGACAGTATATGGAGCTTCAGAAGCGGTATAATAAACAGAGCATGACAAAAAACAGGCTTATACTTGCAATCGTTTCCATGATAATCGTCATAGTGGGAATGATATTTATTATGGCAACCAACAAAAATGTTGGATATTTTAATGCTGAGGAAAAGGTTCTGGACAAATATTCCGCATGGGAGGAAAGACTGCAAAAATGGGAGGAGGAGCTTACCATCCGGGAGGATAAGCTGCTTGAGCTTGAAAAAGAATATTATAAGTGATGGGATTTCACATTTTTAACATAAAGTTGAAATATAATAATATTTAATTATTTTACCTGTTAAAGGAGGCACCTTTATGGAGGGGTTAAAAATTCTTGTTGTAGATGATGAAAGCCGTATGAGAAAGCTGGTAAAGGACTTTCTCGTAAAGGAGGGCTTTGGTGTTCTGGAGGCTTCAAACGGTGAAGAAGCCGTAGATGTTTTCATGTCCACAAAGAACATAGCGCTTATTATATTGGATGTTATGATGCCTAAGCTTGACGGATATGGTGTTGCACAGGAAATAAGAAAAATTTCCATGGTGCCTATCATTATGCTTACGGCAAAAAGCGATGAAAAGGATGAGATAAAAGGTTTTGAGCTTGGTATTGACGAGTATATTACAAAGCCCTTCAGTCCTAAAATTCTTGTTGCAAGAGTGCAGGCGGTTTTAAGGAGAAGCAGTCTTGCAGGGGATGAGAAAAATATTGAATGCGGAGGAATAAAAATGGATATATCCGCACACAAGGTTCTTGTGGACGGTGAAGAAATTGAGCTCAGCTTCAAGGAATTTGAGCTTTTAAATTATTTCCTTGTAAATAAGGGCGTTGCCCTTTCAAGAGAAAAGATATTAAATAATGTCTGGAATTATGATTATTTCGGAGATGCAAGAACGATAGACACCCATGTAAAAAAGCTTAGAAGCAAACTGGGAGACAGAGGAGATTACATTAAGACTATCTGGGGCATGGGATATAAATTCGAGGTTTAAATATGAGAAGCTCAATAAGAACCAAAATTACTTTCATGGTAATTAATTTCTGTGCATTTATATTGATGGCATCATGGATTATATGTAATTTTTTTATTGAGGATATTTTTGTGTCCAATGTGAAGAATAATTTAAAAAGCACATATGAATCCTGCAATGGTTTTTTCTCTCAAAATCAGGACGGGAATTATGGGACAAATGACCTTTACGGAAATATTTATAATCCGCTGGATGCAACAATTCTTATATTTGACAGTAAGAATGTGAAAATATATACATCCATAAATGACGAGAGCCGTATAATGGAAAGCCTGAATAATGCCATAAGGTCTATGGAAACGGCAGATGTTATTTCCAGAAATGTATACTCAAATTATGTTATCACTAAAAATCATGATGAGGTAATAAATGCGGATTATTATGATTTGGTGGGACGTCTTGACAATGGCTTCAACATTATAGTCAGGAGTCCCGTTTCAAGAATTGACAGCGTGGTTTTTGTTGTCAAAAACGTATTTATTAAGGTGGCAATAGGCCTGCTTATTTTCGGTTCCATGTTTATTCTTGCATTCGGCAATATTTTTTCTGCGCCGATAAAAAGTCTTTGTAATGTTGCGAAAAGAATGACGCACCTTGATTTTGACGTTAAGGCTTCTGTTTTTACAAACGATGAAATCGGTGAGCTTGGCACCTGTATGAATGAAATGTCTGAAAAGCTTGAAAGTACAATTTCCGAGCTGAAAGCAGCCAATGCAAAGCTAAAGAAGGATATTGAGCAAAAGGAGCAGATTGACGATATGCGAAAGGACTTTCTGTCTCATGTTTCCCATGAACTGAAAACTCCCATTGCGCTTATTCAGGGGTATGCGGAGGGATTAAGGTGTAATTTGTCGGATGATATGGAAAGCAGGGAGTTTTACACGGATGTTATTATAGATGAAGCGAAGAAAATGAATGAGCTTGTAGTGAAGCTGCTCAACCTAAATGAGCTTGAATTCGGACAGTCAACCCTTAGCTTTGAACGGTTTGAGCTTGTTGATTTTATAAAAAATATTATTGATGCGTCATCCATTCTTGTGGAGGAGGCTGGGGCAAGGATTTTATTCGATGAAGCCGCACCTGTTTATGTATGGGCAGATGAATTCCTGATTGAGCAGGTGTTTACAAATTATCTTACAAATGCAATTCATCATGTAAAGCCCGGCGGGGATATAAGAATCACGTTTGACCGTACGGAAGACAACGTAAGAGTTTTTGTCTTCAATCAGGGAGAAAAAATACCGGATGAGGATATAGACAGATTGTTTGACAAATTTTATAAGGTTGACAAGGCAAGAACAAGGGAATACGGCGGCAGCGGCATAGGGCTTTCCATTGTGGCGGCGGCAATGAAATCACATGGAAAGGATTACGGAGTTTTCAATGCAGAGGAAGGCGTAGTTTTTTATTTTGATTTAGATGCGAATATGCCTTGCTGATATGAAAAAAAAGTGATAGAATTAGGATACAATTTATGTTTAATGATTCGGAGGAAGCATATGAAAAAAAGATGGTTTTCCTGCAGTATCCTGATTCTGTCACTTTTTCTTGTGGGATGCGCCCAGGTTATAGATTTAACGGATGATGAAAGTAAGATGATTGCGGAGTATGCAGGAGGGTTATTATTAAAATACGACAGGAATGTCAACTCAAAATATGAGAAAGGCTTGTTTGAAGCGGAGGTCAACGCGCTTAATTCCACTGAGGCTGTCATTGAGATATCCCCTGAGAATACTGCTACTGAAACGGAGGCTTCTACAGAGACAGGAACAAATCATCCTGGAAACGTAATAACGGAGGAACCGGTTGACGCTGAGGATGTAAATGGTATCGTTTCCGATGCGCCTGCTGATTTTAACATAGCGGAATTTTTAGGTGAGGATAATATTAACATCCGCTATTCCTATTATATGCTGCTTGATACATATCCTTCCTATGACAAGGATGGGGTATATTTTGAGATTGAAGCTCAAAGCGGATATAAGCTGCTTGTCTTAAAATTTGAATTGGAAAATAAAACAAATGATAATCAGTATATTGACCTTTATTCCAAGGATGCAAATTATAGCATTATAATAAACGATTCGAAAAGCGCAAAGCAGATGCTGACGATTTTGCTTGATGATATGTATACATACCAGGATACTCTTGAGGCGAGCAGCCGCGGGGAAATCGTACTTATATATCAGATTTCTGCAGAGCTTACGGATAATATTGATGACTTAAAGCTTAAGATAACGTATGACGGTTTAGATAAAGTTATGCAATTACAATAATAGGAGGTTTGATATGGATAGTAATATTTTACTTGAGAGCGGAACAAATGAGCTGGAGGTATTGGAATTTGTCATTGAAGGAAACCACTATGGCATAAATGTTGAGAAAGTCAGAGAAATATTGCAGTTCCAAAATATTACTCCCGTTCCAAATTCTCATCCGTGTATTGAGGGCATATTTATGCCCCGTGGAGATATCATTACTGTAATTGACCTTATCAAAACATTAGGCTTTCAAAATAATGATAACAGAAACAATTTTCTTATTGTAACAAATTTCAATAATCTTAATATTGCATTTGATGTTCAGGCAGTGATTGGCATAAACAGGGTTTCGTGGACGGATGTGGTAAAGCCGGATTCAACAGTGAGCGGTCCCGGCTCCGGAGTTGCGACAGGTATTATAAAAAATGCGGATAACCTTCTTATAATACTTGACTTTGAGCGCATTGTTGAGGAGATTTGTCCTGAGACCAGCCTTAAGGTTTCGGAGATTGTAAAGCTTGAGTCAAGAGAAAGAAATGATATTCCTGTGCTTATTGTTGAGGACTCAAGTCTGCTTTGCACACTGATAAAGGATTCCCTTTATAAGGCGGGCTACAATAAGCTTACGGTTAAGAACAACGGTCAGGAAGCTTGGGATTATCTGTGTGAGCTTAAGAAAAATAACGGCGTTGATTATGGGGCAAAATGTATTATAACCGATATTGAAATGCCGCAGATGGACGGACACAGGCTTATAAAGCTTATCCGGGATACGGAGGGTTTAAAGCATATTCCAATCATAGTATTCTCGTCACTTATAAATGATGACATGAAACGAAAGGGAGAAGCGTTGGGCGCCGATTCACAGATAAGTAAGCCTGAGATAGGACAGCTTGTAAGCATACTTGATAATCTGGTTGCAAGTCAGATATATGGATAAAAAAATACTTTGATATTTGTCTTATATGGGGCTGTCGCACTAAGGTTATACCTTAAATACTTTTAATGCGACAGCCCCATATAGATTTTGGTAAACTACTATAAGAATTGAGGTGTGTGCTATGCATTTGAGTGATTTTAACATGACGAAGGAGCAATTAAAGGAGCTTTACGATACATATTTCTATGAGACCTTTAAGCGTTTTGATTTTGTTGCCGACAGAGGCGAGGGCTCTTATATATACGATGAAACCGGCAGAGAGTACCTTGATTTTATGGCAGGAATAGCCGTAAACAGTGCCGGACACTGCAATAAAAATGTTGTGAAGGCCATAAAGGAGCAGGCAGAAGCAATGATGCACGCCTCTAATTATTTTTACACAATACCGCAGGCAAGGCTTGCGAAGCTTATATGTGACAGTATAGGCATGGAAAAAATTTATTTTCAGAATTCCGGGGCTGAGGCAAATGAGGTTATGATAAAGCTTGCAAGAAAATACGGAAAAGATAACTATGGTCCTGACAGATATAATATAGTTACTGCATACAACAGCTTTCACGGAAGAACCTTAGCAACGCTTGCCGCAACGGGACAGCCTGATTCTGCCATTCAAAAAAATTATGACCCGCTTATCCCGGGGTTTTCCTATGCAAATTACAATGATCTGGCATCCTTTGAGGCTGCATGTACGGAAAATACAATAGCAGTTATGGTTGAGCCTGTACAGGGAGAAGGGGGCGTCATACCTGCCACAAAGGAATTTCTTCAGGGACTTCGCAGGCTTTGCGACGAGAAGGATATGCTGCTTTTGTTTGATGAGGTTCAGACAGGCTGGGGACGTACCGGAGCGCTTATGGCATTTATGGATTACGGTGTCAAGCCTGATGCGGTCAGTATGGCGAAGGCAATGGGAGGAGGCATGCCGATAGGCGCTATGTGCACAAGCGCAAGACTTGCCCTCACATTTGGTCCCGGAGCTCACGGCAGCACATATGCAGGAAATCCTGTGTGCTGTGCGGCATCCTACGCACAGATAAATGAGATAATAGAAGGCAGGCTTCCTGAAAATGCAAAAAAGGTCGGGGCATATTTTATGGAAAAGCTAAAAGGTCTTCCTTGCGTTAAGGAGGTAAGAGGAAAAGGTCTTATGATAGGAGTGGAATTTTACAGTGATATTTCAAATGACGTAAAATATAACTGCGCGGATAAAGGACTTTTAATTACTGCTGTAAGACCATCCGTAATAAGGCTTGTTCCGCCGCTGAATGTGACGGAAGCTGAATGTGACAAAGCATTTGATATTCTGAATAAAGTTGTATCGGCGCTTGCCTGAAACCGCTTCGTTTCGGGATTGATAAACAAATAAAATGGTTATAATATGTGGCAAAGCCACCAAGAGTTCTATGATGATAAGGAGAATAGTATGGAAAGAAAAAATGCTTGGACAACATATACAAAAAAATCAATAAATGAGCTTGAAAAGGTTTGTAAGGAGTATCGTGAATTTCTGGATGCAGGAAAGACCGAGCGGGAATGTGTAAAGCAGATAGTAAAGATGGCTGAGAAACATGGATACGCAGACTTAAGTAAAATCATTGAGGAAGGTAAGAAGCTGAAGCAGGGGGACAAGGTATACGCCGTATGCATGAATAAGACGGTGGCAATGTTCAATATAGGCTCAAAAAAATTGGAGAAGGGGATGAATATACTTGGAGCGCATATTGATTCTCCCCGTATGGACATAAAACAAAATCCTCTGTATGAAAATGGTGATTTTGCATATCTTGATACTCATTATTATGGAGGAATAAAAAAATATCAATGGGTTACGCTTCCGCTTGCCATACATGGGGTTGTTGCAAGAAAGGATGGAAGCGTTATTGATATTTCCATAGGCGAGGATAAAAATGACCCTGTATTTTGCGTGACGGATTTGCTGATTCATCTTGCCGCAGAGCAGATGGAGAAAAAAGCAAACAAGGTTATTGAGGGGGAAAAGCTCGATATTTTATTTGGCAGCAGACCGTTAAAGGACAAGGATAAGGATGCGGTAAAGGAGAATGTTCTTGCTCTTTTGAAGGAAAAGTATGATATTGAGGAGGAGGATTTTATATCGGCAGAGCTTGAGGTTGTACCGGCAGGAAAAGCCAGGGAATCAGGTATTGACCGCAGCATGATTATGGCATATGGGCAGGATGACAGGGTATGCGCATATACATCACTGATGGCGATGCTTGAGGTTGATACTGTTGAAAAGACAACCTGCTGTCTTCTCACGGATAAGGAGGAGATAGGAAGCGTGGGAGCTACCGGTATGCAATCGAAATTTTTTGAAAATACGGTTGTTGAGCTTATGAATGCAATGGGCGAATACAGTGAAATAGCAGTGAGAAGGTGTCTTGCATCCTCCTCCATGCTTTCCTCAGATGTAAATGCAGCCTATGACCCTCTTTTTGCAGATGCATTTGATAAGAATAACGCATCCTATTTCGGACGCGGAATGGTATTTAATAAATTTACCGGAGCAAGGGGAAAATCAGGCTCCAATGATGCAAATGCCGAATATATTGCAAGAATAAGAAAAATGATGGATAAAAATGATATATGCTATCAGACCTCTGAGCTTGGCAAGGTGGATTTAGGCGGAGGCGGAACAATAGCGTACATTCTGTCATTATATGGCATGGAGGTTATTGATTGCGGAGTTGCCGTTTTAAATATGCATGCACCTTGGGAGATAACATCAAAGGCGGACATATTTGAAACATTGAAGGGCTATAAGGTGTTTTTAAGGGAAGCATAATCTGACGAGGAAATCACCTATGAATATTCACAAAACAATAAAAAAAATAGTGGCAGTTCAGGTACTCCTTACGGTGTGCCTGTTTTTGCTGCAAGAAGATATAACAGTGGCAAAGGATTCCTTTATAGCAGATTATATTCAGACTATATATGATTCCAAAAGCGGAATCGCCAGTAATGAGGTTAATTGTCTCTATCAGTCAAGCTCAGGGTACATATGGGTTGGAACGGACGGCGGTCTGTACCGTTCAAACGGATATGAGTTTTCATCGGTTAATTTATGGGATATGGACAGAACGGATGTGTACTCCGTCAATTGTATTACACAGGATACAAAAGGCAGAGTGTGGGTCGGAACGGATAACTATGGACTTTTTTATATAGAAAAAGGAGAGACGCATCATTTTCAGACAGAATATTATGACGGAATAAAAACCATATACAGGGTGTGTGAAAATGAAAAGGGGAATTTATATGTTGCAACCTCCAGGGGACTGTATATGTGTGTTGGAACACCGGACGGGGAAATGTCGCTCTTTCCGGTTGCAAATGAGTCCGGTTCAGGAAAGTATACAGACATGGTTACGTTTGGCAGCGAAATATGGGCAATAAACAATGACGGCATTTTTGTAATTGATGAGATGGGAAAGTGTTCTGCAGTAGATATAGGTGAGCTTTCCTTTGATGAATTTACGTGTATAAGTGTTGTCGGCAATTATATATATGTGGGAACCTCAGGAAGCGATGTACTTGTATTTAGAAACAGGTCAAGCTTTGAAGTTGTAAGCACCGGCATAGATGGTATAAATAAGGTTATGCAGGACAGTGAGGAACGGGTATGGGTATGTGCGGATAATGGCATTGGTTTTTTCAGGACAAACGGGCAGTTTTATAAGATAAATAATTGTCAGATAGATAATTATTTGTCGGATATTATTCAGGATTATGAAGGGAATTATTGGATTTCCTCAACACGCATGGGCGTTCTTATGCTTGCAAAAAGCAAATTTTCCGACTACAACATAAAATCAGGTATGCAGGAGACTATGACAAACTGCATATATATACATGGTGGGAATAAATATATCGGAACGGACGACGGACTTTTTATCTATAATTCCGATAATGAGCAGGAAAGCAATGCGCTTACTGACATGCTTCAGGGTGTAAGCATAAGTCATATAATGAGAGATTCCACAGGGAAGATTTGGATAAGCACTCACAGAAAATACGGAGTGGTTACGGTACAGAGTAATAATACCATAAGTACCTTGACAAGAGGCGCAGGGCTTCCGAGCATGGCAGTAAATTGCACCTATGAGCTGAATGACGGAAGAATTGCGGTTGCCACTGAGGAGGGCATCGCCATAATAGGTAAAGATGGCAAGGTATCTGATACATATGATACCTCTGTGGGAATGGATGCAAACAACGTCCGGTGCTTTTATCAGGACGGAGGCGTTTTGTGGTGCGGAACAGACGGCGGCGGAATAAGCTGCATCACTCTTGCCACAGGAAGAATTGTAAACTACAATACGGAGGACGGTCTTAATTCTAATGTTGTCACGACGATTAAAAAAGGCAAAGAGGGATTATGGATTGCAACGGATAACGGACTTTGCTTTTATAATGAATCATTCAGAACTGTCAGTAATATAGATTTTTCAAACAGTGTATATGACATCATTGTGAGGGAAAATGCCGTGTGGGTTATCGGTTCCAAGGGCGTGCTTCTCACAAATGAGGAGGAGCTTTTGGGAAGTCAGGGTATAGCGGGAAGACCGTTTGATAAAAGCGATGGTCTTACCAAGGATATAAATACTCTGTGTCATAGTACAATAGACGCAAACGGAATGCTTTATATATGCTGTAATAATGGTATTTGTACATTGGATACAAGAGAAACATGGTACAATAATGTTGCGCCGAAGATAAGGGTTACAGCTATAGATGTAGACGGGACGAGGTATGAGTATGATGATTTGTCGGACGGACTTGTGGTTGACAGCAACACGACACGTATTACTGTGTATTTTGCAGTGTTCAGCTTTACGAACAGAAATAATATCTCTGTAGAATACTTTCTTGACGGCTTTGACGAAAATCCGATTGTAATAAGCGGAAGTAATGCCATGGAAGCAGTGTACACAAATCTCGATGGAGGAGAGTATCAGTTCAGGATAAAGGCATATAACGGTGATGGTAAAATGTGCAACGAGGAGGTTGCATTTAAAATTGAAAAGCAAAAGAGTTTTTTTGAGAAAAGCGCATCGAGGTATTTTATACTTATAACGATGCTTTTAGGAATATGTCTCATTTTTTATGCAGTTATCAGAGTCAAAAAAATATTAATTTCAAATAGCGAGGAAATAGAAAAGCTTTCCAAGGAGCATGAGCAGGCGGTAAAATCAAGCAGCATAAAAAATGATTACCTTGCCAATATGAGTAATGAGATAAAGACGCCTATTAATGTAATGATGGCTAAGGCGGATGAACTGCTTCAGCTTCATACGGCGGATGACGAGTATAAAAAAAGTATATTAAGCATATACGAGACGGGCGGAGAAATATTAAATAAGGTTGACGATATTATTCTTCTTGCAAAGATAGAGGCCGGAAAGGTAGATGTAGTCAATGAAAAATACTCTGTGACAACAATGATTTATGATCTGTCTGAGCTTGTAATGCAAAGCATAGGCGAAAAAGCCGTGAAGTTTTTTGTGGAAATTGGGGATATACTTGCCGATAATGTTGTGGGAGATCAGGAAAAGATAAAAAATATTTTAAAAAGGCTTTTGGAAAACTCTATAAAGTATACAAAGGACGGCTCAATAACACTTTCTGCAGACTGCTATGAATATACTGACAAGTCAAATAAAAATGTAGTGAATTTTGTTTTTACCGTATCAGATACGGGAATTGGCATTCAGGAGGAGCGGCTTGCAACAATATTTGAGGTGTTTCAAATAGTCGATAATAAAAAGAACAATATTCATTCGGGAAACGGTGTCGGACTTGCTATTGCAAAGGGACTTGCGGATATAATGAATGCTGATCTTGAAGTGGAAAGCGCCTATGGTGCAGGCTCGACCTTTACCCTTTCCGTAAATCAAACCGTGGCAGACAATAGTACGGTAAATTCTGCTTCAAAGGTTGAGGAGACGGTGTCCAAGGAGGTGGCGGAGAAGCTTTGGCTTCCGGAGGTAAATGTACTGCTTGTCGAGGATGATGAAGTAAGCAGGCAGGTTGCACAGAAGGTTCTTGGTCAGTTTGATCTCAGGGTGGATGTTGCAACCTCCGGTATTGGAGCTATAGATATGGTTTTAAATAATGATTATGATGTTGTATTTATGGATTTAACGCTGCCGATTATGAATGGTACAGATGCCATGAAGGAGATAAGGGAGCTTGATGGGAAAGAGTATAAAATTATGCCTATTGTTGCCATGGATACAGATGCTATAGGGGATAATAATGACAAGCTGTTGGAGCAGGGCTTTACGGATACTCTTGTGAAGCCTATGGATATAAGGAGAGTGGCGGCAATTTTTAAGGATTGCCTTCCTGAAAGCAAGCTTAAGGAAAAAACAAATGACATTGCAATATATATGCATGGATCAAGATACAGGGATGGACTGGAAAAGCTTGCGGCTCATCTTGATGTGGAAAATGCCATAGAGCGTATTGGAGGAAGCATAGACGTATTTAACAGACTTGTTGTTGCATATTACAATCAGAATGAGAGTGCGCCTGATGATTTTTCAAAAAAGTTTGAGAAGGATATAAGGGGGTTGAAGGCAAAAATCCATACAATAAAGACAACAAGCACAAATATCGGAGCGTCAGGCATTGCAAAGGAAGCGTCAAGGCTTGAGGCAGCCATTAACATAGGCAATAAGGAATATGTCAGGAGAAATCTAAGGGATTTTGTTAAAAATCTGAAGGATATTCTGCAGGGCATTCAGGAATATCTGGAATTTGTAGACACGGTAACGGGCATGACAGATGAGGAATATAACCAGAGGCTTGCTGAAAATAAGTCTTTGGATGAGGCTGACGGCGGCACTGTCACTACATTAAACGAAGAAACATTAGAAAGCATAAAGCAGTATGCAATCGAGAATGACTTTGAGCTTCTTGATGCCACAATGGAGATGATATCCACCATGGAATTTGAGGGGGAGGATAAAGACTTTTTAGATGCGCTGGCTGAGGTTGTGACAGCAAGGGACAGTGCTGCAATTGTGGAGCTTGTGACGACCTATGTAAATTTAAAATTATAAATGAGGCTGACGCACTGGAGAATGAGACTTTCTGTTGTGGACTCCTGTTGTTATATGCTCAGAAAACACGCTTTCGCTCATTTCAGACGTAACGGCACTAAGAATTGCCCCTTAGCCTCATTTTTAATTATAAATTTTCATAAGGTTCTCAAGCTTCGAGGTCGCATTTATCATCATAAGGTCAAGTAATGTCACTGCACACATTGCTTCCACTACAACAACGGCACGCGGACCGATTATCGGGTCATGGCGTCCTTTTATCTCAATTTCCGTTTCCTCATGTGATGAGGTTATTGTCTGCTGCTTTTTAAATATGGACGGGGTAGGCTTAAAGGAAGCTCTTACAAGAATATCACTGCCGTCGCTTATACCGCCTAAGGTACCGCCCGAATGATTTGTAGCCTTAGCCGGTTTTCCGTTTTCAATTCGGAAGGCATCGTTATTTTCCGAACCTCTAGCGCGCTGAACAAGGATGCCATCACCTATTTCGACTGCTTTTACTGCGCCGATGGACATTATGGCTTTTCCAAGACTTGCATCCAGCTTATCAAATACAGGCTCACCTACGCCTGAGGGAACACCGCTTATTATACATTCTACGGATGAGCCGATGGAATCCCTGTCAGCCATGATTTCCTTCAGAAGTGCCGTTGCAGCCTCAGCGGCAGCAGAATCAGGCATATAGTGCGGGTTGTTACATATTTCTTTTTTTTCAAATTTGGAATAATCAATTACAATATCGCCGATTGAGCGGGTATAAGACAAAAAATGAATGCCAAGTGTATTTAAAACCTTTGCTGCAATGGCGCCTGCGGCAACCCTTCCAACAGTTTCTCTGCCTGAGGAGCGTCCCCCGCCTCTGTAATCCCTAAAGCCGAATTTTTCATCAAATCCAAAATCTGCATGTCCGGGTCTGTAGCAGTATGCAATATTTCCGTAATCCTTAGTTTTCTGGTCCTCATTGTAAACAATAAGGGAAATAGGAGTACCCGTTGTTTTTCCATCAAAAACGCCTGATAAAATCTGAACCGTGTCCGATTCGCTGCGCTTTGTTGAAAAATCACTCTGTCCCGGTTTCCGTCTGTTTAAAAATATCTGAATATCCTCCTCGGAAAGAGGTACATTTGACGGGCATCCATCAACAACTACGCCGAGAGCCCGACCGTGAGATTCACCCCATGTACTAATTTTAAAAATGTTACCATATGTAGAACCAGCCATAATAAAATCCCCTTTATAAAATAAATAATATTTTGGAAAAAATAATACAAAATTATCCGTTGACTTCAATGAAAACCATATATATAATTATTTGTATGTTTCGTCGATTTACGACATTTTAATCACAGAAAATGCATTATTAATATATTATATCCACATATAATAATTGTCAATGATGATAATTATGTTTAAATATTTACAAAAAGGAAAAGGATGAGGGTTGATGAGTAAGTTTGGACTTGTGTTGGAAGGCGGTGCGTTAAGAGGAATTTTTACCGCAGGTGTTCTTGACTTCCTTCTTGAAAAAAATATACATTTTCAGTATGTAGTCGGTGTGTCTGCCGGTTCGGGGAATGCAGTGAACTTTGTAGCCCGTCAGACCGGCCGTTCCAAAAAGGTCATAACCCATGAAGATACAAAACCGTATTATGGAATGGGGCAGCTTAAGGAAAGCAGAAAGCTGCTTAATCTTGATATGCTTGTTGACCATTATGCACTCAATGTTTTTCCTTTGGATTTTGATACATATTTTTCTTCCGATACGTTTTGTGAGTGCGTTGTTACAAATTGCGTTACAGGGAAGGCTGAGTATTTATCCAGTGACGGCGACAGGGACAGGCTTCTGCTTAACTGCAAGGCATCCTGTGCAGTTCCGTTTGCATGTCAGCCGGTTCTTATAGATAATGTGCCGTATTTAGACGGCAGCCTTGCGGATGGCATTCCGGTAGAGCATGCTATGGAGCAGGGCTGTGATAAGCTTGTGGTTATTTTGACAAAGCCTGAGGGAAGCCATGCAACAGATTATTCCAAATTAAAAAGAGTAATAGGACTGAAATATCAGAGAAAATATCCAAATTTATGCAGTACAATGATTTCAAGAAGGGTGTCATATGATAAACAGATGGAGGCGCTGCTTGAGCTTGAAAGAGAGGGAAAGGCATTAATTTTAAGACCGCAGGATAGTACTGTAGGGCATTTTGAAAATGACAGCTCAAAGCTCAATGAATGTTATGAAACAGGTTATAAATATATGGAAGAACAATTTGAAAAACTCAGAGATTTTATGATGTAGTATGTCGGTGGCAAAGCTGCCGGGACACGGTGTCATCCGCATATGCGAAGGCAATTATAAAATGTCAGATGTTTAAAGGCAGGGGTATAATAATGTTAAATTTACGTTTTAAATATGTTGTTGCTTCAAGCGGATTATTTGTTTTGTGGGCAGTTCCAAAGGCAAATAAAATGATTAGGGAAAAGGAAAAGTATAGTCTTAGGGTTCGCTATGAGCATGCAAAATGTATTATGAATCATTTGCGGAAAAGGGCGCGCACAACAACATTGGTTACAGGAAAAGAAAATATTCCTTCTGAGGGCGGATGTATTTTTTATTCAAATCATCAGGGAAAGTATGATGCATTAGGAATTTTACTTGCACTGGATAAGCCCTGCGGAATGCTTTTTGGAAAAGTACAGGCAAGCAGGCTTTTAAGCAGGCAGGTTGTGGGCCTTGTTGAGGGAGTTGTAATAGATCTTACGGATCCCAGAGATGAGGTAAAAGCGATCCGGAAGGTTACGGAGGAAGTGGGAAAGGGTCGTGATTTTCTTATTTTTCCCGAAGGCGGTTACACGGATAACAAAAATAAGCTTCAGGAATTTCACACCGGATGCTTTAGCTGTACATTAAAGACGAAAACACCTGTTGTACCCGTCTGCATTTATGATTCCTATAAATCCATGAACAGTAATACCTTTGAGAAGGTTGAAACGCAGGTGCATTTTTTAAAGCCGATATATTATGATGAATATGGTGGTATGAAAAAGCCTCAGCTTGCACAGCTTGTCAAGGACAGGATACAGGAAAAGCTGAACGAAATTGAGGGAGTATAATGTCATTATGATATAAATATTTTTATGTGGCAAATCCAACATATTCTTAGTGTGACAGTACCAAAAAAGTGTTTACATTAACCGGTTGATATGTTATTATAGGCAATGCCATCACTTAGTTACCGGAATACTCCGACCATAACCCGGTGATTGGATATAATTTATTTTAGGAGGAAAAAAATATGATTACTACCGAGATGAAGAAAGAAATCGTTGAGAAGTACGGAAGAAGCGAGGGGGACACGGGTTCACCTGAGGTACAGGTTGCGCTTCTTACTGCAAGAATCAATGACTTGAATGAGCATTTTAAGGCTCATCCAAAGGATCATCACTCAAGGAGAGGACTTCTTAAGATGGTTGGTCAGAGAAGAAACTTACTTGCTTATCTTAAGAGTAAGGATATTGAGCGTTACAGAACTCTTATTGAAAAGCTTGGACTTAGAAAGTAAGGCCATACATGGGACTGCCGGTTTTGGCAGTCTCTTTTTACTTTGTAGGAAATTTCGAAGAAATTTCCTACAGGCACGGTTCTTGCAGACGTAAGTTAAGACTCGGACTGCAGCGCCAAAGGAACTTTGTTCTTGAAAATGAGGGGGGTTGCTGATATTCTAAAAAATGTAAAATAATTGTATCAGATGTTCCGTGTAAATTTGTAATATGTTTTGATATACTTTGTAAATTTGAGCATGGATGTAACGCTGTTAAAAACTGGAGGCACGATATGGAAAAGTATAATGTTTTGAATTATGTTTTGGATGAATATAAGGATGTGCAAGCGGAAACATATATAGGGATTTTTGGTAATCCCATAAAGCATACCCTTTCACCTGTCATACATGATACAATAAGCAGAGCTTTAAATTTAAATGAAAGATATATACCGTTTCATATAGAAAATAATTTGAATCTGGCAGTTAAGGATGCATTTGAGAGAGGGATTTTGGGACTGAATATAACTGTTCCGCATAAGCAAAGCGTTATGAATTCTCTTGTGGAGGTGGATGAGGCGGCAAAGGTCATAGGAGCAGTCAATACGCTTGTAAGAATCAAGAAGGGATATGCAGGGTATAATACTGATATGCCTGGACTTGCCAAAGCGATAGAGAGTGAGGGGATAAGCCTTGAAAATAAAAATGTCATAATTCTCGGCGCAGGCGGCGCAGCAAGGGCAGCTGTATATATGTGCGTAAAATATGGTGCAAAAAGAGTTTACATAATTAACAGAACAGTAGAGAATGCAAGGAGAATTGCTGATGATATGGAGGCTGCCTTTTGTGTTTATGACGGTCGTGGCAAACAAAGTAAATGTCCTGAAATATATGCTGTTGCTGCTGAAAAATATAAGGAAATACCAAATGATAAATATATTTTTATTCAGTGTACGTCCGTGGGGCTTCATGAGGGCGACGGACTTCCGGTTGTGGATGATGCAGAGTTTTATAAAATGGCTTCGTTTGGAGTGGATTTAATATATAACCCTGCAAAAACACTGTTTATAAAGCTTTTGGAAGACCTTGACATAAAATGCATGAATGGAATTAAAATGCTTTTGTATCAGGGCATTATGTCCAATGAGCTGTGGAATAAAAAGGCTGTGGATAAAGATACGGCAGACAAGGTGTATAGGGCGCTTTGCGCAGCAGTTTACGGTACGGGGAATAATATTGTCTTAGTCGGCTATATGGGTTCGGGAAAAACAACATTGGGTAAATATATTTCTCGTGAGTTTGGATATGAATTTATAGATACGGATGAATACATTATGAAAAAAGAGGGAATGTCAATCAATGACATATTTTCCCAAAAGGGGGAGCAATATTTCAGAAGGCTTGAAACAGACATTGTAAGGGACTTGGGAACGAGTTTTCATAATGCTGTAATAGCTACAGGCGGAGGGCTTCCAATGAGAGATGAAAACAGAGAACTGCTTAAAGATTTGGGAACGGTTTATTATCTTAAAACGGAAGCAGATACTATTTTCAGGAGAGTTTCAGGAAATGAGGACAGACCGCTTCTTTTGTGTGAAAATCCATATGAGAGAATATGCAGTATGCTTAGAGAAAGAGAGCCTGCATATTTGCTTTGCGCTGATGCTGTGATTTGTACGGATAATAAGAGCATAGAGGATGTGGCAGGGGAAATCCAAACGAGAGTCGACAGCAGAACAAACAACAAAGCAAAATCAAGCCGATAGAGCAAGAAGCTTGATGAAAATACAAATTTGAAATTTGTGGGGGAAAAATGAACATGACAGAATTTCAAGCTATGATGGAAGAAACAAAGGCGCTCATAGAAGAAAATCTTACGAATAAGGATAAGCGTCCAAGCTATATGTTAGAAAAACAGCTTGCGTTTATTAAAACTGAATTAAATAAAATGGAACAGAAAAGAAATTTTCATGTGTTTTATCCATATTATCCTAAAGGGATTATTGACAGTTGGGATTATTCGAATTCATTGGCAATTAAATTGATGGAATTGTTGGAATTATATTGTAAATTATAATATTATAACTCCCGCATTTTTCTTATATAAAATATACTTGTTAATTTTTCTTGATTGTGATATTATGTTATACACGCATATATCAGAATATAAATGTATTGCCACCCATACAATTTATATGTGTTCATAATTAAGATGAAGCGTATTGTTAATAATCGAAAGAAGGTGAAATAATGAGTGACAGTGAAAAGCTTGATTTGATTTTGACGGGAGTAATTGATTTAAATACAAGAATGTACAGAGTTGAGGAGGAAGTAGCAATCCTGAAGGCCGACATGAAAGAGGTCAAGGAGGAAGTAGCAATCCTGAAGGCCGACATGAAAGAGGTTAAGGAGGAAATAGCGATCCTGAAGGCCGACATGAAAGAGGTCAAGGAGGAAATAGCAATCCTGAAGGCCGACATGAAAGAGGTCAAGGAGGAAATGGCAATCCTGAAAGCCGACATGAAAGAGGTCAAGGAAGAAGTTACAAAAACAAATCTCATAATTGAGAATGAAATTCGGGTCAACATTCAAAGAATAGCGGAAGGACATCTTGATTTGGCAAGAAATATGAATGATGTTATAAGACCAAATAATGAGATGGAAGTGCTTGTAGTAAGAGTTGGGGTTTTAGAAACAGAGGTAAAGTATATCAAAAAGAATTTACATATGAATGTTGCAAGGTAAATTTCATTTTCACGTAAATGCAAAATTCAGATTATAGAGGCTGTTGCGCTGAGAACCTTTATTCCATAATATAAGAAAACTGTTTGAAAATGTCGGTATTAAGTAACGTATGTCCTGCGGGCAAGCTGCTATTGTGCAAAAATACGTTACGTCGGGAACGGACAAAGGCATATTTCTGTTATTATGGTATCAATGTTCCGGTGTGACAGCTCTTTTTTACAGATGGAATATACAAAAGGAAATATGAACCATTTTTATCTTGAAGAAAAAAAATATAAATGGTATACTATTATAGATTGTAATTAGAATAAAACCGAGACTTCTGAAAAAATTATTTCCGCTGATGTAATGGTTTTTTCAGTTGTTTCGGAATTCTAATGCAAAATATTTTTTAAGGAGATTAATTATGTACAAGAAATTTGAGATGGAGCTTGCCGGAAGAACCCTTCGGGTTGATGTCGGCAGGGTTGCGAAGCAGGCAAACGGTGCGGCGCTTATGCACTATGGCGATACAGTTGTTTTATCAACAGCTACGGCTTCTGAGAAGCCCAGAGAGGGAATTGATTTCTTTCCGCTTTCAGTTGAGTATGAGGAGAAGCTTTATTCAGTAGGTAAAATACCGGGAGGCTTTAATAAGAGAGAGGGTAAGGCAAGTGAGAATGCAATACTGACCTCAAGAGTTATTGACCGTCCTATGAGACCACTGTTTCCGAAGGATTACAGAAACGATGTTACGCTGAATAATCTGGTTCTTTCAGTTGACCCTGAGTGTTCGCCTGAGCTTACGGCGATGCTTGGTTCTGCTATTGCAACAGCTATATCTGATATACCGTTTGACGGACCATGTGCAACTACTCAGGTAGGTATGATTGACGGCGTTTTGGTATTTAATCCGAATGCCACCCAAAATCTTGTTTCAGACCTTAAGCTTACCGTTGCTTCCACAAGGGATAAGGTTATTATGATTGAGGCAGGGGCAAATGAAATTCCTGAGGATAAGATGATTGAGGCTATATATGCAGCCCATGAGCTGAATCAGAAGGTTATCGCTTTCATTGACCAGATAGTGGCAGAGTGCGGAAAGCCTAAGCATGAATATACAAGCTGTGCGGTTCCGGAGGAGCTTTTTGAGGCTATAAAGGCCATAGTAACACCTCAGCAGATGGAAGAAGCTGTATTTACAGATGAGAAGCAGGTCAGAGAGGAAAATATAAGACAGATTAAGGACAAGCTTGAGGAGGCCTTTGCAGACAATGAGGGATGGCTTGAGGTATTGGATGAGGCTGTTTATCAGTATCAGAAGAAAACAGTAAGAAAGATGATATTAAAGGATCACAAGCGTCCTGACGGAAGACAGATTACACAGATAAGACCGCTTGCCGCTGAGGTTGATACTATTCCAAGAGTTCACGGTTCAGCTATGTTTACAAGAGGTCAGACACAGATATGTAATATTGTTACACTTGCGCCTTTGTCAGAGGCTCAGAAGTTAGACGGACTTGATGAGAATGTTGTATCAAAGAGATATATGCATCATTACAATTTCCCATCCTATTCAGTTGGAGAGACAAAGCCTTCAAGGGGACCGGGACGCCGTGAAATCGGTCATGGCGCACTTGCTGAGAGAGCTCTTGTACCGGTGCTTCCAAGTGAGGAGGAATTCCCATATGCTATTCGTTCCGTTTCGGAGACGTTTGAGTCAAATGGTTCAACCTCCATGGCATCTACATGTTCATCCTGTATGGCGCTTATGGCAGCCGGAGTACCAATAAAGAAAATGGTAGCAGGTATATCCTGCGGACTTGTAACCGGTGATACGGATGATGACTATGTACTTCTCACTGATATTCAGGGACTTGAGGACTTCTTTGGAGATATGGACTTTAAGGTTACGGGTACGACGGAAGGTATTACAGCAATTCAGATGGACATTAAAATACACGGACTTACAAGACCTATTGTTGAGGGTGCCATTGCGAGATGCCGTGAGGCAAGACTTTTCATTATGGATACATGTATGAAGCCGGCAATAAGCCAGCCTAGACCAAGCGTAGGAGAGCTTGCGCCAAAGATTATTCAGACTGTTGTTGATCCGGAAAAAATTGGTGAGATTATAGGTCAGAGAGGAAAGACTATCAATTCCATTATAGAGGAGACAGGTGTTAAGATTGACATTGATGATGACGGACGTGTTTCTATCTGTGGCGTTGAACAGGCAGGTATGGATAAGGCACTTAAAATTATACGTTCAATTGTTGACCCGATTGAGGTTGGAAAAACATATGAGGGTAAGGTTGTAAGAATCATGAACTTTGGCGCATTTGTTGAGCTTGCGCCAAATAAGGATGGATTGATTCATATTTCCAAGCTTGCAGATCATAGAGTTGAAAAGGTTGAGGATGTTGTTAATATCGGAGATGAGGTTAAGGTTAAGGTTCTTGACATTGACAGAATGGGAAAGATAAGCTTAAGCCTCAAAGACGCATAAATATTTTAAGCATGATATGCCCCGTTTACGCTAATGCGGGGCATATTTGATATAATTTAGATAAGATATGGAGGGCAAATAATGAGATACGGCTATTTTGATGATGCTGCACGGGAATATGTGATTGACAGGCCCGACACTCCGGCGCCTTGGGCAAATTATTTAGGATCCCCTGAGTATGGAGCCATTATTTCAAATAATGCAGGTGGATATAGCTTTGTAAAATCCGGGGCAAACGGCAGAATTTTAAGATATGTGTTTAACAGCTTTGACCAGCCGGGCAGGTACATATATTTGAGAGATAATGACACAAAGGATTACTGGTCAGCATCATGGCAGCCTGTTGGAAAGTCACTTGATAATTATAAAAGTGAATGTCATCATGGAACGGGATATACGAATATTAAGGCATCCTACGACGGTATTGATACGGAGGCTCTTTATTTAGTCCCTCTTGATAAAACACATGAGGTGTGGAATCTCAAGGTTACAAATAATTCAGATAAGCCGAGAAATTTGTCCACAATCGGATACTGTGAGTTTACAAACGATAACAATTATGAGCAGGATCAGGTAAACCTTCAGTATACGTTATTTATAACAAGAACATATTTTAAGGAAAACAGAATCAAGCAGGTTATAAACGAAAATGTAAATAAGGGTGCTCCGGTAGACGGAAATGTTACATTTACAAGGTTTTTTGGACTGGCAGGCGGAGAGGTTGCCAGCTATTGCGGTGACAAAGAGGAATTTTTAGGGTTGTATCATTCATATGCAAATCCTATGGCTGTTATAAATGGTAACTGTGGAAATAAATTGAATTATAACTCAAATTCGTGCGGGGCATTGGAAACAAAGATATCCCTCGCACCGGGAGAAACCAAATATATAGCGTTTGTCCTGGGCATGAAGAATGATGCTGAAGCAGAGGCGGTTATAAAATCTTATGATGACGTAAAGTCGCAGGCTGAAAAAGAGCTTGCTGAGCTTAAAAAGTATTGGGGCGATAAGCTTGATAATTTACAGGTTAAAACGCCAAGTGCTGAATTTAATTCAATGATAAACACATGGAATGCTTATCAATGTTTTATGACATTTATATGGTCAAGAGCTGCGTCCTTTTCATACTGTGGTTTAAGAAACGGATATGGATACAGGGATACTGTTCAGGATATACAGGGTGTAATACATCTTGCTCCTGAAATGGCGCTGGAAAAAATTCGTTTTATGCTCTCTGCCCAGGTTGATAACGGAGGAGGACTTCCTCTTGTTAAATTTAACCACAATGCGGGGCATGAGGATACACCGGATGATGCATCATATGTAAAGGCGACAGGTCATCCTGCATACAGGGCGGATGATGCGCTCTGGCTTTTTCCTACCATATATAAGTATATTGCGGAATCCGGCAATGTGAATTTTATAGACGAGGTTATATTATTTGCAAACGGCGGTGAGGGAACCGTATATGAGCATTTAAAGAGAGCAATTGATTTTTCCATGAACCGATTGGGAAATAACAACATGCCGGCAGGACTTCACGCAGACTGGAATGACTGCTTAAGGCTTGGAAAAAAGGGAGAATCAACATTTGTAGCAATGCAGCTTTATTATGCAATGACAGTTCTCCGTGACTTTGCCGTAAGAAAAAATGATTCGGAGTATATTGCATATCTTGATAAGGTACAGAAGGAGCTTGGAGATACCATTCAGTCTAAGTGCTGGGAAGATGACAGATATATAAGAGGCTACAAGGAAGACGGTATGATAATAGGTTCGAAGCATGACCCTGAGGCCAGCATGTGGCTTAATCCACAGTCGTGGTCAGTTATAAGCGGGCTTGCAACAAGGGAACAGGCAGAAAAAGCTCTTGAGTCGGTACACAGGGAGCTTAACACGCCTTATGGAGTAAGACTTATGGCGCCTGCTTATGCAGACCATGCGTTTGACGGAGCGCTTATGCTGCTGTTTAATGCTTCCACAAAGGAAAACGGAGGTATATTTTCGCAGCCGCAGGGATGGATTATACTTGCTGAAGCGCTTATGGGGCATGGAAACCGGGCATTTGAATATTTTACAGAAAGTTCACCTGCGTCAATGAATGATAAGGCGGAAATCCGCAAGCTTGAGCCATATTGTCACGGACAGTTTACAGAAAGTTCTGACAGTCCTTTTGAGGGCAGGTCACATGTCCATTGGCTTACCGGTACTGCGTCTACAGTTATGGTAGGATGCGTCGAGGGTATTTTGGGAATAAGACCTGACTTTGAGGGACTTAGGCTGGCGCCTTCTGTTTCTTCTGACTGGAAAGAATTTGAGATTATAAAAATGTACAGAGGGAAGAAGCTTAATATTAAGGTATCAAACCCTGATGGGGCGCAGAGCGGATATAAGACATTGATATTAAACGATGAAAAATTGTCTGATAATTATATCCCTTTTGATAAGCTTAAGGATGAAAACGATATTTTGCTTATCATGTAAAAAGGTAACCGTTAGTAGCTAGTTGTTAAAGCCTTACCATGATAGAATTTACCTAATGAATAATTGAGTTTTCGATAATTCATATGGGGTGTTTCATATATTATATATGAGAAAAGAAGTTCTGATTTTTTCCTGCTTGTCAGGAATTAGTCGGAACTTCTTTTTCAATTTACGGGAATTCGTTATGAGCTGGAAAGCAGAGCTTTGTTCATTACTGTTTTCAAGGAAAGTTAAAAAACTTCTTCATACTGTGCAATAAGGAATAATTAAAAAAAGTGTGTGCATAATAACAAAAAAACGGAGGTTTGTTATGTGCAGCGAAAATAAGGATAATGGCGAAAAAAGAGAACCGGAAAAATATGACGGTAAATTAATAAAGGATTTAGGTCAGTATGTTCTCAAATCCAAAACAGACGGAAAAGGTATCGTTTTACTTAATATAGCAGGGGAAATAGAAGGGCATGAGTCTCTTGGAGGCAATTCTAAGGTAAGTAAATATGAGCTTATACTTCCTCTGCTTGCTCTTGTTCAAAGCGATGAGAATATAGATGGGCTGCTTGTTCTTTTGAATACCGTTGGCGGAGATGTGGAAGCAGGGCTTGCCATAGCAGAAATGATTGCGTCAATAGATAAACCGAAGGTTTGTCTTGTGCTTGGAGGCGGACATTCCATAGGAGTACCCCTTGCCGTATCAGGGGACGTGACATATATTGTGCCTACCGCAACCATGGTTGTCCATCCCATAAGGATAAACGGCACAGTACTTGGAGTAAGACAGAATTATGAATATATTGAAAGAATGCAGGACAGAATTATAAGCTTCACGGCAAGTCACAGCAGGATAAAAGAAAATGAATTAAGGGACATTATGTTTAATACGACGGAGCTTACCAAGGATATCGGTTCTGTTCTTATTGGGGAGCAGGCAGTAAAAAAGGGAATAATTGACAATGTAGGCGGAATAAACTGTGCCATGAATTGTTTATATGACTTGATAAATAAAAAGAAAAATAGTACAATATGAGGGACTTGCTTAAATAAATATCACTTTATGTTGTGTTTTTAGGAATATAACGGGGCTGCCGTACTAAGAATGGAGCTGCCGTGGCTGTCGCAATAAATAAAGAATTAAAATCCTTATTGCGACAGCCACGACACCTTTATCTTAGTACATCAACCTCGGACAAATTATGGATAAGGAGACAGATGGATGGCTGAACAAAAAAATGCCGGACGTGGTACGCCCCAAAAGGGTTCTGCAAAAGTTTCGGGCGGTACAAAAAAAAGCAATAAGACAGACAATACATATACAAGTGAACGAAAACAGGCTGCGGTAAGGGCTTTAAATGAAGAAGGCGGTTCGAGAAAAAATGAGATATATCTTTTTATATATCTGGCGGTTTCCGTGTTTCTTGTTTTAAGTAATTTTGGAGTTGGAGGCGTAGTCGGTAATTTTATTTCAAAAATAATATTTGGTCTTGTGGGTACTGTAGCATTTATACTTCCTTTTTATATTTTCTTTTCTGCTGCGTTTCTTCTTTCAAACGGCGCTCAGAAAAAAATTGTCAAGAGGGTTTTGTGCATAGCCATATTTATTGTTGCTCTGGCATTTATTTGTCAATTGATAAGCGGTGTTGATGAAGTGTCCGTAAAAACGCTTTATGAGGATGGAGCAAAGCATAAAAGAGGGGGCGGCGTCCTTTTAGGCGGTCTTCTTGCACTGCTTTACAGGCTTATAGGAATGTCGGGCTCGATCATACTTATTGTACTGCTTACGATTATCGGAATCATAATAGTTATGGATGTATCTATCGTGCGTATGATAAAGGACGGCCTGGATAAAGAAGATGATGATTTTGAGGATGATCCGGATGAGGAGGCGCTTATTTCAAACCGGCGTAAAAATAAGAATATGTTAAACAATATAAAGGTATTGGAATCCGCCGACGGTAAAAAAACGAAAGGAAAAAATAAAAAGAAGAAGCCGAATCCTGAGGAAATTCATGAACTTAAGCCCCTTCCGCCAAAGGACTTTTTTGATGAGGAGAGTAATGATTATTCGGTAGAAAAGGACATTTTCAAAGCTGACAAGCAGGATTTTAACAGCAGTTCAAAGGACTTTTTTGCGGATAGTGAAGCAGGCAGTGAACAGGCAGCAGCGGCACCGAAGGGAAAACGGAAGAAAACAAAAGAAACATATAAGGAAATGCTTGATGAAAGAGCTGATATAGAAGATGAAATAAATGGTAAAACTGCCACAGCATCCTCCTTTACACAAAAAGAGGATAATGTAAACAGCAATTCGGTTGTTCATAATCAAACCGGTAATTCTGCTGTGGCTAAAACCGTAAAAACCGGACAACCGGCAGGAAACATTTCACCTGAGGACTATAAGCTTCCTCCAATTAGTCTTTTAAAGGCTGCAAAGGCAGGAAGAAGCTCAGGCAGTGATGCATATGTCAGGGAAACTGCCATGAAGCTAAAAAGCACGTTAGAGAATTTTGGCGTAAATGTAACAATAACCGATTATAGCTGCGGACCGTCCGTTACAAGATACGAGCTTCAGCCGGAACAGGGTGTAAAGGTAAGTAAAATCGTCGGACTTGCAGATGATATTAAGCTGAACCTTGCGGCGGCGGATATAAGAATAGAAGCTCCTATACCGGGAAAGGCGGCAATCGGAATAGAGGTTCCAAACAAGGAAAGTCAGGCGGTATCTTTCAGGGATTTGCTTGAGTCGGAAAATTATAAAAAATTTCCTTCCAAGATAGCCTTTGCGGTTGGAAAGGACATAAGCGGTCAGGTTGTTGTTGCCGATATAGCCAAAATGCCGCACCTTCTTGTGGCAGGAGCGACAGGTTCAGGTAAGTCGGTATGTATCAATACGCTTATCATGAGTATTCTCTACAAGGCAAGACCGGATGAGGTTAAGCTTATCATGGTGGACCCTAAGCAGGTTGAGCTTAGCATATATAACGGTATTCCTCATATGCTTATACCGGTTGTTACAGACCCTAAAAAGGCGGCAGGCGCACTGAATTGGGCCGTTATGGAAATGACAAACCGATATCAGCTTTTCGCACAGTATAATGTGCGTAATCTTCAGGGCTACAATGAAAAGGTAAAGGCTGTGACAGGTGAGGAGGCAGGCAACGAGGAGCTTAAGAAGCTTCCGCAGATTGTCATTATAGTTGACGAGCTTGCGGATCTTATGATGGTGGCTCACGGTGAGGTTGAGGATGCCATTGTGAGACTGTCCCAGCTTGCAAGGGCGGCAGGAATACATTTGGTAATAGCAACACAGAGACCTTCCGTGGACGTAATCACAGGACTGATAAAGGCAAATGTGCCGTCACGTATCGCCATGACGGTATCATCAGGCGTTGACTCAAGAACAATTCTCGATATGAACGGAGCGGAAAAGCTTCTCGGCAAGGGGGATATGCTCTTTTATCCTACGGGCTATCCAAAGCCGGTGAGAGTTCAGGGCGCATTTTTATCAGATGAGGAGATTGCCGATGTAGTTGATTTTCTGAAACAACAGACAGGAGATGTTGAGTATGACAGCAAAATTACCGATGAGATAGATAAGTCAAACGTGGGAGGCTCGTCTCAGGGAGGAAGCAGCGGTCCGGAGTATGATGATTATTTTGTTGATGCAGGAAAATTTATAATAGGCAAGGAAAAGGCGTCTATTGGCATGCTGCAAAGAGTTTACAAGATAGGCTTTAACAGGGCAGCAAGAATTATGGATCAGCTTTCAGATGCAGGAGTTGTGGGGCCTGAGGAGGGCACCAAGCCAAGAAAGGTGCTTATGTCTATGGAAGAATTTGAAAATTATGTTGAAGAAAATATGTAAATATAATATAGTGAAGTGACTGCCTGCTGTTCGACTTATTGCTAAGCAGGCAGGTGTAAATTAATAAGGAGATTAAGTATGACTGATATTGAAATTGCACAGCAGGCTGAAATGAAAAATATAAAAGAGGTTGTTTCTGTGCTTGACATTAAAGAAGATGATTTGGAAATGTACGGAAAATATAAAGCGAAGCTCTCTGACGAGTTTATGGCTTCCGTAAAAGACAATAAGGACGGAAAGCTTATTCTTGTAACTGCAATTAATCCTACACCGGCAGGAGAGGGGAAAACTACCGTGACGGTCGGGCTGGGGCAGGCTATGGGAAGGCTTGGAAAAAGATCTGTAATTGCGCTCCGCGAGCCGTCTCTTGGACCGTGCTTTGGAATAAAGGGCGGTGCCGCAGGAGGAGGATATTCACAGGTCGTTCCAATGGAGGACTTAAATCTTCATTTTACCGGAGATTTTCATGCAATAACATCTGCAAATAATCTTCTTGCCGCACTTATGGATAATCATATACATCAGGGAAATGCCCTGAGGATAGATACAAAAAGAATTGTTTTTAAGCGCTGTCTTGACATGAACGACAGGGTGCTTAGAAATATTATTGTTGGAATGGGTAAGAAAGTGGACGGAGTTATGCGGGAGGACGGCTTTGTTATTACCGTTGCATCAGAGATTATGGCAATACTCTGTCTTGCTTCCGATATCAATGACCTTAAGGAACGGCTCTCAAGAATAATAGTTGCCTACAATGTGGACAATGAGCCTGTGACGGCAGGCGAACTTAAGGCTGTGGGAGCAATGGCTGCGCTTTTGAAGGATGCAATAAAGCCCAATGTAATACAGACCCTTGAGCACACTCCGGCAATTGTTCATGGAGGCCCCTTTGCCAATATTGCACATGGCTGTAATTCAGTAAGGGCAACAAAAACGGCGTTGAAAATTGCAGATTATGTTATAACGGAGGCAGGCTTTGGCGCAGACTTAGGAGCGGAAAAGTTTTTTGATATAAAGTGCAGAATGTCGGGACTTGTTCCGGATGCAGTTGTTCTTGTTGCCACCGTAAGAGCGTTAAAATATAATGGTGGAGTGCCAAAGGCGGAGCTTGGAAATGAGAATGTGGAAGCGCTTAAAAAGGGTATCGTAAACCTTGAAAAGCATATTGAAAACCTTATGATGTACGGTGTGCCGGTAGTAGTAACACTAAACAGATTTATATCTGATACGGAGGCAGAGCTTGCTTTTGTAAGAAAGTTCTGTGAGGATAAGGGCTGTGACTTTGCCCTGGCAAATGTTTGGGAAAAGGGCGGCGAAGGCGGAATAGAGCTGGCAAACGCAGTTATTCATACACTTGAAAATAAAAAGAGCAACTTTAAACTTTTATATGAGGATGACCTTTCCATAAAGGAAAAGATAAGGATGGTAGCCACAAGGATATATGGCGCGGATAATGTAACCTACAGCAAGGAGGCGGAGACTGCAATAGCAAAGATAGAGGCAATGGGATTTTCCCATATGCCTGTATGTATGGCGAAAAATCAGTATTCACTTTCTGATGATGCCTCAAAGCTTGGCAGACCGGAAGGCTTTGATATCAATATCCGCGAGGTTTATGTAAGTGCAGGCGCAGGCTTTGTTGTGGCGATAACGGGTCAGGTGGTGACGATGCCGGGGCTTCCGAAAACACCTGCGGCAGAGGGAATATATGTTGATGAAAACGGCGTAATTGCGGGATTGTTTTAATTAGTTGCCCGTTTGATATGACTTAGAACAAAAGTCGGGCGAAAGTAGGTTTTCAGTCACGATAAGTCATGTTAAACGGGCAATTTAAGTGTTAAAAAGTCATTTACATATATTGAGTTGTTCCGTTATGTAATATATTTTTAGGAAGCTTCTTATTATATTCGGGTGTACTGATTGTAATGATTTCGTTTTTGGTATCTGCATGATTTGCCTTTTGAATTGTGACAGCGCCATCTTTAGGTTTTCCGTAACCATTGCAGCTGTTGTCGTTAAGATAAAGTCCGCTGCTGTTTCGTAAAATGCCATAGTCTAAAAAGTAATTCTCCAATTTTTTTTCTTTTTCCGGTTTCTTCAAAAAAATTCCTCCTTTGTTTGGCGGAAGATAGAATAATAACAAGGTGCAATTAACAAAAGCCCCTTTGCGGTATTATATAACAATATCTTCTCTGCCTGTATTATAGTGATAATAAAGCATCGAAGAATTAAGCTTTTGAATACGAGAAACAGGTTGACCCCGTCAAAGACAAAATAGAACAATGCTTCGATAGGATATTACCATATGCGTGTTTGGAATGCAAGAGCTATTTTTTGAAAATTTTCTTTTTTAATATATCGTTTTATAAATTTATGGATTATGTTATAATTTTTGAGAAAAAAACTATGGGGATTGTTGCTTTAAATTGTTATTTATAATAGAAGTATTAAGGCTCCCTATTCATTGGAACGATATATCGCACTAAATGCAAAGAGCTAAATGGATAAAACACGAGGAGAGAATACAATGAACCTGAAAAAATTAACAATTGACAATATAAATGAAATGAAGCAATTTTTCAGAAATGTATTTACCAATCCACCATGGAATGAGGATTGGAGCAATGACGAGCAACTCTCGGCTTACATAAATGATTTGGCAGGGTGCTTTAACTCCGTTTGCTTTGGCTATTATGACGCTGATAAAATGGTCGGACTTTGTCTTGGCAATAAACGTCATTGGTGGGGAGGAACAGAATATGTCATAGAGGAATTTTGTATTTTGACCGAGCTTCAGGGGAAGGGAATCGGCACGTCCTTTTTACATGATATTGAAGATGCTATTAAATCCTACGGAATGGAGCAGATTTATCTGTGTACCGACAGAGACAAACCGGCATACAGATTTTATTCCAAATGCGGGTTTGAAGAATTAACGGACCATGTAAGCTTTTTTAAACAACTGTAAATATATAGAATCACAATACAAAAAATATTTTACAACAAATCAAATCTGAAATGAGGATATTTTATGAACAGGGAAGAACGGCTTGCCGCATTTGAAAGCATGCTGAAAAATGTTATGGACAGGTATGCAGACACAACGGAAAAAATGGAAAACCTAAAGGCAGAGGGAAAGGTTAAAAGTGTTACATATAATCAGCTTATGGCGGAGAAGCTTACATTGCAGAAAATGTTATCCATGTATGAGATTTACGGTATAATATGAGCAAGCACATATTATACTTTGCGAAAGACAATCGCAAATAGCGCATCGTCAATTTGCGATTGACGATATAGAATAATTGAAAAATAATATATTTAATTTATAAAATAATTATCCTAGGAGGAAAAATCCAATGAAAATTTTAATGCTTGGCGGCACGCGCTTTTTTGGAAGGTATACAGTCAGTGAGTTACTTGACAGAGGGCATGAGGTTACAATTGCCACAAGAGGACTGTCAAAGGATTCGTTTGCCGATAAGGTTCATCGGGTAAAATATGACCGGACCGACGGAGAGAGCGTTAAAAATATTTTATCAGGTAATTATTATGATATTATTATCGATAAAATTGCATATGCCTCCAATGATATAAAGAGTGTTCTTGATTATGCCTGCTGTGGAAAGTATGTTCAGATGTCCAGTACGGCAGTGTACACACCTTTTCACTTAAATTTGGTTGAAGATGATTTTAATCCATTGGAAAATGAGCTTATTTGGGGAGATAGAAATGATTTTGATTATAGCGAGGCAAAACGGCAGGCTGAATATGCAATGGCACAATGCTATGGAGATAAAAAAATGCTTTCCGTAAGGTATCCGGTTGTGCTTGGAAAGGATGATTATACGAAAAGACTGGAATTTTATGTGGAGCATATATTAAACGAAAAGCCGATGTACATAGATAATATGGACGGTCAGATGAGTTTTATAGATTCGAGGGAAGCAGGGGAATTTATGGCATATATATCTACAACGGATGTTACAGGTGCAATAAACGGTGCATCCTCCGGTACGGTTTCAATCAGGGAAATCATTAACTATGTGGAGAAAAAGTGCGGCAGAAAAGCGATTTTAAATCATGACGGCGATGTGGCGCCATATAACGGAACACCGGAATTTAGTGTAAATACGGAAAAAGCAAATGAGCTTGGATTTACATTTTCAAATATAAATGACTGGCTTTATAATCTGCTCGATTATTATATTGAAGGAGAAAAATGCTGATTACGTCCAAAGGAATCAAGGACTTACGAAAAGTCCTTTTTTCTATTGCAACAAAAAGGGGAAAGATATAAAATGGGATAAGTGGTATAAATTGGTGGAGTATGCATATGGACAGAAAAATATCAATGGCGCTTAAAATGCTGGCGCTTTCAATAGCGCTTGTTTTTATCTATAAGCTTGGTGTTGAAAATAACGATAATACGGATGGGAATGATTCACAGACAGAATACGCCTATGTAAATACGTCGGCAGACGGAAGGGAAAGCGCAATCAGAGATTACCGTATGGGAACGTCAGTGAGTGTTACCGTTTACGGCACAGAAGCGGAACAATCGGCTGCGCTGGCATTTGAGTGTATAGACAGACTTGACGGACAGGTGTTTACCTTGGAAATTGACAGGCTTGCTGCAAATTATAAGGTGGGAGAGCCTTATAAGGTAAGTGATGAGCTTTATAATGCGTTGAGTCAGTCTCTTGATATATGCGCCGATAGCGACGGAGCGCTGGAAATTACCATTGAGCCTTTGAATAAGCTCTGGGGCATTGAGGCAAAATATGACGGCTTCCACGTTCCAGGTGATAATGAAATAAGCGCAGCGCTTGAGCTTGTGGGATATGAAAACATAAGCGTATATAAAGATAAGAGTATAGGCAGCGGTAAAGATAATAACAAAGATAATAGTAAAGATAGTAGTAATAGCAATAATGTCAATAATTGCAGTAATGAAGCAGGGTATATTTTAATAGACAAAGAAAATATTGATTTTGCCATAGGAGCCGTAGGCAAGGGCTATACCCTTGACATAATAAGGGCGCAGCTCGAAAAAAGTAAAGCACAGGGCGCATGCGTGACAATCGGCGGAAGCATTCTTGTATATGGAAGTAAGACGAATGGGGAAGGCTTTACTGTTGGCATAAGAAATCCCAGAGGAGATGAAACAGAGCTTATAGGGCATCTTACATTTGGGGCAGATGAGACCGCCTGTATCTCAACCTCAGGCGACTATGAAAAGTATGTTGAGGCGGATGGCACAAGATACCATCATATATTTGACAGAAGCACAGGGTATCCTGCAAGAAGCGGTCTTATATCTGTTACTGTAGTGTGCCGGTCGGGACTTTGCAGCGATGGACTTTCAACAGCCTGCTTTGTGCTTGGATATGACAAATCGCTGGAATTACTTGAAAAATATAACGCAGACGCTGTGTTTGTGGAGGATGACGGAACTGTAATTATAACAGATGGACTGAAAGGAAAATTTGTGCCTGCAAATGACTAGTGGCAAAGCTTTCGAGACAGCGTGTCAGCCCATAGAGTTCTCGATTTACAAAGTAAATCGGAACATATGCTGAAAGCAAATTTGGAATGACTGACGTTCCGGAAATTGGAGGAGAAGATTATGAAAAAATTACTGGTTGTTGTTGACATGCAGAAGGATTTTATTGACGGAGCCCTTGGCACAAAGGAGGCGTGCGCCATTGTGGAGCCTGTGGCTGACTATATAAAAAAGGCAATGGCTGAGGGTGTGGAGGTTGTATTTACGAGGGACACGCACCATGAGGATTATATGAATACACAGGAGGGAAAAAAGCTTCCTGTGCCGCATTGCATCGAGGGTAAGGACGGCTGGGAAATATGTGATGAATTAAAGCCCCTTGCAGAAGGAAAGCTTATATTTGACAAACCAACCTTTGGAAGCGTTAAGCTTCAGGAATATGTTGCAGGTGAGGGCTTCGACGAGATAACCCTGCTTGGGCTTTGCACTGATATATGCGTTATATCAAATGCAATGCTTGTCAAGGCAGCGCTGCCTGAGGCGGCAGTGCGCATTGTGGGAAACTGCTCGGCAGGCGTTACGCCTGAGAGCCATGACAATGCATTAAAAGCCATGACAATGTGTCAGATAGAAATTGTGTAAGAGCTGCGTCATATATGCGTAGTTATTTTTTGGAAGGAAAGGTGTAGCTATGAAGTGGTTAGAGCATTTAAAAACCATAAACAATCATAAGTATCTGGTAATGAAGCACTGCTTTGCGGTAGGGCTTTATAAGCAGGGGATATTGCATGATTTGTCCAAATATTCATGGACGGAATTTTCCATGGGCGCAAAATATTATCAGGGAAACAGAAGCCCCAATGATGCAGAGCGTGAGGACAAGGGCTATACAACCGCATGGCTTCATCACAAAGGGCGCAATAAGCATCATCTTGAATATTGGATTGACTACAGCCTGGATAAGTCAAAGGGCATTGTGGGAATGCCTATGCCTAAGGAATACATTATTGAAATGTTCTGTGACAGAATAGCGGCGTGTAAAATCTACAATAAGGACAACTACAATGAGGGGCAGCCACTTCAATATTATTTGAAGGGCAGGGCAGGTAAGCTGCTTCACCCCGACACAAGAAAAACATTGGAAAAATATCTATATATGCTCAGTGAAAAGGGTGAGGAATACACGTTCCGGTATATAAAAAATAAAGAGGTTATACCGATTAGAATAAAAAAGCTTTCAAGATATTTTCCATTTCTTGAGTACATTTTTTAACAAAGGCAAAAGATTAGGAAGGATAAGGTAAATCCATGGAATTTACGCATTTACATGTGCATACCGAATATAGTCTTCTGGATGGCTCGGCAAAGATAAAGGAGCTTGTCAAACGGGCAAAGGAGCTTGGAATGAAGGCTCTTGCCATTACAGACCATGGCGTTATGTACGGTGCAATTGATTTTTATAAAGCGTGCCTTGCTGAGGGCATAAAGCCAATTATCGGCTGTGAGGTATATGTGGCTCCGAATTCAAGATTTGACAGGGAGCTTGTTAAGGGGGATGACAGATATTATCACCTTGTTTTGCTTGCAAAAAATGACCTTGGCTATCACAATCTTGCAAAGATTGTATCAACCGGATTTATCGAGGGCTATTACTATAAACCCCGTGTGGATATGGAGGTGCTCAGAAGGTACAGTGAGGGCATCATTGCTTTAAGCGCCTGTCTGGCAGGCGAGGTTGCGGTAAACTTAAGAAAAAATAATTATGAGGCTGCAAAGGAAGCGGCTTTAAGGCATCTTGAAATATTTGGCGAGAGCAATTATTACCTTGAGATGCAGGACCACGGAATACCGGAGCAGAGAATTGTAAATACGGGAATTATGCGTCTTTCCAAGGAGACGGGCATACCGATGGTGGTTACAAATGATTCCCACTACATAACGGCTGATGACGCTGAGGCGCATGATGTCCTTTTATGTATACAGACGGGAAAGCTTGTAAGCGACACTGACCGAATGAAATATGAGGGAGGGCAGTATTACCTGAAATCTGCCGAGGAAATGGCAGAGCTTTTTCCCTATGCGCCCTCCGCCCTTGAAAACACGTGTAAAATTGCCGACATGTGCAATGTGGAAATTGTTTTTGGCGAGCAGAAGGTTCCAAGATTTGACGTTCCGGAGGGATATGATGCATTTTCCTATCTTAAAATGCTGTGTGAGAAGGGACTTGAAAAAAGATATAATCCTGTTACCGAGGAGCTTAAGGAGCGGCTTCGCTATGAGTTAGACACCATAAATGACATGGGCTTTGTGGACTACTTCCTCATTGTGTCTGATTTTATCAGATATGCAAAGGATAACGGTATAGCCGTCGGACCGGGCAGGGGTTCTGCTGCGGGAAGCATTGTTTCCTATTCCCTTGATATAACAAATATCGACCCGATAAAATTCAATCTGCTCTTTGAGCGCTTTCTTAATCCTGAGCGTGTGACAATGCCCGATATTGATATCGATTTCTGCCCTGACAGACGTCAGGAGGTTATCGATTATGTAGTAAGAAAATACGGCAAGGAAAAGGTTGTGCAGATTGTCACCTTTGGTACAATGGCGGCAAAAATGTGCGTCAGGGATGTGGGACGTGTCATGGATTTGCCATATAGCTTGTGTGATAAGGTTGCAAAGGCGATACCCGGTGATCTGGGAATGACGATACCGAAGGCGCTTAATGTGAGCAAGGAACTGAAGGATCTTTATGATACGGATGAAAGCGTTAAAAAGCTTATCGATATGGCGGTGAAGCTTGAGGGGCTTCCGAGACACTGCTCCATGCATGCGGCAGGCGTTGTTATAGGCAGGGATCCTATCATAGAGTATGTGCCTCTTTCAAGGGGCGGCGAGGACGCAATCACTACCCAGTATAACATGACGACCATAGAGGAGCTGGGTCTTCTTAAAATGGATTTCCTTGGACTTCGAAACCTTACCGTCATACAGGAGGCTGCGGAGCTTGTCAAGGAAAACCGGGGCATAGATATCGATGTGGATAATCTTGATTTTAATGACAGAGAGGTTTACGAGATGATATCCGCAGGAAAGACCGAGGGAGTTTTTCAGCTTGAAAGCTCAGGAATGAAAAACTTTATGAAGGAGCTTAAGCCTGCCAATATTGAGGATATTATTGCAGGAATATCACTTTACAGACCGGGTCCTATGGATTTTATTCCGCTTTATATAAAGGGAAAGGAAAATCCGGATAAGGTCACATACGACCATCCTGCCCTTGAAAAAATACTGGCGCCCACATACGGGTGCATCGTGTATCAGGAGCAGGTTATGCAGATTGTTATGGAGCTTGCAGGATATACGCTTGGCAGAAGCGACCTTGTGCGGAGGGCAATGTCCAAAAAAAAGGCTGATGTAATGGCGAAGGAACGGCAGAATTTTGTGTACGGAAATGCCGATGAGGGCGTTCCGGGATGTGTAAACAGGGGAATCGGCGAGGACATTGCCAACAAAATATTTGACGAGATGACTGACTTTGCAAAGTATGCATTCAACAAGTCCCATGCGGCGGCTTATGCGGTTGTGGCATTTCAGACCGCATATTTAAAATGCCATTATCCGGTTGAATTTATGGCGGCGCTTATGTCCTCTGTAAAGGAAAATTCGGGAAAGGTAACCGCATATATACAGACGCTTAAAACTATGGGAATCAAGCTTCTTCCCCCTGACATTAATCTTGGCAAAGGAGACTTTTCCGTTTCCGGCAGCAGCATACGATACGGATTGTCGGCAGTGAAAAGTGTTGGGGATGGAGTGACTGATGTAATCAGACATGAGATCGAGACAAACGGACCGTTTAAGAATCTGGAGGATTTTGTAAAAAGGCTGTCCAACAAGGAGGCAAACAAGAGGACAATTGAAAGCTTCATTTTATCAGGCGCATTTGACGGATTTGGAGTAAACAGAAGGCAGATGATGATGGTTTACGGAAAAATTCTTGAGCAGGAAACCCAGGAGAAGAAAAATGCCATGAGCGGGCAGATGTCGCTGCTTGATTTTCTCGGCGAGGAGGAGAAAAGTGATTTTGCCGTTAAATATCCTGATGTGGAGGAATATAAAAAGGACGATCTCCTTGCAAAGGAAAAAGAAATGCTTGGAGTATATCTGTCGGGACATCCCATGGATGATTATATGGACATTATTGAAAAATACGTAAACGTAAAATCCGGTGATTTTACCGTTGAGGATGAGGACGAGGGCTTTGGAGTTTTTGACAGGCAGCAGTGTAAAATTGCAGGCTCCATAGAGGCAGTGACCATAAAGACAACAAGACATGGAGACAATATGGCGTTCATAACTCTTGAGGATTTATACGGCACGGTCGAGGTTGTTGTTTTTCCGAGAGACTATATGAAATACAGAAGCTATCTTGTAAAGGACGGCAAGGTAATGGTAACCGGAAATGCCTCTGTGTCAGAGAGCGAGGCAAAGCTTCTGCTTTCGGATATACAATCCCTTGAGGAGGTAAGAGCTGATATTGAGGACGAAAAAAGGGACGTGTGGCTCAGGTTTGATGACGAGGAGGCGTACAATAAGGCTTCCGTGGATGTTATCGGATATGTAAAGGAAAATAAGGGAAACTCAAATGTTATTATTTTTCTTGAGGCTGAAAAAAAGATGAAAAGTCTTGGAGAACTGAAGGTGCGCTCCAATGAGGCAGGCATGGTGAAAATGAGAATGACATTTGGCGAGGAAAACGTCCGCATTGTAAGTAAGAAAAAATAAGGCTTTACAAACTATATTTAAAGCGTAAAATAAATAATTATATTAACTGTGGAGGATGGCTCATGGTTATCAGGTCAGGCTCAAATGAGAAAATCAAGCAGCTTCGGAAGCTTGTGAAATCATCGAAGGAAAGAATGGAAAAAGGCTTATATATCGTCGAGGGCATAAGGATGTTCAGGGAGATACCGGCTTCGCTGTTTGTTGAGGCGTATGTAAGCGAGGGGGCGCTTGAAAAATATGAGGTTGATGTTTCGTTAGAATTGTTAGAATTACGTGACTGTCATGTTTTGTCGGATAGTGTGTTTCAGACCATATCTGATACGAAGTCGCCTCAGGGAATACTTGCTGTTGTGAGGATGAGGACTTACACCTTTGAGGATATCTGCAGTTATACGTTTAATTTGAATAAAAGTCCGTTTATTTTAGCAGCGGAAAGATTGCAGGATCCCGGAAATCTCGGCACCATTATACGGTCAGCCGAGGCAGCAGGCGTTACAGGAATTATGTTAAGTAATGACTGCGCAGATATTTACAATCCGAAAACAGTAAGGTCAACAATGGGTTCATTATTCAGAATGCCTGTGTACGTTTCGGAAAATTTAAAAGAGGATATTAATTTACTTCATAAAAGTAATATAAAGATATATGGCGCGCATCTAAAGGGTGAGAGCATGTATGAAGCAGATTTCACAAAGCCGTCGGCAATTCTTATAGGAAATGAGGGGAACGGGCTTAGTGAGGATATAGCTGCCGCAGCGGATGAGCTTATTTATATTCCGATGAAAGGAGGGGTGGAATCTTTAAATGCAGCGGTTTCAGCATCTGTTATATGCTATGAGGTTATGCGCCAGAGATTTTGATTTTTTTTCGATGGTTTTCGAGAATTATGTATGTAAAACCATGTCGAAGGGTTTATTTTTATTCAAGGTCTATTTTATAATTTTATGAATATATTTAATATGTACATGTAAACATTGTATAAAATCATTCACAATACGATTTAAAAGGGGAGGAGAAATATGACAGAGAAGATTTTAAACAACAATCAGGTAGTAGTGGCAGGAGAAATAGTATCGGACTTCAGGTTCAGCCATGAGATATTCGGGGAAGGATTTTACATGGTAGACCTTATTGTCAGCAGATTAAGTGACGCCCATGACGTTATACCGCTTATGGTATCAGACAGATTATTTGACGTGGAGGGTTCACATATTGGTGAAAAGGTTCTTGCAAAAGGACAGTTTCGTTCCTACAACAAGCATGAGGAAAATAAGAACAGGCTTATTTTGTCAGTGTTTGTAAGAGAAATTGAGCTACTTGGAGAGGATGACGACAGGGACAATAAGCCGAATCAGATTTATCTTGACGGATACATATGCAAGGAGCCAATATACAGAATGACTCCGCTTGGCAGGGAAATTGCCGATATATTGCTTGCGGTAAATCGCGCGTATGGAAAATCCGATTACATACCTTGCATATGCTGGGGCAGAAATGCCAGATTTGCAGGAAAGCTTGCTGTTGGCGAGCATGTTGCCATATGGGGCAGAATACAGAGCAGGGAATATCAGAAAAAGGTTGGTCAGGATGAGATTGTAAACAAGGTGGCTTATGAGGTTTCGGTAAGTAAAATGGAATGCCTTGAAAGCTAGTTGGCATTATGTCATTGACATATATATTATTGATATGCTAATATGTTTGATATAGTTATATAGTAGAGGTGCAAAATTCAAAAGTACCCTGTGTGATGTCTTAGAGCAGAGGAACGCAGGCGAAAGGGGATTTTGCCGAAGGAGGATATTATCTAAGTAATATTTTTCTGGTTGTGCAGTTAATAGCTGTACGACTGTCATCGGAAGCTGTATCAGGTTTTTACTGAAATCCTGATATGCAGCGTCACCGTTTTGCCAAAGGCGAATTTGAATCGGTGACGTTCCAAGGAAGATGGAGCGCTACTAGTGGAATAAATAAGTTTTTATTTTACGGTTGGCACTTTATCGGTGCTGACCGTATTTTTAAATGTGTCAATTTTTAGGAGGATAATGTTATGGCAATTTTTACAGGCGCAGGTGTTGCAATTGTGACGCCGTTTAATGAGGATGGTTCGGTAGATTACGATTCATTCAGGAGGCTTATTGAATTTCAGATTGAAAATGGTACGGATTGTATCATTGTATGCGGAACCACAGGAGAGGCGTCAACGCTTACACATGAGGAGCATCTTGA
Organism: Lachnospiraceae bacterium UBA7076; assembly: GCA_002493625.1. Lineage (GTDB taxonomy): Bacteria > Bacillota > Clostridia > Lachnospirales > Lachnospiraceae > Coprococcus_C. The sequence continues at coordinate 67,928 of DKZK01000010.1, read as the reverse complement.
ATGTATCCGTTTTTGTGTGGAGGTAGTAAACAAGCGGATACCTGTGGTGGCAGGAACGGGCTCAAACTGTACCGAAACTGCAATATATCTTTCCGGGGAAGCGGAGAAATATGGCGCTGACGGACTTTTGCTTGTGACCCCTTACTACAACAAAGCAACACAAAAAGGGCTGATTGCTCACTTTACGGCTGTTGCGGACAGTGTTTCCATTCCGATTATTCTGTATAATGTACCGGGCAGGACAGGAGTAAATATATTACCTGAAACAGCAGTTGCGCTTGCAAAGAATGTCAAAAATATCGTTGCCATAAAGGAAGCATCGGGAAACATTTCCCAGGTAGCAAAGCTTGCTGCCCTGGCAGACGGATGTATTGATATATATTCAGGAAATGACGACCAGATTATACCGATTCTTTCTCTTGGAGGAAAGGGCGTCATATCTGTTCTTTCAAATGTTGCCCCAAGGGAAACCCATGACATGGTTGCAAAATATCTTGAGGGTGATGTAAAGGGGGCTCTGGACATACAGCTTAAGGCAATTGCCCTCTGCGACGCATTATTCTGTGAGGTAAATCCGATTCCTGTTAAGAAGGGCGTTGCGCTTATAGGATATTGCAACGGAAAGCTCAGAATGCCGCTTACGGATATTGAGGAGGCAAATGAGGCTAAGCTTACAAAGGCAATGAAGGATTTTGGAATAAAGCTTTAGGAGGAAGTACAATGATGAGGATAATCATGCATGGCTGCAACGGAAAAATGGGTCAGGTCATAACCGGAATTTGTAAGGAGGACCCTGCTGTAGATATTGTTGCAGGCGTAGATGTGGTGGACAACAGGGATAACGGATATCCGGTTTTTACCGATATTGAAAAGTGTGATGTAGAGGCGGATGTTATCATAGATTTTGCGGCTGCTGTTGCCGTTGATAAGCTTCTTGACTATGCAGTGGCAAGAGCCATACCGGTTGTTCTTTGCACAACGGGCTTAAGCCCGGAGCAGCTTAATAAGGTCAAGGTGTCCTCAGAGAAGGTTGCTGTGCTTAAATCAGCTAATATGAGCCTTGGAATAAACACGCTTATAAAGCTTCTCAAGGATGCGGCAAATGTTTTTGCCCCTGCCGGATACGATATAGAAATCGTGGAAAAGCATCACAACCAAAAGGTGGATGCGCCGTCAGGAACTGCGCTTGCGTTGGCTGATTCCATAAATGAGGCAAGAAACAACGAATATGAATATGTTTATGACCGCTCACAGGTAAGGCAGAAAAGAGGGGCAAAGGAGCTTGGAATATCTGCTGTGAGAGGCGGAACAATAGTAGGTGAGCATGAGGTTATATTTGCAGGCATAGATGAGGTTATAGAATTTAAGCATACAGCATACTCAAAGTCGGTATTTGCCAAGGGCGCTGTTGAGGCGGCAAAATTTCTTTCGGGAAAGCCGGCGGGCATGTACGATATGGCGGACGTGATAGGTTAAAATATGCCCTAAGGAGATAAAATATGTATCAGGACAATATTGTTCTTTGCAGCGCATCAAAATATACGCAGAAATATTATCTGAATGAAGATTTTGAGGGGCTTCCTGAGGAGGTAAAAAAGGAGCTTCAGATTATGTGCGTCCTTTTTACCGAGGATGTTGGCGGAATTATTATACTTGAGTATGATGAGGAGGGAAGTCTTCAGATAAAGACGGAGGCATATGAGGAAGACATATTGTATGATGAGATAGGCAGCGTTCTTAAGGTAAAGCAGCTTCAGGAGACAAAGAAGGAGCTTTTTCATCAGCTTGAGCAGTATTTTGAAGCATTCTTTTAAATGAAGCTGCAGTTAAAGACCCCGCCGCAGCCGGGCTGTCGCAATAAGGATTTGTTTTCTTGGTAACTATGCATTTTTAACAAAGAAAAGCGGAAGTTAAGTAACACGTTGGAGCGTTCTTTGTT
>DKZK01000010.1:0-65738 GCA_002493625.1 Lachnospiraceae bacterium UBA7076 | reverse complement strand
GCGTTCTTTGTTTAAAATGCATAACAAAAAAGAATTTAAATCCTTATTGCGACAGCCACTCGTTGCTCGCGGGAACAAGCAATTTTAAATGAGGTAAAAACATGTTATTTGCGATAGATGTTGGAAATACAAATATAACAGTTGGTTTATTTGATAAGGACAAGCTTATAAATACATTCAGAATGACAACGGGAATTGCCAGAACCTCCGATGAGTACGGAATGTTTTTAGGCGACTGGTTAAGTCTCAGAAATATGAAATTAACGGACATCGATGCAGTTATAATAGCGTCGGTTGTTCCAAATGTCATGCATTCCCTTACAAGCGGAATCATAAAGTATTTTCATATTCAGCCCATTATAGTAGCGCCGGGGATAAAGACGGGAATAAATGTGACGATACCAAATCCCAAAACCCTTGGAGCAGACCGCCTTGTGGATGCGGTGGCAGCATACGAGCTTTACGGAGGTCCCATAATAGTGGTTGATTTCGGAACTGCAACAACCCATGACCTTGTACTTGCAGATGGCAGCTTTCATTCCGGGGTAACATCTCCCGGAATAAGGCTTGCGGCAAGTGCACTCTGGACCGGCGCAGCAAAGCTTCCTGAGATAGAAATAAGAAGACCTGACACCGTACTTGCAAAGGATACGGTATCAAGCATGCAGGCGGGCGTATTTTACGGCTATATCGGACAGACAGAATATATTGTAAGAAAAATAAAAGAGGAATCAAAGCTGGAAAACATAAAGGTCGTTGCAACAGGCGGACTTGGCAAGCTTATATCAGAAAACACCAATGACATTGATATATACGACCCGAACCTGACTTTGCAGGGCTTGCGTTTAATATATGAAAAGCAGTAAAACAGAGGTAAAATATGATTGACTTCAAGGACAAGCTTATACTTGCGCCAATGGCAGGAATATGTGACCTGCCATTTCGTTTGTTATGTAAAGAGCAGGGCTGCGACATACTATATACGGAAATGGTAAGCGCAAAGGGAATGTACTACAACAACAAAAATACGGAGCCTCTCATAATGACAAAACCTGAGGAAAAGCCCATAGGCGTCCAGATTTTTGGCAGCGAGCCGCAGCTTATGGCGCAGCAGGCAGAAAGGCTTTGTGACAGAGGCTTTGATTTTATAGATATAAACATGGGGTGTCCCGTGCCGAAGATAGTAAATAACGGCGAGGGCTCTGCGCTTATGAAAAATCCGCAGCTTATCGGTGAAATCGTTTATGCGGTCTCAGACAAATGCAGGCTTCCCGTAACTATAAAAATACGCACGGGCTTTTCAAAGGATTCGGTAAATGCCCCTGAGATTGCCGTAATTGCTGAAAAAGCAGGCGCAGCGGCAATTGCGGTACATGGAAGAACAAGGGAACAGTTTTATCAGGGAACAGCCGACTGGGAGGTTATACGCAGGGTAAAGGAAGCGGTGTCAATACCGGTAATTGGAAATGGAGACATCACAAACGGCAGTGACGTGATTAAAATGAAGGAGCAGACAGGCTGCGACAGCGTAATGATAGGGCGGGCGGCAAAGGGCAATCCGTGGATATTTAAGGAAATAAAGGAATATTTAAAAAATAAAACGGTAATTCCACGACCGGACATACCGGAAATACGCGACATGATACTCCGGCATGCGGCTCTTATGATAGAATATAAGGGAGAATATACGGGAATACATGAAATGAGAAAGCATGTTGCATGGTATACGCAGGGATTAAAAAACTCTGCAAAGCTCAGAGCGAGGATAAATGCGGTTGAAAGCTATAAGGAGATGGAGGAGCTTATAAACGCTCTGTAAATTCTTATTGCGACAGCCCCTTTTGAAAAAGCTTAAATTGTCTGAGAGGAACAGCCGACTTTATAAAGCTTGTCAGAAACGGCAAGCTTTTCATATTTATCAAGATAATCCTGCTTTTTACATGAAACAATATAATTCTTATTATATTGTTTTTTGATGCCGTTTTGCTTCAGTATGTCCACAGCTTTATTGTACGCAATTGCGGCGGATACCTCATCATCATATCTGCCCACAAGATAGTTGCCCTTCACATGTATATAGGTCTCAAACATATTTTTATCCTTCAGGCTTTTTTGCCTTACGCCCGTGTAGCCGTTTATAATTTTGATGTTCGAATAACGATAGTCGTCAGGGTCGTTATTTACCATAATATAGTCCCTGCCGTAAACGGCAAAGGGACGTATTCCGTATCTGGATAAAATTTTATACTGACTGCCGTAATCGCTGACAAAAAGATAACCGCCTTTTTTTTGTATTTTATGCGCCGAATAAAAAAATAAATCGTCACGGTCAAATTTGAGTATATGATTTGCGGACATGTAATACTCAAAAAAACGATTCCTTAAAAAAATAGGATTTGGAATATAAAGTCCGTTGATGACATAGTTGGAAAGCACGATAAACTTGTCGTGGGGCAATGCCAGCCCTGACGAGTAAGCATCAGGAGTAAGCTTACAGTCAATAACAGTTTTGCCGTCAAGGTATGCTTTTTCTGCTGCTTCCATGTTATCATAGCTGCCAAGACTGATATGCTTGCCATGAAATGTAATGGAAACCCTGTATGAGACGGAACCGTCTTTTTTTTGTGTTATGTAAACACCTTTCATTCTATGTAATTCTCCTGTAATATTTATGTGAGTCAGAAAATTTATGTATATGAAATGCTGTAAGTATTATTTTAAATTATACATTATATATATGCAAGAACAAAGTGTCGCAGATCCATAAAGGAACAAAGTATTCTGTTAAATAAATATCCCATATTGTGTATGCTGTTGTACAACCTATACAAAATACATAACAGTATATGGATAGTTTTCACAAGTTTTAATAAAAAATTAAAAAAAACTTGACCGTAAGCTTTATGTAAACTATAATTCAAAATGTGTGAAAGATGTAATTGAATTGTAACAAAATCGAAAAAGAATATTCACACAGAGGTGAAGAATGAGAATAAGAAATTGTTCAAAAGCTTTTAAAGCTCTATACGGAAAAGTTAAAAGTAATAAGCGCGTAAATACCGTGAGAAAATATGCAGGAGAATATTATAAGAAAATAGGTTCTGTTGCAGTAGTTGTGTCACTTGTTACAATCTGTGCAGGAACAATGATAGCGAATGCAAGCAACAGAAATGTACCTGTGGGCGTTATGATAACGGTGTCAGATGTTGCGGCAGGGCAAAAGGCTTTCCAGGGAGAAGCCTTTGAGGTTACCTCAGTTACTTATACTCAGATGCAGGGCGCGATATATGATGCTGACCAGCTTGCAAAGCTTGAAAAGTCTGAGAAGCAGATAGAGGAAATCCTTGCGTCAAGACAACAGAGCAAGAAGGAACAGGCAGCGGTTGAACAGCTTACAGCAGAGGCGGCTGAGCCTGTTACGGCGCCTGTGACTGCCTCCGGTTCGGAAACACAGCAGACATCTGCTCCGGTTGTAACAACATTTGCAGATGAAAATGGTACCTATGAGCTTGTGGGTGACTTTACCCTTACGGCATACTGTCCTTGCGCAATATGCTGCGGACAGTACAGCAATCCGTCTAACCCTACAACAGCAAGCGGAACAACAGCAACGGCAGGAAGAACCATAGCCGCTGACACGTCAAGATTTCCATTTGGAACGCAGCTTGTTATAAACGGACAGGTATATACCGTGGAGGATGTGGGAGGAGCAATAAAAGGAAACAAAATAGATATATATTTTAACACACATCAGGAAGCAATAAACTTTGGACGTCAAAGTGCGCAGGTATACAAAGTGGTACAATAAAGAGTGTTATAAAAGACAATGCTACAACAGACAGTCAAATTGCATGTTCATTACGAAAGCCCGCTTTTGTTCGTTTCAAACGGCTTTTCATGAATATACAACCCGGCTGTCTGTTTTGTTATTTGTTTTTATTTACACAGCTTGTTTTTGCGTGACTTGTGTGTTAATATGTCGTAGAAGAAAATGTCATAAAATAAGATATCATATAAAGAAATAATTTTATTTATAAGGAGTTTGAGAACATGGAACTTATATACAAAAGTACAAGAAATCCTGAGGAACATGCAACTGCCTCCGTGGCAATTTTAAAGGGACTTGCAAATGACGGCGGTCTGTTTGTGCCTGACAGTATACCGGCTCTTGACAAAAGTCTTGACGAGCTCGCAAAAATGGATTACAGACAGGTTGCATTAAATGTAATGAAGCTTATGCTTACTGATTTTACGGAGGAGGAGCTTAATTATTGTATTAACAGTGCGTATGATGACAAATTTGACACGAAGGAGATTGCGCCGTTAAACAAAAAATCCACGGGATATTTTCTTGAGCTGTTTCACGGCTCTACGATTGCCTTTAAGGATATGGCGCTTTCGATTTTGCCATATTTGCTTACAACTGCTGCAAAGAAAAATAATGTTAAAAATGATATAGTCATACTTACAGCAACTTCAGGAGATACGGGAAAGGCTGCGCTTGCGGGTTTTGCTGACGTTCCGGGGACAAAGATTATTGTTTTTTATCCGAAAAACGGGGTAAGTCCGATACAGGAAAAGCAGATGGTTACACAAACCGGCGACAACACCTTTGTCGTTGGCATAGAGGGCAATTTTGACGATGCACAGACAGGCGTAAAAAAGATGTTTTCAGACGAGGCGTTTTGCAGCCTGCTTGATTCCAAAGGTTACCAGTTTTCATCTGCAAACTCCATAAATATAGGCCGTCTTGTTCCGCAGATGGTTTATTATGTATATGCGTACACAAGGCTTATTGCAGAGGGAGAAATAAAATCAGGGGAAAAGATAAATGTTGTTGTCCCTACCGGTAATTTCGGAAATATACTTGCAGCATATTATGCAAAGGAAATGGGAGTGCCGATAAATAAATTTATATGCGCCTCCAATGAGAACAAGGTGCTTTATGATTTCTTTGATACAGGCTGCTATAACAGAAACCGTGAGTTCATTCTCACCTCATCACCGTCCATGGATATTCTTATATCAAGCAATCTTGAGAGACTTATATACAGGATAGCGGGAAATGATGCGGTTAAAAACCGTGAGCTTATGGAGGCATTAACCGGAAAGGGAGAGTATGTTATTACCGACTCCATGAAGGAGGGACTTAAGGATTTCTACGGAAATTATGCAACCGAGGAGGAAACCGCAGCTACAATCAAGAAAATATATGATACTGACAAATATATTATAGATACCCACACCGCTGTTGCGGCAGCCGTTTATGACAAGTATAAGGCTGAGACAGGCGACAATATGCCTGCGGTAATTGCTTCAACGGCAAGCCCATACAAATTTACAAGAAGCGTTATGAATGCCATTGATAAGGAGTATGACAGGAAGTCCGATTTTGAGCTTGTTGACGAGCTTTGCAGACTTTCAGGCGTTAAGGTTCCGAATGCAATTGAGGAAATAAGAACTGCGCCCGTAAGGCACAATACGGTTTGTGATAAGGAAGCTATGCCTGATGAGGTAAAAAAGTTCCTTGGAATATAGAAAAAGTGCTGTCATAAGATGATATTTTTTGATATTTACTTATGGCAGCTTTAAATTTATCTTTGTGGGAGGCAAAAAATGTATACGTTAAAAACAGATTCTGACTTTGACAGCGCGCATTTTTTAAAGGGCTATGACGGGAAATGTTCAAATATTCACGGACATAGATGGACTGTGGAAATTGAGGTTTACAGTGAACACCTTGAGGAAGACGGAAGTCTGAGAGGAATGATTGTTGACTTTGCCAAGCTTAAAGAGGATTTAAAAAAAATAACGGGTGAGCTGGATCATTCTCTTATAATTGAAAGAGGAAGTCTGAAGGAAAAAACGCTGGAAGCTCTTTTTGATGAAGATTTTAAAATAATTCAGCTTGATTTCAGACCGACGGCTGAAAATTTTGCAAAATATTTTTATGACAATATGAAGACACAAGGGTACAGAGTCAAAAAGGCGACGGTATATGAAACGCCGAAAAACTGCGCTGCTTTTGGGGAATAAACGCTAAAATGTAAGAGGTAATATGTAAAATGGACACATTTAAGGTGGTTGAAAAATTTGTTAGTATAAACGGAGAAGCGGCGCATGCGGGTGAGATTGCCTGTTTTATAAGGTTTGCAGGCTGCAACCTGAATTGCAGCTATTGCGACACGGCATGGGCAAATAAACAGGATGTTTTATCGGAAGCCTTAACCTGTGAGGAAATATATGATTACATAGTAAGGTCCGGGGTTTTTAACGTGACGCTGACCGGTGGCGAGCCGTTGCTTCAGCCTGATATTGACAAGCTGCTTTATAAGCTGTCCCAAAATCATAACCTCAGAACAGAGGTAGAGACGAACGGCTCCATAGATGTATCAGAATATTTTGGATTGGGCGGCAATATAGAATTTACCATTGATTATAAGCTGCCGGGAAGCGGCATGTCGGATAAGATGTGTCTTAATAATTTTAAAAATGTTAGACCTGTGGATACGGTTAAATTTGTAGTTTCTGATTATAATGATTTAGAGGAAGCAAAAAAGGTTATAGATTATTATGGACTGGCTGATAAAACAAGGGTATATTTAAGTTCTGCATTCAACATTATCACGCCCAGGGATATCGTTGCATTTATGATTGAAAATAATATGAACAAAGTTCGTATACAGCTTCAGATGCATAAATACATCTGGGAGCCTGACAGGAAGGGAGTATAAAATGGCAATAGATAAGGAAGCAATAAAGGAACATATAAAGGGAATACTTGTTGCCCTTGGTGACGACCCTGAAAGAGAAGGATTAAGGGACACGCCTGACCGGGTTGCCCGCATGTATGAGGAAGTGTTTGAGGGAATGAATTACACAAATGATCAGATTGCCGAAATGTTTTCAAAATCCTTTGAACAGCCGGAGGGTTTATCACAGGATATGGTTCTTGTAAAGGACATTGATATATTTTCCTACTGTGAACACCATTTGGCGCTTATGTATGATATGAAGGTGTCAGTGGCGTATATTCCGAGAGGAAGGGTATTGGGGCTCAGCAAAATTGCCCGTATAGCTGATATGACGGCAAAACGTCTGCAGCTTCAGGAGCGTATAGGCTCGGATATTGCATATATTATGGAAAAGGTTACGGGGTCACCGGATATAGCCGTTATTATTGAGGGCAGCCATAGCTGTATGACTGCAAGGGGAATAAAAAATGTACATGCAAAAACCGTGACGACTACAATGAGGGGAAGCTTTGAAACCGACAAGAATTTACAGGAAAGACTTTTACTGCTTTTGAAATAGAAGATAATATAAAAGTATTATATTTATTCCCGCAGGCAACAAGCCAATAGACTGCTTGCAGTGGGGGCTTTGACTAAACCCATATTGAAAAAATAAGAAAAAATGAGAGGTACATGAGACATATGAAAAATAAAAAGGAAGCGGTTGTTGTTTTCAGCGGAGGACAGGACAGCACAACCTGCCTCTTATGGGCAATAAAAGAATATGACAAAGTATATGCAGTGTCCTTTGATTACAACCAGAGACACAGGCTGGAGCTTGAGTGCGCAAAGGAAATATGTGAAAAATATAATATCAGCCATACTATACTTGACATGTCGCTTTTAAGTCAGCTTGCGCCAAACTCACTTACAAGAGATGAAATAAAGGTTGACAGCGATGCGCCTGAAACCGGTACACCAAACTCATTTGTGGACGGAAGAAATATGTTATTTCTTACGTTTGCGGCTGTATTTGCAAAGCAGAAAGGAATTACGGATATCATTACAGGCGTGTCACAAAGCGATTTTTCAGGATATCCTGACTGCAGGGATATTTTTATAAAATCATTGAATACAACATTAAATCTTGCCATGGATTATGAATTTGACATAATTACGCCTCTGATGTGGCTTGATAAAAAAGAAACATGGGAGCTGGCAGATAAGCTTGGAGGCTTTGAGACGGTTAAAAATATGACTCTTACATGCTACAATGGCATAATGGGTGACGGATGCGGAGCTTGTCCTGCGTGTAAGCTCAGAAAAAAGGGCTTGGACGCATACTTAAGGACAAAATAGGAGGTTATATGAAAAAATTACTTTTTATTATAAATCCCAAAGCAGGAAGAACGGCAATAAAGGGTGATTTATTTGAAATAATCATGACATTTGCAGGTCATGATTATGATGTCAGTATTTATCCCACAAAGGGTCCGAATGATGCCGCAAGAAAGGTTCGTGAGGATGGAGCAAAATATGATATGATTGTATGCGCCGGCGGGGATGGAACCTTAAGAGATACAGTATGCGGTTATATGGATATGGGAGAACAAAAGATTTCCATAGGGTATATACCGGTAGGCACTACAAATGATTTTGCAAGAAGCCTTGGAATATCAAGGAAGCCTGTTGAGGCGGCAGCTCAGATAGTAAACGGTGCGGAGCAGTTTGTGGATGTGGGCAGGTTTGAGGATAAGCATTTTGTTTACATTGCTGCATTCGGAATTTTTACGGATATATCCTACAGCACGAAGCAGTCATTAAAAAGAGTTCTCGGACACAGCGCATATGTTGTTGAGGCGCTTAAAAATATTGCAAACTTCAAGTCATACAAGCTTGAGGCGCAGTTTGATGACGCTCTCATTACGGGAGAATATATATACGGAATGATAACAAACTCCTTTTCCGTTGCAGGCTTTAAAATAAGGGGAACAAAGCATGTTGTTCTGGACGATGGCAAATTCGATTGTTTTTTTATAAAAAAGCCTCAGAATCCTGCGGAGCTTCAGCAGATTTTGTCAGCAGTTCTGACAAATGGCGATATTGAGGGCAATGAAATGTTTTTTCAAATAAAAGCGGCAAAAATCCATATAATAAGTGAGACGCCTGTTGAATGGACTCTGGACGGTGAATTTGGCGGAGAAACAGGTGAGGTTACAATCATAAATGAAAAACAGGCGGTAGGCATCTACCATGATGCAGGCTATGCAAAGGGAATAACGGAAAGTGAAAGCAGTGATGAAAGCGCCATAACTGATTTGGAGCAATCCGATGACATGTATGATGAGGATTACTATGATGGCTGGGAGTAGACAGTTGTTGTCCTGTGTGCCCTGAATCAGGGCATTTCCTTTTCCTTTACATTTTATGGGAATTAGAATATAATGTAAGGTAGTATGTTTATAGAAAGGAATATATTACCATGGGTAAATATTTTGGTACTGACGGCTTTCGGGGAGAGGCGAATGTATTTTTAACGGTAGAGCATGCATATAAAGTGGGAAGATATGTAGGCTATTATTTTGGAAAAAAGAGAACAGACGGGGAACGGGCGCGCATCGTAATCGGAAAGGACACAAGACGTTCAAGCTATATGTTTGAGTATTCCCTTGTGGCAGGAATTACGGCAAGCGGCGCTGATGTGTATCTTATGCATGTGACGCCGACTCCAAGCGTGTCATATATAACAAGGGTTGATGAGTTTGACTGTGGCATCATGATTTCAGCGAGCCATAATCCATTTTATGATAACGGCATAAAGCTTATTAACAGCCGGGGCTCAAAGATGGAGGCTGAGGTTGAGGAGGAAATTGAGAGATACATTGACGGCGATATACCGGAGATACCATTTGCCCTGAAGGAAAATATCGGAAGGACTACGGATTATTCAATGGGAAGAAACAGATATATCGGATATCTTATGACGCTCCCTACCCGTTCCTTTAAGAATTTAAGAATTGGTCTTGACTGTGCAAATGGCGCTGCCTCTACTGTTGCAAAGGCAGTTTTTGATGCACTTGGCGCAAAGACATACGTTATAAACAATGACCCTGACGGTACGAACATCAATACAAACTGCGGCTCTACGCATATAGAAGGACTTCAGAAATTTGTAATGGAAAATAATCTGGATGCGGGATTTGCATATGACGGCGACGCCGACCGCTGTCTTGCCGTCGATGAAAAAGGCAATCTCGTGGACGGAGATAAAATACTGTATATTTGCGGAAAATATATGAGGGATAACGGACAGCTTACAGGCAATACAATCGTGACGACAATTATGTCAAATCTCGGCTTGTATAAGGCGCTTGACGCAGAGGGCATAGAGTATGCCAAGACAACCGTGGGAGACAAGTATGTCTATGAATGTATGATGGAAAACGGTTATGTTCTTGGCGGTGAGCAGAGCGGTCATATTATCTTTTCAAAATATGCACGAACCGGCGATGGTGTTCTCACGTCACTGAAGCTTATGGAGACGGTAATCGAAAGTAAGATGACAATGTCCGAGCTTACAAGGGATATTAAAATATATCCGCAGCTCCTTGAAAATGTTAAGGTTGTGGATAAAAAGCCTGTTATGGAGGATGCTGAGGTTCTTGCAGCAGTGGATGCTGTGGCAGAAAAATTAGGAGATAATGGACGCGTGCTTCTTCGGGAAAGTGGAACTGAGCCTGTTGTCAGGGTTATGGTTGAAGCAGAAACTGATGAAATATGTAAGGATTGTGTAACCTCGGTGGTACAGATTATAAAGGCTAAGGGCTACGAGGTACAGTAATCTAAAGGTGTTAAGATGAAAAGAAAACTCAGAAAGCTTGAAACATCAATAATATTTATATTGAAGATGTCTCTGTATGCCATATTGTTTTTTATATTTTATATTATGTACGCACAAAAAAACAGGCAGCTTTATAACGTATCCAGAACGTCGGTCATTGTAATTGTTTCGTGCCTTATCATGGGGTATATGTTTTCGAATATATACGGAAGATATGACATAGGAAAGAGAAAAAGCAAGCCTATCGTAAATTCTATTTTTCTCACTATATTATTTACAAATATAGTAGGCATGCTTGCGCTTTCCGTCATGAACACAAATACACAGAATAATCATGTGTTTGAGCTGGAGCAGCCGTTTTTAATTATTCCCATAACCGCAATCCAGTATATTGTCATACTTATATATGTATATGGTGGTAATGCGCTGTATTTCAAGTTGTATGACCCTGAAAAATGTATTATCATAACCTCATCCCAGAGAAGTCTGAACGAGATTATACGGGGAATAAAAAAATATAAGCTGCAATACAGCATAAAGAGGGCGGTAGATTACCGTAATGAAAATTTAAAACAGTACATTAAAGAAAACGATACGGTTTTTATTTATGATGTTCCGGTGCAGGAACGTACGGATATAATAGAGTACTGTTATCAGAATATGAAAAATGTTTACTTTAATCCAAGTATGCATGACGTTGTGGAACGGAATACAAAGCATATTATTCTGGATGATGTTTCGCTGTTTGGAAATTTTTCAAAAGGACTTACACTGGAGCAGAGAATATTAAAGCGAGCATTTGATATTGTAATATCGGTTGTTGCGCTTGCTGTTACATCTCCGATTCTTCTTGTTGCTGCTATATGTATAAAGCTTGAGGATGGAGGCAAGGTTATCTTCAAGCAAAACAGGGCTACAAGATATGGAAGGATATTTTCCGTATATAAGCTCAGAACCATGAAGGAGGATGTGGAGAATTATTCCGTTGTGGAGGACGATGTCAGGGTAACGAAGGTAGGTAAAATTTTAAGAAAATACAGAATAGATGAGATACCGCAGTTTTGTAATGTATTAAAGGGAGAGATGAGCGTTGTCGGCCCCAGACCTGAGATGCTTGCAAATATATTCAGCTACACGTCGGAATTTCCTGAGTTTGAGTACCGCTTGCGCGTAAAGGCAGGTATAACGGGAAATGCGCAAATAGCGGGAAAATATAATACATCACCCAGGGACAAGCTTATTCTTGATCTTATATATATTGAGGAGTACAGCTTCTGGCTTGATATAAAACTCATATTTCAGACAATTACCGTATTGCTTAAAAAGGATAGTACGGAGGCATTCAAAAAAGAGGATGAAATGAAATTTGAGGAGTATGACAGTGTGGATGTTCAGGAACAATAAATATGACTATATTTTTGATTATTTCAGGAGAAATGTTATGAAAAAGATATTGGTAACAGGCTGCAACGGTCAGCTTGGCAGGGCGATAAATGAGGTATATAAGAATGAACAGGCAGAGCTTATAAACACTGATGTGGAGGATTTGGATATAACGAGCATTGATGCTGTTATCAGTTTTATTTCGGAAAGGAAGCCTGATGTTATTATAAACTGCGCTGCACATACAAATGTAAATGCATGTGAAACGCAGTGGGATTCAGCATATAAGATAAATGCCATAGGTCCGAGAAACTTAAGCATTGCGGCGGCAAAGACAGGTGCAAAGCTTATCCATGTTTCTACTGATTACGTGTTTGACGGAACAGCTGTGGAGCCGTATAACGAATTTGCAACAGTCGCGCCTCTTGGAGCATATGGTAAGACTAAGCTTGCAGGTGAGGAATTTGTAAAGCAGTTTGCAGACAAGTTTTTTATTGTAAGAACCGCATGGCTTTATGGCGACGGAAAAAATTTTGTAAAAACAATGCTTTCCCTTGCCGAAACCCATGACGAGGTAAGCGTGGTGGAAGATCAGATTGGCTCCCCGACAAGCGCTATGGAGCTTGCAAGGATGATAAAGTTTATTGAGCCTACGGAGAACTATGGTATATTTCATGGAACATGTGAGGGCTTTTGTTCATGGGCGGATTTCACGGAGGAAATATTCCGGCTTGCAGGGCTTTCCACGAGGGTTAAGCACATTACAACAGAAGAATATCCAACTCCGGCAAAGCGTCCGGCATATTCCGTGCTGGATAACTATATGCTGAGGCTCACAACGGATTATAAGTTTGCTGAGTGGAAGGATGCGCTTAAGGAATATATGGACAGCAGAAAATAAAAAGAGGACGCCGGCACTAAATTGCCGACGTCCTCTTTTTATTTTTCTGCTGGTTTTTTATGCAGCTCGGCGTACTCATCAAACAGGTGATGGTACATGGATGGAAGCCCCACAAATTCGCATCCGTATCTGTATCCTGCATTACCGATTGGCGTTTCATAGAGGATTTTGACAACTGACAATATAATCTCATCAGTGCCGACAAATTCGATTGTGGCATTAAAATAGTAATCAACAGGAAGTTTGCTGGCAGACATAAAACCGATACCTGCTTTTGAAATATCAAAAACCTCAATCTCTGTATTTAAGGCATCTATGTTTATTCCATCCTGTTTAAAAAGATTTGAAACCTCAAGCTTAAGTTTAATTGGTAATCGTTCGTATTTTCTTTTCTCTTGCATAAAAAAATCCTCCGAATACATTTATATAATCTGTTGTGCATATTATACCATACCGTCAACCTTCGATTGACGGTGCGCTATTTGCGCTGCTACTGCGCAAAGTATAATGTGCTTTTATGCACATTATACCAAAAAACTAAATATATTTCCATAATTTTTTTCATGGTGCCGTCGCTTTAAGAATATTTGTATCATACGTCACCTGAGTACCGACAGCTTAATGAAAATATTAATACAATATGCTACAAAAAAAACACAAAATATTTGACAGTTTAATCCAACTAAGGCATAATTTACATTGTTGCATGTATGGTTGTGAAGACGGCTATACGCACGCGGTTTTTATACAAAATAATGGAAGGATGTATGTTATGAACGATAAATATGTAAGCCCGCTGTCAGAGAGATATGCAAGTAAGGAAATGCAGTATATTTTTTCACCGGACATGAAATTTAAAACATGGAGGAGGCTCTGGATTGCGCTTGCCGAGGCGGAGAAAGAGCTTGAACTTAAGGATGCAGACGGAAATCCAAGAATAACCGACGAGCAGCTTGATGAGCTTAAAAGTCATGTTGAGGATATAAACTATGAGGTTGCAAAAGAACGGGAAAAGCTTGTGCGTCATGACGTCATGAGTCATGTATATGCTTATGGCATACAGTGTCCAAAGGCGGCAGGTATAATCCATCTGGGAGCTACAAGCTGTTATGTGGGGGACAATACGGATGTAATCGTTATGACAGAGGCTTTGAAGCTTGTGAGGAAAAAGCTTATAAACGTAATAGACGAGCTTGCAAAATTTGCAGATAAATATAAAGATCTTCCGACACTTGCTTTTACACATTTTCAGCCGGCACAGCCTACTACAGTGGGAAAGCGCGCAACACTCTGGATGCAGGAGCTTTTACTTGATTTAAGCGATATAGAATATATGATAGACCAGCAAAAACTGCTTGGCTCAAAAGGAACGACAGGTACTCAGGCAAGCTTTCTTGAGCTTTTTAACGGCGACCATGAAACGGTAAGAAAAATAGACGGAATCATAGCCGCTAAGATGGGATTTAAGGAGTGTTATCCTGTTTCGGGACAGACATATTCAAGAAAGGTTGATGCAAGGGTATTAAATGTTTTAAGCGGAATAGCAATGAGTGCGCATAAATTTTCAAATGACATAAGACTTTTACAGCATCTTAAGGAAATAGAAGAACCGTTTGAGAAAAATCAGATTGGCTCCTCCGCGATGGCGTATAAGAGAAATCCTATGAGAAGCGAAAGAATAGCGTCCCTTGCAAACTATGTTATGGTTGATGCGCTCAACCCTGCCATAACGGCAGCCACACAGTGGTTTGAGAGAACGCTTGATGATTCAGCAAATAAGAGAATATCTGTGCCGGAGGCGTTTCTTGCAGTGGACGGTATACTTGATTTATATTTAAATGTTGTGGACGGTCTTGTTGTATATGACAAGGTAATATATCAGAGATTTATGAAAGAAATTCCGTTTATGGCTACAGAAAATATTATGATGGATGCCGTAAAGCGCGGTGGAAACAGGCAGGAGCTTCATGAGAAAATAAGGGAATATTCCATGAAGGCGGGAGAGCAGGTAAAGAAATACGGAAACGAAAATAACCTTGTAGACCTTATTGCAAAGGATGATGCCTTTGGAATGAGTAAGGAGGAAATTGTCGCACTGCTTGAGCCGATTAATTTTGTGGGACGCGCACCTGAGCAGACGGAGGAATTCCTCTGCGAGGTTGTGAAGCCTATACTTGATGCAAACAGGGATATACTTGGAGTTAAGGCTGAGATAAATGTATAAATAAAAGCATTGACCCTGCGCATAAAAACAAATATAATAATATATGTGTGTGATTACACCTTAAGATAAAAAAACGGAGGTTACGGCTAATGAGCAAAGGAAAAAAGACGGGCGTGCGCTTCAAGCTTATCAGCTTGATAATTCCAATATTTATTATTATGGTTTTTGCTTTTTTTGTACTTTGCAGAGGGGCTATTCTGAAGCTTGCAACGGATAGGTTTGCAACGGAATCTGAGGTTTATGCTGAAAAAATCAGCGCATGGACGGGACAGATTTTCAGTGAGCTGAATATATATAAAAATGCAATAGAAGAGGCGGGCTTTAAGGATGACGCCGCTATACTTGCATATATGGAAACCTCCTGTGAAAAAAATCCTGCTTATCCGGTAGGTCTTTATATGGGTGATGACACGGGCGTATATCTCGACGGCTCAGGATGGGTACCGGATGACGACTGGGTGCTTACGGAGCGTGACTGGTATATTGAAGGCGTGAAAAACGAAAAATTTGCATTTGGTGAGCCGTATTATGATTCACAGACAGGGGATGTCTGTGTGAGTGCAACTGTGCGTATGGATTATGATGCTGCAGTCAGGGTTCTTGCCGTGGATGTTTATCTGGATTACCTTTCTGAGCTTGTAGCGGAGATTACGGAAGGCAGCATTGAAAATGCATTCTTTGTGACAAAGACAACACAGACGATACTTGCGCATCCGGACAGCAGCATGGTGGATGTAAAGCTTGACGATGCGGGTCTTGATAAGCTTTATGGCAGCATCAGCAAAGCAATCAGTGACGGAAAGACAAAGCTTCTGCTGCTTGAGGGCAAGGGTGGAAAATATTATGTAAGCATAAATGAAATTGAAAATACGGACTGGTATCTTGTGACGTGCATGAAACGCTCTGATGTTCTTGCAGACCTTACCCGTGTTGAAATTATTATGACCGTTATAGCTGTTATTGCGGCATTTATTCTTATATTTGTTATAATCAGAATTGTAAATGGTATTGTAAGACCGGTTGAGAATGTAACAAATGTATTGAAGGATGTGGCAGCGGGAGATTTCTCCCACGACATTGAGGTTAAGGGTAATGATGAAATTGCAAATATGAGCCGCAATATGCAGAATTTTCTGACAAATATGCGTACTACAATATCTGATATTTCACATACCGCTGACTGGCTCAGCAGGCAGTCGGAGGAAAATGGTCGTGTGTCCGAGGAATTATCTGATTCGTCAATGCATCAGAGCAATGCTGTGGAGACACTCAATGAAATGGTGGATTCACTTTCAAGGGCTGCGGAGGATGTTTCCGTACATATGTCTGAGCTTACAAATGTTATTTTAACTGCAAAGACAGAGTGTGAGCGGGCAGGAGATATTATGCTTCAGACTGTTGACGCCTCTGAGGGCGGTAAGAGTGACATGCAGAAGGTAAGCGCCGGAATGTACAGCATAGAAAATACAATAGGCAACCTTGCCGGTCAGATAAAAAGGGCGGGAGAGGTTACATCCAATATCAGCAAAATGGTAACGCTTATTACGGATATTGCGGATGAGACAAATCTTCTTTCTCTTAATGCGTCCATTGAGGCTGCGCGTGCAGGAGAAGCAGGACGAGGTTTTGCGGTTGTTGCGGAGCAGATAAGCAATCTTGCAGAGAACAGTAAAAATGCAGCGGAGGACATTTCAAGGCTTACGGAGGAAATAAGTCTTACCATGCAGGAAGCAGAGGGTCAGATGGAACAGAGTGTGTACGAGGTAAAGGAAAATGCAATTGTTGTTACACAGACGACTGAAACCTTTGATATTGTATATGAGAAAGTGGCTGAGACAAACAAAAGGATTAAGCACATGGTTGAGCTTATGGAAATGGTTGATAAGGTTGCGCTTGACATGCAGGAAATTGCCAGAGGGCAGGTTGAGTCAACGGAGCAGATAGCTGAATCTGCAAAGGAACTTGAAGATTATACGCAGACGGTAAGCACCAACAGTGATACGGCAGCGGAGAATGCAAGAGTACTTGAGACGGAATCAAAGAACCTTATAAAACGTATGGGACAGTTCAGAGTATAAAGTAATTGGAGGTATTGTAATAACATGGTACAAGCAGTAGTAGGAGCCAATTGGGGCGACGAAGGAAAAGGTAAAATAACGGATATGCTGGCACGGGAGGCCGACATAATCGTCAGGTTTCAGGGAGGAGCAAATGCTGGGCATACTATAGTTAATAACTATGGAAAGTTTGCGTTACATACCCTTCCGTCCGGTGTGTTTTATGACCACACAACGAGTATTATAGGAAACGGAGTGGCACTTAACATACCTGTACTGTTTAATGAAATAAAATCCATTACAGACAAGAATGTTCCGACACCTAAAATTCTGGTATCTGACAGGGCACAGATGGTTATGCCTTATCATATAAAGCTTGATGAGTATGAGGAGGAGAGGCTTGCGGGCAAATCCTTCGGTTCAACGAAATCGGGCATAGCGCCTTTTTATTCAGATAAGTATGCAAAAATAGGTTTTCAGGTAAGCGAGCTTTTTGATGAGGCGTCGTTGAAAGAAAAAATTGAGAGAGTAATTGTACAGAAAAATATTATTTTAGAGCATCTTTACCACAAACCGTTGCTTAAGGTAGATGAGATATTTGATACGCTTATGGAGTATAAGCGTATGGTAGAGCCTTATGTGTGTGATGTTTCCGCATATCTTTATGAGGCAATAAAGGAGGGCAAAAACATTCTTCTGGAGGGACAGCTTGGCTCGCTAAAGGATCCGGATCATGGTATATATCCAATGGTTACCTCCTCCTCAACCCTTGCCGCATACGGAGCAATCGGAGCGGGAATACCTCCATACGAGATAAAGAAAATAATTACCGTATGTAAGGCATATTCCAGTGCAGTAGGCGCAGGCGCATTTGTTAGTGAAATATTTGGCGATGAGGCAGATGAATTGAGACGACGTGGCGGCGACGGAGGTGAGTACGGCGCAACAACCGGAAGACCGAGGCGTATGGGCTGGTTTGACTGTGTGGCATCAAAGTACGGATGCCGTATTCAGGGAACGACGGATGTGGCGTTCACGGTGCTTGACGTCCTTGGCTATCTGGACGAAATTCCTGTATGTGTGGGCTATGAGATAGACGGAGAGGTGACAACAGACTTCCCGACAACAAATAAGCTTAATAAGGCGAAGCCGGTATTAACCACACTTCCGGGCTGGAAGGAGGACATACGGGGAATAAAGAAGTATGAGGAGCTTCCTGAAAACTGCCGGAAATATATTGAGTTTATTGAGGAGCAGCTTGGATTCCCGATTACCATGGTGTCAAACGGACCGGGCAGGGATGATATCATATATCGTAAGAAATAAAAAAATATTTCATAAAATGTCCGAGATAAATGTCCGGAAGCTGAAATATACAACCAGTCAGATAATAGTGGATTGAGGTAAGTATGTAAAATATCAGATTGATATCTGAGAGAAGAAAATGGAATAATAAGCAACAAGAAAAGGCTGTCGCATTAAGAATATTTAAGGTAGTATCCTTAGTGCGACAGCTTTCTTTTATGTCTCGGCTTTTGGTATATGGCTGTTCACAAGCTCATATATTTTTTCGCAAAGCTCCTGCTTCATTGTAAAAGGAATGGAATATAAATCCCTGCCGGCTTTCAGATTAAGCATATAAAACAGCATGGATTCATCCGGTATTATCATTGTTATAAAGTCAACCTTATCGTAGGTGTAATTTGTCTCGCCGTAATGGTGGACTACCTTTATTCCGTCATCAGAGAAAACATAGGTTATGTCGAATGCCTGTTTTCTTAGGGAGGACATGACAAGATATATGCCGTATGCTCCAAGACCAAATGCAAACAGGCTTGTAAGCATTATGTGGCCTGACAGACCCTTAAATATTGTAAAAAATTGAATTGCAGATATGGAAATAAAAATAAATCCCATAATTCTGTAGGCTATTCGATTATATTTTCTTTTTGGAACCGTGTAATTATATCTCATGATATGCCTCCGTGTTATTCATTTGCAGATGTATGCTCCGGTTTGCTTCTTTTTTTCTTATCAAATTTTATATTTATATAATAAAGCATAATTCCTATAAACATGCCGCCTAACAGATTGCCGATTGTGACCGGAATAAAGTTCTGAAGAATGCCGCCGAAATCCAAATGCTCAAGCTGTGCTGTTGTTATACCGTACAATTCCCTTGCAAGGGCAACATAATTAGAATTAGTCTTTGCCAGAATACCCACAGGTATGTAATACATATTAGCAACAATATGCTCAAAGCCGTTTAAAACGAACGCAAAGATTGGAAACCATGTTGCAAGGATTTTACCTGCAACATCCTTTGCTGCCGTACCCTTCATAATGGCCATACATACAAGAAAGTTACAGAGAATGCCGGAGGCAAGCCCGTTCACAAAGGATATGTTCGATTTATCCACAGCCACCTTTATGGTGTATGCGCCCAGCGCTCCTCCGCTTAAATTAAAATTGCCGCTGTGAAAAACCAGCACGTCTATTATAAAAGCGCCGAAGAAATTAGCCAGAAATACAACGAATAAATTACGGATAAGGCGCATAATTGTAAAGCGCTTGTCCAAGGCTGCCATAATCATAAGACAGTTACCCGTAAAAAGCTCGCCGCCTACAAGGACAATCATCAAAAGTCCTATGGGAAATACCGCGCCGCCTAAAACCTTGGCAAGACCTGTATTTGAAATATTATGTACAGCGGTGCTGCTTGTTACGCCGCCAAGGGCAATAAACATTCCGGCAAGAATTCCCAGGGTAATCATTTTGGGAAGCCTCATATTGGCTTTTCCTACTGCACCCTGCATATTTAAGTCAACGATTTCCTTTGGTGTATTCATCGGCATATAATATCACTTCCTTTTTTCGAATTATTCATTTTCCATTTAATTGGCAGAAAACTATTTATCTCTAGTGTATATGAAAGAGCATCAGAAAGCAATATATTTCTTGACTTAAACGCATGCTCTGATATAATTTAGTAATGTGTAAAACCATGAAAAACAGATGTTTCATACTTGTTCTGAACAGTCAGGCAAGAGGTAAATTATAAAACCGGGGGCAGAATATGAGCAACAAATCAGCTTACAGCTTTATTTATAAGATGCGAATACAAAAAGCCCTTGCCTATCGCTTTGATGTGTTTGCCAACATTATATTTCAGTGTATTGCCATGTTTGCAACTGCATTTTTCTGGAAGGCAATATATAGCGGATATGACAGCGTACAGGGAGCAGGCGTTTATGATATGCTTACATATACGGTCATTTCCGCAGTGATGTCCATACTTTTTGTGACAACGGTTGAATTTAAGCTTATGGAAAGTGTGAAAAAGGGAACAGTAGCTATGGACATGCTGAAGCCTGTACCGTTATTCTCCATATATTTTTTTGAGGACTTAGGGAATATAACATCCCTGTTTTTTATAAACGGACTGCCGATTCTTTTAATAGGAAGTCTGTTTATTGGCATGCCGCTTCCTGCTGACGGGGTGAGCGCAGCGCTTTTTTTTGTAAGCCTCCTTATGTCATTTTTTATTAACTGGTTTTTTGCGGCGCTGTTTTCTCTGCTATCCTTTGTAACGATTAACATGTCTCCGCTTATTCAGGTTAAAAAGCATATTTTAAGACTTTTATCAGGAAGCATTATACCCGTGTGGTTTTTTCCGGAGTGGGCGCAGGGGATATTGGGCGCACTTCCGTTTGTCTACATTTATCAGCTTCCCCTTGACCTTTATATAGGCAGATATACGTTACAAACGGCAATGCCAAAGCTTACAATACAGCTTGTGTGGCTTGTGATATTAAGTGGGTCATTTTATGCGGCAGAAAAAAGCATGACAAAAAAGGTTATGGTTCAGGGAGGATAGTATATGGAGCGCATAAAACATTATATTGACGTAAGCCTGTATCATGTAAAGCTTGCTGTGCTTACAATGCTTGAATATCCCGCAAACTTTGTAGGCTGGCTTTTGTCAAATCCCATTCAGTTCATATTGGGATTTGCAACAATTAAATTTGTTGTTGCAAGATTTGGAACAATAAACGGCTGGGACTACGGACACCTTGCATTTTTATATGGAATAGCGGTTATATCCCATGCTTTTTCCATGATATTTTTTGTGCAGGGCTGGTTTATGGGCGAATATGTTGTAGGAGGGGATTTTGACCGTTATATGCTCAGACCATTAAGCGTGCTGTTTCAGTTTTTCTTTACGCAATTTAACATCGTAGGCTTTACGGATTTAATTCCGGGAGTCTGTGTGTTTGCATATGGCTGTCATAAGGTGCATTTTCATTGGAGCATAGGGAATGTCATGGCGGTTCTCCTGCTTATAACAGGGGCTACGCTTATTCGTGGAGGAATTTACATTATAATGGGTACATTTTCTTTCTGGACGAAAAGCAGGAATGATTTTGCAGGATTTACACAGGAGTTTTTTGATAAGACGACCATGTATCCTCTTTCCATGTACCCGAGGATGATGCAGATAATACTTACCTATATTATTCCCATCGGGTGGATAAGCTACTATCCTGCAAAGGACCTTTTGTCGGGAACGGGCATGGGAGCAGTTATTTCACTGGTAATCGGCGTTGTTACAATGACCTTGGCTGCACTGTTTTTCAAGGTCGGACTTCGAAGCTATGAAAGCGCAGGACAGTGAAAACATATGCCGAAGGCAAATATGGAGTAGCTGACGTTCAAAAAGAACAGGGAGAATTACATGGACACAATTGTAGTGAAAAATTTAAAAAAGGAATATAAAATTGCCCAAAAGGAAAAGGGGCTTGCAGGTGCGGTCAAAAATCTGTTTGTGAGAAAATATGAAATACTTCGGGCTGTTGATGACATAAGCTTTACAATTCCCAAGGGTGAGATAACTGCATTTATAGGACCGAACGGCGCAGGGAAAAGCACTACCGTAAAAATGATGTCAGGCATACTCGTTCCAACCTCCGGCGATATTTTAATTAATGGGAGAAATCCGCAGAAGGACAGGGTTCATGTAGTGCAGGATCTTGGCGTTGTATTCGGTCAGAGGACACAGCTCAACTGGGATCTGAGGCTTGGCGAAAGCTTTGAGATGATGAGGCACATTTATAAAATTCCGAAAGCCATGTATGAGGAAAATCTCAAGGTTATGGATGACATACTTGGCATAGAAGAAATAATAAATATTCCCGTAAGACAGCTTTCTCTCGGACAGAGGATGAGAGGCGACCTTGTAGCTGCGATGCTTCATTCCCCGTCCGTGTTGTTTCTGGATGAGCCGACCATTGGGCTTGACGTTGAGGGCAAGTATGCAATCCGTAAATTTATAAAGGAAATCAACCGTGTCAAGGGAACTACCATAATACTTACCACACATGATTTAGGGGATATAGAAGAATTATGTAAACGGCTTATTATAATTAACAAGGGAAAAATTGTGGAGGATGGACCTCTGGAGGAGCTTGTAAACCGGATTGCGCCAAACCGTAATCTTGTTGTGGAATACTATGATGAAAACTATGTTGAACATGAACAAGCAAAGATAATAAATGTGGAAGGAAATATTGTTACATACCAATTTTCAAAAAAAGAAATAACAGGGGCAGGACTTATATGCGATATTTCCGACAGGGCTAAAATAAAGGATGCGACAATAAAGGAAGTAAAGATTGACGACATAATAAGGATTGCGTACAGGGGATAAAGGAACAAAAAAGGAGGATGGTTTATTGTGGATCAGATGTCATTATTTGATTATGCGCCAAAGCACATTCCTCTTGCAAGCAGATTAAGACCCAAAACCCTTGATGCGTTTGTGGGACAGGAGCATTTGCTTGGAAAGGGAAAAATACTAAGGCAGCTTATAGAAAAGGATCAGGTGTCCTCCATGATTTTCTGGGGACCGCCGGGCGTTGGAAAAACAACTCTTGCAGGCATAATAGCCGCAAGGACAAATGCGGAATTTATTAATTTCAGCGCTGTCACAAGTGGAATAAAAGAGATAAAGGATGTTATGAAAAAAGCGGAAGACAGTCAGAAAATGGGCACGCATACCGTTCTTTTCATAGATGAGATACACCGCTTTAACAAGGCGCAGCAGGATGCATTTCTTCCCTTTGTTGAGAAGGGCAGCATAACGCTTATAGGAGCTACCACAGAAAATCCTTCTTTTGAGGTAAATGCGGCGCTTTTGTCGAGATGCAGGGTATTTGTCTTAAAGGCGCTTGGTGAGGGTGACCTGATTAAGCTCATAAATAATGCCATATCATCTCCGGACGGATTTGGAACACAGGGAGTAAAAATATCCGATGCCCACATAAAAACGATTGCCATATTTGCGGACGGTGATGCGAGAACTGCCCTGAATACGCTGGAAATGGTCGTATTAAACAGCGAGATAAGCGAGGATGGTTTTACCGTCACCGATGAGATTATGGAGCAGTGCATAGGGAAAAAATCCCTGCTATATGATAAAAGCGGTGAGGAGCATTACAATATGATTTCCGCACTCCACAAATCCATGCGCAACAGCGACCCTGACGCTGCGATTTACTGGATGCTGCGGATGCTTGAGGGAGGAGAAAACCCGCTCTACATAGCGAGAAGGCTTATAAGATTTGCAAGTGAGGATGTGGGAATGGCGGACAGCAATGCCCTCATGGTGGCGGTTGCCGCATATCAGGCGTGTCATTTCTTAGGGGTTCCCGAATGTGACGTGCATCTGACCCATGCCGTAACGTATCTTGCAATGGCACCTAAATCCAATTCCCTTTACGCTGCCTGTGAAAGCGGTAAGCGTTCTGTCAGGGAAAACGGAGCGCAGCCGGTACCCCTTAATCTTCGCAACGGGGTAACGAAGCTTATGCGGCAGCTTGATTACGGAAAGGATTACGTGTATGCGCACGATACGGAGGAAAAGCTTTCCCGGATGCAGTGTATGCCTGATGGCATGGAGGAGGAACGCTATTACTATCCTACAAAACAGGGGGATGAAAAGAAAGCCTATGACCGCCTGAGGGAGATACGCCAATGGAAACAGGAAAAATAACGATAAATTAATAGTAAAAAAAGGTAGAATGGCGTATAATGTATGCTATATTGCTAAAGGTTGTGTCAAGTTTTCTATGAAAACTTGACATGTAGTATGTCCGGTGGCAAAGCCGCCGAGACACGACGTCAGCCCATAGAGTTCTCGATTTACGAAGTAAATCGGAACATATGCCGAAGGCAAATATGGAATGGCTGATGTTCAGATTAAGGAGGTCGTTTATGGATAAAAATATTTTCAGAAATTTGTCTTACGGAGTTTATGTGGTAACAACCATGGACGGTATGCGTCAGACGGGATGTGTTGCCAACAGCTGTATGCAGATAACTTCGGACCCTGCCGTTGTTGCAGTAAGCATCAATCATGATAACTATACAAATAAATGCATAAAGGAGTCAAAGAGCCTTGCCGTAAATATACTTACGGAAAACGCTGATATGACGCTCATTGGCAATTTTGGCTTTCAGTCAGGAAAAGATGTAAATAAATTTGAAAATATACCCTTTGAATGGGCATATGGCAATCCTGTCTTAAAGGACAGTACATGCGGTTACTTTGCAGGCGACGTTATAGGAAGCTATGAGACAGGCACCCACACGGTATTTTTTGTGGAAATTAAGGATGCTGAGGTTAAGTCCGGAACACCTATGACCTACGCATATTATCATAAGGTTAAAAACGGAAAAAGCCCTAAAAATGCGCCGACGTATCTGCCGGAAGAAAAGGATGAAAAAGAAACACCCGGCAAAAAATGGGTATGCTCCGTATGCGGATATATTTATCAGGGAGATATTCCATTTGAGGAGCTTTCCGAGGACTTTGTATGTCCTGTGTGCAAACAGCCCAAATCTGTATTTGAACAAAAATAAAAAGTCCGGCTTGGCTAAGGAGAAATAAAATGTATTATATACCTGACGATACAACAGAATGTGGTTATTATGAATGTGACTGCTGCAAAACAAGATTTCTTTCCCTTGAGAAGGAAAGTCAGATTGTGTGTCCGTATTGCGCAGAGGAGGTTGACCTTGAGATAGGTCCTGATGAGGAAATGGCCCCTGAAAATAAAAATGCGAGGCTCATAAAGGTAGTGCGCGGCGAGGATGTAGAAAAAATGGATGCGCTGCTCAGTCTTGCAATAACGGGAGGCAACTACGAATGGATATAATTAAGGCAGCAGTTTTAGGGCCAAAGGGAACCTTCAGCGATATGGCGTTTCTGGAATACAGGCAGCTTATGAAGGAACATTCGGACAAGAATGGTAACAAGTATGATATAGAGGCGGCATATTACCCTACTATTGACGAGGTTTTTAATGCGGTCTGTGACGAAAACGGAGATAACCAATGTGAAATGGGAATTGTTCCCCTTGAAAATACCCTGGACGGATATGTTCAAAGGACATTGGATTTGCTTCTTGAAAAGCAGGTGAGGATAATCGATGAGCATATGGTTCCCGTCCAGTTTTCAGCAGTGGCGAATGCAGAAAAGACAGAGGACATTGATACACTTTATGTACAGTTCAAGGCAAACGGACAGTGCAGAAAATTTATCAACTCCCTTGAAAACGTAAAAATTATCACCACCGAAAGTAATATGGAGTCGTATTACATGCTTGAGGATGTGGCAGGCAGGGCGGCAATTGTCCCAAGACATGTTGCTTTGGAGGAAAAAAACAACAATTCAAACCGTATGGTTTTGGAGAGCATAACAGATGCGGAGAATAACCATACAAGATTTATTGTGTTAAAAAAGGATGACAACGTAAGCTTTAGCGGATATTCCGGCAAGGAAAAAATAAGAATGCCGGTTTACATAATGCCAAAGTCAGACCGTCCCGGACTTTTGTATGAGATATTAAAGGAGTTTTATGACAAGCAGATAAATCTTATATCAATTATGTCAAGACCTACAAAGCAGGAGCTTGGCACATATAATTTCTATATAGAGATAGACGCATATGCAGGACGTGTCAGCAGTATTAAGGAGGCGCTTGCAAACATAAACAAATATAACGAAATAAAAATACTTGGTATTTACGAAGAGGATATTTTAACATAAGGAGGTAAATATGGAAGGTTTAAAGAGATACATAAACGACCTTAGAAAGGGTCACGGTGTGAGGCTTATAATGCTTGTTCTGGGCGGCTTGTTTCTTGTGTTTCCGGACACGGCGCAAAAAACCCTTGCAAATATTATAGCAATTGCATTTGTCATTATGGGCGTGGCAAAAATTTTAAGCTACTTTGGCAAGCCGAAGGAGGACGCCTACGGATATATGGAATATAAGTCAAAATCCGTAATTGTCATCGGAATAATCTATATTGTTCTGGCGGCGTTTATTGCAAAGGTGCTTATGTCGGTCATACCAATACTTCTTGGAATTATGATTGCGGTAAATGGAATTATTAAGCTGCAGTATTCTCTGGAAATAAAGAAAAATATGCCTGACAGCAGATGGCAGCCTATGCTGGTTGCTGCCGTTATAATGCTCGTTGTGGGCGTTGTAATTTTATGTAATCCGTTTCAGACAAACAATCTGATTATAAGAATTTTAGGCGGTATTCTGGTATTTGAAAGCGTATTTGATTTAGCTGTAAGCTGGAAATATTCAAAATAAAATTATATAAGCTGTAAAGAGACTTTTTTCGTTATATTATAATTTAATAAGGAATAAGGAGGCTTAAAAATGGCTGTAGATGAAAATCAGGCAATTGGTCAGGTTATCCTTAGCGAGGAGAATATGATTGCAGAATTAAAGAAAAAAGGCTTGAGAATGACAGAACCGAGACGACTGATTATAAACATAGTTGCAAATGAAGAATTTTCCTGTTGTAAGGAGGTTTACTTCCTTGCGCATAAGAGAGACCCCAGCATAGGAATTGCCACGGTATACAGGATGATAAATATACTGGAGGAGATTGGCGCCATAAGCAGAAAAAATCTGCAAAAGACTGTCTGTACGGGAAGATGCTGTGATATGAGAGGCGGATGTACCGTTGTAACAGACAAGAGCAAGCAGATTATTTTGTCTGAGGCGGACATTGAGGAAGCATTAAAATACATAATGGAAAAAAAAGGGTATTCAAATGTTGAGGAAATAAAGACAGTACTTGTGAACAGGACTTTATAGGACGGTATACAAATCAGGTGTGGCTGTCGCAATAAGGATTTTTAACTTCCGCTTTTCTTTGTTAAAAATGCATAGTTACTAAGAAAACAAATCCTTATTGCGACAGCTCCATTAATAAAAAAGGAGTACATATTAAATGGGAATTGCAGAATTGCTTGTGCTTGCAATCGGGCTTTCCATGGATGCATTTGCCGTGTCTGTATGTAAGGGGCTTGAAACAAAAAAGATAACGATAAAGCAGATGGTGCTTGCCGGCTTATGGTTTGGCGGATTTCAGGCGCTTATGCCTGCAATCGGGTATTTTCTCGGACAGGCGTTTGCAGGGGCAATAAAAAAATATGACCATTGGGTTGCATTTGCCCTGCTGGCATTTATTGGCATTAATATGTTTAAGGAAGCATTTTCTGATGAAAGCGCGGATGAGGGGAACGCTGACAAAAACAGCGGTGAAGTATGCAGCAAGAATTGCTTTGGCGTAAAAACAATGTTCATAATGGCTGTTGCCACAAGTATCGATGCCCTTGCGGTAGGCGTCACGTTTGCATTCTTAAAGGTAAACATTGTTGCGGCAGTCAGCTTTATCGGTGTTATAACCTTTGTTTTTTCCTTTGCCGGCGTAAAAATTGGAAATATATTTGGAGCAAAATATGAGAAAAAGGCTCAGATGACCGGAGGTATCATACTTATTCTTATAGGCTTAAAGATACTGCTGGAGCATTTGGGGGTTATAAGTTAAAACATAGCCGGTGTCTCACATATAATGCCTCCGCCCACTACAATTTCGCCATCGTATAAAACCACGGACTGTCCCTTTGTAATTGCACGCTGAGGCTCGTCAAATTCAACAAATAACGTATCTTTGTCAGGCTGTGTCACCGTAGCCCATTGCTCCTTGTGACTGTATCTTACCTTTGCGGTAACTCGCATGGGAGCGGATATTTCCTCTACGGAAATCAGATTAATGTTATGAGCGGTAAGCGTTCTCGAAAAAAGCGCCTCATTTCCTGCAAGGGTAACCGTGTTTGATATGGGGTCAACCTTAGACACATACATGGGCTGTGAAAAGGAAAGGCCTAAGCCCTTGCGTTGCCCAACAGTGTAATATATAATTCCCTTGTGTTTACCTAAAACATTTCCTTCTGTATCAATAAAATTTCCCTCAGGGTATTTTTTGCCCGTATAATCTTCTATAAAATCCGTATAGCGTCCGTCAGGTACAAAGCATATGTCCTGACTTTCTTTTTTGCCTGCATTTGAAAATCCCTGTTTCATGGCAATGGAACGTACCTCACTCTTGCTTAGGGAGCCGAGGGGAAAAACAGCGTGGGAAAGCTGCTGCTGGGTGAGAGAGTAAAGCACATAGCTTTGATCCTTCGATAAGTCAACAGCCTTTAAAAGCTCATATCTTCCCGTGTTTTCATTCAGGCGTATCCGTACATAGTGTCCTGTTGCAATAAAGTCATAGCCAAGGGACATGGCATACTGAAAAAGCTCATCAAATTTTAAATGTCTGTTACAGACGATACATGGATTTGGCGTTATGCCGTTTTCATATGAGTATATAAATTGATCTATAACATATTCCCTAAATTTTTCGGAAAAATCCACAACGGAAAAAGAAATATGAAGGGCTTTTGCAATTTTTTCGGTATCTGCTGCGCAGTCTGCCGTGTTGTTTTTGGCAGTGTATAACGTACTTTCATTAAAAAGCTTCATGGTAGCCCCTGCACAGTCGTAGCCCGACTGTTTCATAAGGTATGCGGCTACGGAGGAGTCTACCCCACCGCTCATGGCAATAAGCGCTTTTTTGTTCATTTCAATTTCTCCTTGTATCGTTTCTTTGTATCATTTACAGCTTCTTAAGCTCATCCAACAGATGGATGTTTACTCTCATTCCGCCGCGTCCTGCACCGAGCCGAATGTTGGGCTTGATGATTCCGTGGAAGTCTGAGCCTCCTGAAATATTAAGACCATGCTTTATTGCTATCTGTCTCAGCCTGTCACTTTCATATGCATTGTTGGAGGAGTGGTAAGCCTCCAGACCCTTTAAGCCCAATCCCTTCAGATAAACAAGCAGATCCTCTATCTGAGCATATCCCAAATGATAGAGCAGGGGATGAGCAAGAAAGGCAGCTCTGCTGTATTTTGTGAGTATGTTCATTGCTTTTTCACATGTTATCTGTGGCTTTGGCAGATAATATTTACAGCCAATGCCGATATATTTCCGAAAGGCAACCTCCTTGTCCTTACAGATCCCTTCCTCCACAAGGACACGTGCAAAATGCGCCCTTGTAATTACGCTGTCAGGGTTGCCGTGCAGGAGCTTTTCCATAGTTACCGGAAGTCCGTCCTTCTGCATAAGCTCAATCATTTTCAGGTTTCTTCCAATGCGGGCTTCCTTTAAAACCTTGAGCTCGTCCATAAGCTCAGGACTTTCATAATCGACATAAAATCCAAGAATATGAATTTCCCTGTTATTGTAGTAGCAGGAAAGCTCAATGCCCGGTACAACCTCAAGTGATTTGTCCTTTGTATATTCCATTATTTCAGCTATTCCATCAACGGTATCATGGTCTGTCAGGGCAATTGCACAAAGCCCCGCATCCATTGCAAGGTCCGCAACCTGCGTCGGCGTAAACGAACCGTCAGAGGCATTTGAATGTACGTGTAAATCTATTAAATCCATGTGGAGGCTCTCCTTATAAATTATTATTGCGCAGGCAATTTCCATTACCCATATTACAGTTATAATTGCCATATATGCCTTATATGATAGCAGAACAAAAAAATAAATACAACGAGTAAATATAAATATGATATAATGAACGCATAAACGCGAACACAAGTCCGCAGGTTTTGAGGTGCGCATTTATTCGGGACGAAATAGTATTGAGGTTTTAGAGATTATGGAACATTTACTTGAAACAGATGGCAGTATTCTTTTGTGGATACAGGAAAACTTAAGAACGGATTTTATGACTGCCATAATGAAGGCGGTGACAAGACTTGGCGACAAGGGGATTTTTTGGATAACTGTGGCAGTTTTATTTTTATTATTCAAATCAACAAGAAAAACAGGGCTTGCACTTTCCATCGGTCTTGTTATAAATGCGCTTATTGTAAATGTATGGCTCAAGAATATGGTTGGGCGTATACGCCCCTATGAGGTTGTGGAGGGATTAAAGTGCCTGATACCTGAGCCGTCGGATGCATCCTTTCCCTCCGGACATGCTAGTCATGCATTTGTTGCGGTGGCGGTTATCTGGATTATGATGTCTGAAAAATATGGGATAATTGCCCTTATTATATCAGCGATTATAGCGTGGAGCAGACTTTATCTGGGTGTACATTATCCTTCCGATGTACTTGCCGGCATTTTAATAGGAATAATTGCAGGTGTCACAGGTGTTATTATCGTGAGGGCTGTCGAAAAAAGGATGGGTGGCAATAAAACGGTTATGTCGAAACAAATCGATGATAATTGACTGAAATATAGTTAAAATAGACAAAATTTAATTGACATATTATACCAAAATTGTATATAATTATGACGAAACACAATTTAAACATTACGATATTCCAAAAGAAAGGGGAATCATTATGACATACGAAGAGATAGTAGAATCAGTAAGAAAGAGACTGAAAGGCGTGGATACAAGCTCTGTAAAGGATTTACTTGCAATTCAGGTAAATATAACAGGAGAGGGCGAGGGCGCTTTTTACGTGGAGGTAAAGGACGGAGTTCTTTCGGTTGAGCCTTATGAGTATTTTGACAGACAGGCAAAGATTACAATGAAATCAAAAAATTTCTTAGCTCTCATGGAGGGTAAGCTTGACCCTGTGGCTGCATTTACTTTAGGTAAGCTCAAGATTGACGGAAGCATAGAAAAGGTGCTTGAATTCAGTAAGCTGCTTTAAAATTATTTTAATTACGGGTTAAGGTCGGTTTACAAGGAACAGTGCGCAGATTGCGAAACTCCCTTTTTCAAGATGTGAGTTGTGGAAAATATACAATTTCATAAGCATACCATGCGTTGAATTGTATATTTTCTGCAACGTATTATATTATATGAAAAGCTTAGTTTCGCAATTGCCTGTTAATTTATCCGGCATTTTTTTGTGAGTTAATCCATAAAATCTGTTTATATATCATGTTCTATAAAATGCACAGCAGAAGTATTCCAATATTTTTTATAAACTCTATTTTTATTGCCATCCAAATTAATCTGATACAGTCTGAATGTGACTGGGAATATTTTGAAGCGTACCTTTCTTCATAGAATTTCTTTGTTTCCTCAATGCTTTTTAACGGATACCAAGGCAAAAACGTATTGACTTCCTTATCCTGAAGTATAAGAAATAGTGCATCCATATCGCTTTCTGTAAATTTTCTTAAAATTAAACGCATGGTTTCTAATGTAGGCGTGTTCATTTATTTTCCTCCGTTATCTGTTTGTAAATTTACTCTGAAGATTTCTGTGAAAGGCTCATGTATAAAAGCGGGTAGGGATTTCCCTGTTCATCATGGTCTGTTCTTTTATAAACCTGAAAGCCCATATGTTCATAAAATCCTTTTGCTTTGGGATTTTGCTCATTCACAGCCAATTTTTTTATGGAGTAATGTTCTATTCCGTACTGAAGAAGCTGTTTTCCTAACCCTTTTCCGCTTTCTTTCGGTGTTATGAACAACATTTCAAGACTTTCATTTTCAATCCCCATGAAGGCAACAGGGGTGTTAGTTTCGTTTTTTGCTACTACAAGATTTTCGATATTGCTTAACGCCTGCGGAACGTATTCTTTGATATTCAGTATTTCACTTTCTGACAAAAACAAGTGTGTGGCTCTTACAGACTTTTCCCACACATTTAAGAGTGACTGTATTAAATTGGCAGGTCTTTCATAGACTTCAATGATATTCATACGCTTTCTCCTCTTTCTGCTTTCATTATACAGAGTGATTGACAAAATGCAATCTCCAAAGCGTGGAACATAAGGGCCCCGCGAAGTAGCCGTTGATTTGCGGAGCTGCCGGCGGTATAATAAAACTGCATATAAAGTTAAACAGTCAAAAGTATACGGATAGCAGTTAAAGATATGAATGAAATTGAAAAGCTTATTTTTGGTGAAACACTTACACATGACGAATATGTAAAACTAATAAGCCGTTATGAGGATGAAAATATAAGGGAAACGCTCATGGCGAGGGCAAGGCAGCTTAGAGGTATGCATTATGGTAATAAAGTGTATATTCGGGGACTTATCGAATTTACAAATTATTGTCGTAATGGATGTTTTTATTGCGGCATAAATTCCGCCTGTAAGACTGCAAAAAGATACAGGCTTTCAAAAAATGAGATATTGGAATGCTGCATGTGCGGATATGATTTGGGCTTTCGGACCTTTGTGCTGCAGGGCGGGGAAGATGCATATTTTACAGATGATATTTTAGTTGACATAATATCAACAATAAAAGGAAAATATCCTGATTGTGCGGTTACGTTATCAATTGGGGAACGGTCATATGAAAGCTACAAAAGACTGAAGGAGGCAGGCGCTGACAGATATCTTTTAAGGCATGAGACGGCAAACGGGGAGCACTATAAAATGCTTCATCCTGATAACATGAGTCTTGAAAACCGAAAGCAATGTCTGTTTTATTTAAAGGGGCTTGGATTTCAGGTGGGTGCGGGCTTTATGGTAGGTACACCCGGGCAAACATTTGAACATCTTGCTGATGATCTGGAATTTTTAAAGGAGCTTGAACCGCATATGATTGGCATAGGACCGTTTATTCCCCATCATGATACGGTCTTTGCAAATGAAAGGGGAGGAAGCATCCCGCTTACACTTTTTTTGCTGGCAATATTAAGGATTATGTTTCCAAGGGTGCTTCTTCCTGCAACAACAGCGCTTGGGACAGCTGCCCTCGACGGAAGAGAGCGGGGGATGCTGGCAGGAGCAAATGTCATTATGCCGAATTTATCACCTTTAAGCCATAGAAAAGATTATGATTTGTATGACAATAAAATAAGCACCGGCGACGAAGCCGCCGAGTGCATAGATGAACTTAGGAAAAACGTGGAAAATATAGGATATCGGCTTGTTGTTGACAGAGGAGATTATGTAAGTTGACATAATATATCAGGCTTATATTGTACAACGCATATTTGCCAAGGGGCTGTTGCGACAGCCCCTTGTTTATTATTTTTTTAAGGTAAGAAATTTAATAAGCTCATCCGTGGAAAATGTATATTTTGTTCTGCAAAAATCACATACAACCTCGATGGGCTTTCCCTCCTCAATCATGTCCGCAATCTCTTTTCTTCCAAGGCTTATGACCGCCTTCTCAACACGCTCCTTGCTGCAATCACACATATACGCCATGGGAAGTGTGTCAGTGATTGCTACGTCATAACCGTCAAATATATTTTTTATGATGTCCTCAACGGATAACCCTTTTTCAAGCATTACGGTAAAGGAAATCTCCTTAAGTCTGTTTTCAAGAAAGCTTATAACTGCTTCCTCTGCAAAGGGCATAAGCTGTATTATAAATCCGCCCGCCATGCTTACTGCCGCGTTATCATCAAGGAGAACGCCCAACGCAACCGACGAGGGTATCTGCTCGCTTGTTACAAAATAATAAGTTAAATCCTCGGCAATCTCACTGCTTACAAGGTGTGTCTGTCCTATATAGGGCTCTTTGAGCCCTATATCCTTTATGACGCTCATCACGCCAAGGTCGACTGCCTTTGCAACGTCCCTTGCAGGCAGCATAACATCGGTTTCGCTTACATAACCCTTCACATTTCCTTTTGAATCGGAAGTTACAAGTAATCCCTGTATGGGACCCTGACATTGGATACGAATGGTAAGCTTATCGGCATCATTTTTGCACATGGCGCCCATTAAAGCGCCTCCTGTCAAAAGCCTGCCAAGGGCATTTGTCACAACGGGGCTGGTACCATGGGTTATTCTTGCCTTTTCAACTGTTTCCGTGGAACGGCATGCAAAAAATCTCACCTGATTGTTTGCCGCCATTCCCCGCACTATATAATCGGACATCATAATAAAACCTCCTGAAATAAGACGCAGCTTATTTTCCGCATTCTCTTGCAATTATGTAGACACGTTCGCTGCTTTCGGCAGCAGGATTTTTTGTAAATGCGTCATATGCACATACAAGCTCCAGCCCGGAATCCTTGACGATATCAAGCATTTCACTAAGAGTATATCCCTTTTGAAGATGAAGCTCCTCATATTTTCTGTATAAATTATCATCGCTCCTGTAGTTCGGCTGACCGGCCGCTGAAGCCTCATCATCAAATATACTATCAATATTATCAGCCTTGATAAAAAGGCTTAAATATAATTCATTTATATCTTCTTCCGCATCATAAAGATTGTCCCAGATAAAGCTTATATCCTCCCTGTCCTCCGCTATGGTGGCGTCTGCAACAATATCAAGATAATAATGGCGTGTGTTAAAATCAAATATAAATATGCCTTTGGGGTCAAGATAATTGTTTACAAGCCTGAAAACCTCCGTAAGCTCTTTTTTGTCAAGAATATAATTAATGCTGTCGCATACGCTTATGATGGCGGATACAGTGCCGTAAAGCTCAAATTCCCTCATATCCTGATTAAGATATAATGTCGATGAGCCGTTTGCCTCATTCTTTTTTTTTGCAATATCCAGCATGGCAGGAGAGCTGTCTATGCCTATCATGTCGTAGCCTGCCGCAGCAAGCCGCTCGGTAATATTTCCCGTACCGCAGCCAAGCTCGGCAATTATGCCGCTCTTAATATTAAATTCTTCAAGTAAAAGTCTGATATAATGGAACCATTCATCATACGGAATGTTGTCCATAAGTCTGTCATAAACAAGAGCAAAATCGGAATAAACCTCTGACATAAACATCACCTGCCTTTATATTTACTAAATTATAAAATAAAATACAGGTAAAAACAAGCCTTGTGAAAATGACCGGTAAGCAAGGTTTTATCCGAAATGCTCCAGAAACACAAAATATTCATGTTTAAACTGGCTGTATTTGCGGACCGTCAGATATGCTTTATATTTATTATTATGTAAGTGAATAAGAGAGTTATCAAAAAAGTTTACATAATTAAAGTTCACGATAAAGCTTCGGTGACAGCGGAAAAAGTTTATTTCAGGCAGGCGTGAATCCCATACATTTATCTTCGTTGTGGTGTAGTATATTTCATTTGGCGTATATATAATTACGTTGCCGAATCTCGCTTCCACCATAATAATGTCTGATGATAATATCATGTGTACACCCTTCTTTGTTTCAATTGGTATTTTTGTGGACGTTGTGCTGTAAAGGTGCATGGCATCGTCCAGATTACGAAACAGCCGGCTTTTGTCGAGGGGCTTTGAGAGATAACGAAAAGCATGAAAACGGAGCGCCTCATCCAGATAATCCTCAAAAGACGTAATAATGAAAAAAATCATATGTTTGTTTCTTTTTGTAAGCTCTTTTCCTGCATGAATACCGGAAAGACCCGACATTTCAACGTCGAGAAAAGCAATATCAAATATTTCAGACGATGAAAGTATATCCTCGCTTGAGTGAAATATAGATATGTTAGGTGCTTCAAGTTTTTTGTCGGAAAAATATTCTGTAACATATTTTTTCAACTCGTTACAAAAATCAAAATCATCATCACATATGGCAAAGTTTAACATAAATTTATACCTCCTTATGGCGCAGTAAAATAACTGTGTGAAATTCTTTTTCATCTTCAAGATAATAGGTTTCGGAGTCACCGTTATATTTATCTATAACCCGTTGCAGACTATAGGTACCTATACCATGCATATATGGGTCAGGTTTCAATGTACGAAAATGATTGTTTTCGATAACAGGCGCCTGGCTGCTTGAATTAATGACCGTTATGACGGTGCGGGTGTTGTTTTCACTGTCCTGTATATGTAAACTGATATGGGCATGCTCCGTTTTTTCGGCAGCCTCAATGGCATTATCAATCAGGTTACAGAAAAGTGCAGTGACATCTTCCAGTTTCATATAGCTTATGTCCGTATTTCGCGCATTTATATTAAATGTAATGTTCTTATCATCACATATTTTTATATATCTTGATAAAAGTAAATTTAAGTTATGGGAGTTGGTTGGTTCATATGTATGTGTAAGTACAGGCGCATTCAAAAGATTGGATAAATAGGAATTTGCCTGCTTGTAATTTTTATCCATGTTTAGCGAATATATGGTTTGCAGATGATTTTTAATATCATGTATTAAAATTTTTTGATTCTCATTATGCTGTGTCATAAGCTTATCATAATTTTCGGCGTCCTTTCTATGCTGATGCTCAAGCTTAAGTTTTGTCAGCATATCATGCTGCGACAGATTATAATCATAGAGCCATATAATAAATACATTGCAAAGAATAAGAAAAAAATCAATAACAACGAAAAGATATTCGGACACTCTTGTCAGGCTGTTGGATATGTTTATGATATGTAGTATTATAAACATAATAAAAGAGAAAATGGGAAAGAGCGTCAGCAGGATTGTCGAGTTGTCAATTATTATTTTTTTGTTTGAAAAATCAGTAATTTTAGTAACAATATACAGCAGCAGCCAGTATAAAAACTTATTTGAAATGAAAAATATAATAATTTGCGGGTATCCCAAATCTAAAACATCTGTTGTTGTCTGGATAATACCACCTATAAAATTTAATATACAGTATTCGGAAAGGGACATAAAGCAGGTCATTATTAATGAATTAAACAGTGCATTAAATACATTTGTTTTGTAGCAAAGCAATATAAGCAAAAAATTCATAATTAAAAACATGGTAACATTCAAAAGAACAATATTAAAAAAGAAGGTAATATACTGCACAAAGTATGTAAAAAAATAGCAAAGAAAAGCAAAGCGGTTGTTTTTCCGCTGCACAAACATTCTGCTCAGATAGAAATAGGCGATCATTCCCTGAACAATGTATATAATTGCATAAACTATTATCCGTTCCATAATTCTCCCAACCCTTATCATATAATTTTGTGGTATTTACATTTTACATACTTAAAAAGTAAAATACAATACAGTAAAGTGAAAAGACGAAAATGTGCGATTTATGTCGAAAAAAAGTGCAATTTTTGCTTAAAATTTTTTGTAAAATTAAAAAAAGGATTTTTGAAATAAAAAAAACGACAAAAAACCTCATTTTACGTCGTTTCACTTGTAAAGCGTAGAAAATTGTTTTTTTTTATTATATTCTTTTTATAGGCGCTAATGGGTAACATACACAGAAGGAGGAAATATGGTGGAAAAAAAGGAAAGAAAAAATAAGGCAGCAGAAAAGCTTGCAGGTTTATTTACAAGGGAGCTTAAGCACAGTGCAAACTCAGCAGGAAGTTTTCTTTCTTATCAGGCGAAAACCCCTGCAGGGCTTGAGCGTTTTCGTAAATAATGCTGTCTTATGTCAGCAGGCATATTGTGGACTGGCTGATATTAAAAAAAGCTGTGGAGGAGGAAGATAGGGAGCTGTATGAATACGCAGCATATAATCTTATGTTCACCTCCATTCCTCTTGGGGCATTTCTTATAGTGTGCGGAATAATAGGATACTTTGTGAAGGGCCTGCTGCTTCTGACGGTACTGCTTGCGGTAAGGAGGTATTCAGGCGGCTTTCATGCAAAAACACCGTTTGGATGTATGTGTATTTCGTCAGCTGTGCTTGCAATATGCTTTGTTTACTCAACTATAGTACAAAACGGATTGTTCGTTGGAATTGTTACGGCTGTCTCTGCAGCAGGAGTTTTTATTTTAAGTCCGATTGATTCGGAAAACAGGCGGCTGGATATGGAGGAGAAAAGGCGGTACAGACTTCTTGCAAGGAGAAATGTCTGTGTGCTGTTCCTGCTTTACATATTATGTACAATAGCAGGTTATCACTCCTTTGCAGTTTGTCTGTCTATCGGAACTACTGCAGGAGCTCTTGCGCTGATAGTGTGCATTCCAAGGCTGTTGAAACAAAAAACAATAAAAAAGTATCATTACACTTAAAACTGTATATTAAAATAATTATAAGTGTAGTTCCCATTAGCGCTTTTTTAGAACGAAAGATTTTTATGAGACAGTCCTTACAACTGTCGGTTCTGCTTCTCAATAAGAATATCTATAATTCCGTCTACAGCATAAAGTGTATCATTTGAGCAAAGCTTAAGCTTATCTACAATATTTTGTGGCACATTGTTTGAGTGCATGCTTCCAAGCATAAGATAATCAGGCGGCACGTTAAGCTCAATGCACAGTTTGCAAAGTAAATCAAAGCTTGGCTTTGTTTTTCCGGTTTCAAGGGAAGATAAATGATTTGGAGATATATCAAGCCTTTCTGCCAGTTCATATTGCGGTATTCCAAGATTGTTCCGCCTCTTTTTAACATTTCTGCCAAAGTTTTCGATACTTAACATAATTCAACCATTACTCCTTATTACAAGAATTTAATGTAAGCATACCAATTTTAAATTGTTCTATGAACAAGCTGAAATAGAATAAATCCGTGTAACATTGAAATATATTTGAAATGTAGCGGAATAAATCTGAATTTTATAGAAAAAATATTGCGCAAAAATAAAATTTTACAAATACTTTCATAATTTGTCGTTTCACGTGCAGAATATGGAAATGTAGTTGCAAATATTGTATTTTATTAGTGGGTACTAATGGAATGATACTTTATAATAATTTGAATTGTCTTTGTTTGATTTGTTCTGCCTGAGGGGAGTCACTTATAATAGCTTGTGCGTGTTTTAAAGCTTATAGGTGGAAAATGGCAGATGTGACAAAGCGTGTCATGTATTGCTCCGTTAGTACCCTTTTTTTATATTAAACGGATTGCTGTGATTGCGCCTGTATGATAAACTGTAAAATCATTGATAATTTATATAAGGATTGGAAAAAATGATTGGTTTTATTACATATTCCGTTATAATTGTATACTTGGAGCTTATATTTCATATATCTGTTTATAAATCCATGGACATATTTATTATTTACCCTGTGCTTTTTGCTGTTGCGGCAGGTATGGGAATTTTTACGCTTTTAAATATAATGCCGAGACTTGCCGGAAAGCTTGTTGGATGCGCTGTTGTGGTGGCTTTTTCATTTTATTATATGGCGCAGCTCATCTATTTTAAAATTTTTAACACATTTTTAAGTCTTGTTTCAATTGGCGGGGCGGAAAACGCCATGAATTTTAAATCGGTTTTGTTTGATAAGCTTTGGGAAAACATTGGGTGGATTATTGCATTTTTGCTGCCGGTAGCAGGCATTATCTTTTTAAATGTAAAGGATATCATAAAAAATACAAACCTTAAGGGGAAGCTTACAGGCTTTGGGAGCTGTATATTGGCTTTCGTGCTTGCTGTACTTTCGCTCAATATTCATGGCAGGAATGCATACTCCCCGTATTATCTTTTCCATGATAAATATGTCCTTGAGCTTTCAATGAATAAGCTTGGAGTTGCAGTTACCACAGTGAGGGATGGAATGTATCTCCTTGGACAGGGGGACGATAAGAAAACATTTGTAATGTCACAGGGGCAGGAAACTGACAGCAGTACAGGTGAAAATTCTGTTTACAATGATAAAGCTGATGATGAAGAAACAGTCTGCTCAGGCATTGCAGGCACAGCGCTTGCAGAAGCAGAAGGGAAAACGCCGCCCATAGTATCAGCAGAACAGCAAATTGATGATAGCATTGATTTTGCCACATTGTATGACGGGACGGAGGATGAGGATTTAAAAAATATTACCGCATATTTATCAAAGGCTGAGCCTTCATATAAAAACAAATATACGGGAATGTTTCAGGATTATAACATCGTGTTCGTTACTGCGGAGAGCTTAAGCAGATATGGAATATCGGATATATGCACGCCCACGCTTTATAAGCTTATGAACGACGGGTTTGTATTTGACAATTTCTATAATCCAATGTGGTATCACAGTACCATTGACGGTGAATATGTAAATTGTCTGAGTCAGTATCCTGCTTCCTCGGACTGGAGCTTTTATAAGTCTGCGGACACATATCAGCCCTATGCTTTGGGAAATATATTGAATGAGCAGGGCTATGACAGTTTTGCATATCACGATTTTGATTTTTATTATTATGACAGGAGTAAAACCCATGCCAATATGGGATATGATTTTAAGGCGATAGGCTACGGTCTGGATATACCATGCTATGTAATGTATTCGGATATTGATATGGTGGAGGCTGTTTATAAGGAATTTATTGATAAGGATAAATTCAATGTTTATTTTATGACCTTCAG
This sequence comes from Lachnospiraceae bacterium UBA7076, assembly GCA_002493625.1. GTDB lineage: Bacteria > Bacillota > Clostridia > Lachnospirales > Lachnospiraceae > Coprococcus_C. The sequence goes on along the minus strand of DKZK01000010.1, from coordinate 25,081 downwards.
CGGACATCTTCCTTATGATTACAGGAATAATTCCATGTGTGTAAAAAACAGGGAGGAGGCGGAACGTCTTACGAAGGATATGGGACTTTCCGAAGAAGCAGTGGCATATATTGCGGGGCAGATGGAGCTTGACAAGGCGTTGGGGCTTCTTATAGAAAAGCTTGATGAGGCGGGAAGGCTTGAAGATACACTGTTTATTGTAACGCCGGATCACTATCCCTATGGTCTTTCGGGAAATGCATATCATGAGCTTTCCGGCGGCAGAACCGGGGAGGATGCTTTTGAGCTTCACCGGTCATGTCTTGGAATTTGGAATGCGGGAATGGAAGAACCCATATATATTGATAAGCCCTGCGCAAGCGTTGATGTGCTTCCGACAGTGCTAAACCTGCTTGGAGTTGATTTTGATTCGAGACTTCTTGCGGGACGGGATATATTGTCAGGTTCGGAACCTCTCGTCATATTTGCAGATCATAGCTTTCTGAATGATAAAATAAAATATAATACGGGCACAGGGGAGATTACTTATCTGGAAGGAGAACAATATGCAGGGGGCTATTATCTGGAGCAAATGATAGAGGAGGTGGAAAACAGGCTTTACATATCGGATTTGATGATAGATACGGATTATTTTTCGTTTGTGTTTGGGAAATGAGGAAATTAAGCAATGGAAAGAAAAAAGGAAAACAATAAATGGGAGATCACCTGAATGTTAGTTGGAATACATAAGAAAGGGAAAATTAGAGAAATCAAGGTAATCAATATGCAGTTCAAATTGGAGGAGTTGATTGCATGACGGAATTGAAAGCAAAGGAATATAAGAAATTTGAAGATATTAAGCACATCAGAGAAGATGGCTCGGAGTTTTGGAGTGCGAGAGAGTTGGCGGATGCTTTGAAATATACATAATGGCGAAATTTTAGCAACGTGATTGAAAGAGCTATGATTGCCTGTGAGAACAGTGGTCATGATGTGTTTGACGATTTTGCTGAGGTCAGCAAAATCATAGATGCAGGTGCAACGAACAAGCCGATAAAAGATTATGAATTATCAAGATATGCCTGTTATCTGATTGTGCAAAACGGAGATCCAAGAAAAGCGTGCATTATAATGTAGGGAAAGAAGTACGCACGGCAATTGAGAAAATCGGTGGAACGATGCCGGAAGATTTGCCAAAACCGGAAAAAAGTATACAAGAGATTGAGAGAGAGCAGATGGCGAGACTGAAAGCAAAGGCGAAAAAGGGAACGATAATGCTTGATGAATAGAGCCTTACCATGCTATACTACCATAGGTGTTAAGGCTTTTTTGCAGCTTTTACTATGGAAAAGTATATTACCAAAACCATGAAGAACGAAAAAACTTATAAATATTAAGAAAAACCAAAGGAGATTAAGATAAAATGAAACTGGGAATTGTCGGGCTCCCCAACGTGGGAAAAAGTACATTATTCAATTCACTTACAAAGGCAGGAGCGGAATCTGCCAACTATCCGTTCTGTACCATAGACCCTAATGTGGGGGTTGTTCCCGTACCGGATAAGAGACTTGATGCCCTTACAAAAATGTATAACTCAGCAAAAACAACGCCTGCCGTTATAGAGTTTGTCGATATTGCGGGACTTGTGAAGGGCGCTTCAAAGGGTGAGGGACTTGGAAATCAGTTCCTTTCCAATATAAGGGAAACGGATGCAATCGTACATGTTGTAAGGTGTTTTGAGGATTCAAACGTCATTCATGTGGACGGCTCTGTAGACCCTGTGAGGGATATAGAAACAATAAACCTTGAGCTTATATTTGCCGACATAGAGGTTCTGGACAGGAGAATTGCCAAAACCGTGAGGGGGGCAAATAACAATAAGACCCTTGCAAAGGAGCTTGAGCTTCAGAAGAATATGAAAGCTCACCTTGAGGACGGAAAGCCTGCCATAACATATGAGACAGAGGATGAGGACGAGATAAAATGGCTGAAGGAATATAATCTCCTTACCGGCAAGCCTGTTATATTTGCGGCAAATGTTTCCGAGGAGGATATCGCAGATGACGGCGCTTCAAATGAATATGTGCAGAAGGTAAAGACCTACGCAAAGGAGTTTGGCAGTGAGGTGTTTGCTGTATGCGCGCAGATCGAGCAGGAAATATCAGAGCTTGAGGATGATGAAAAGATGATGTTTCTGGAGGAGCTTGGGGTTTCGGAATCGGGACTTGACAAGCTTATCAAGGCAAGCTATTCTCTGCTTGGACTTATAAGCTATCTTACTTCCGGTGAGGATGAGACGAGAGCGTGGACAATCACGGAAGGAACAAAGGCGCCGCAGGCAGCAGGAAAAATTCACACGGATTTTGAGAGGGGCTTTATAAAAGCGGAGGTTGTTGCCTTTGATGACCTTATGGAAGCGGGTACAATGCTTGCTGCAAAGGAAAAGGGACTTGTGAGACAGGAGGGGAAGGAATACGTCGTAAAGGACGGCGATGTCATTCTTTTCAAATTTAATGTATAAGAGGATAAATTATGTATGATATTAGATTTCCCGGTCTTGGAGTTATTCTTCATAACTTAAAGAATGGGTTTACGATTTTTGGAATAGAGGTTAAATTTTACGGAATCATTATAGCTTTTGGTTTTCTTGCCGCATATATAATTGTTTCAAAGGAGGCAAAGAGAACAGGACAGGATGATGAGCTTTATCTGGATTATGCACTGTGGCTTATTATACCGTCAATCATAGGCGCAAGGCTGTATTATATCATTTTTAGCTGGAAAGATTATTTTCAGGCAGGAAAAGGTTTTAAGAATACCTTTCTGGATGTTATCAATATAAGAAATGGAGGACTTGCCATATACGGAGGAATCATTGCCGGTGTGATTGTCACAATTATATTTGCAAGGAAAAGGAAAGTAAGCTTTCCGCTTATGGCTGATACAATATCCATGGGACTTCTTATCGGTCAGATAATGGGAAGATGGGGGAATTTCTTTAACAGGGAAGCCTTTGGCGAGTATACGGATTCTATTTTTGCCATGTGCATTCCGGTGGATTATTTCAGTGAAAATGCAAGCCTGAACGGACTTGTTTCATCAGGCGTAATTACGCAGAAAATGGCGGAAAATGTAGTTACCATTGACGGGATGCACTGGATAAGCGTGCATCCGACATTTTTATATGAATCAATGTGGAATCTTGCGCTTCTTGTTATCATAATGGTATACAGAAAGTACAAGAAGTTTGACGGAGAGCTGTTTTTAATGTATCTTTGGGGCTATGGACTTGGACGTGTGTGGATAGAGGGGCTTCGAACGGACTCCCTTATGATTTCCGGACTAAACATCCGTGTTTCCCAGCTTCTGGCTGCCATATGTGTCCTTGCGGCATCCGTCATACTTGTAAAGAAGCGCATGGATTATGTGAAGGCGGATTTGTCACATAACAAAGCAGATTCCTGAGAAAGTTAAGTGGATGCTATGAAAGACAAAGTGGATGTGTAGAAAAGCAGAGTGGATGCTTTGAAACATAAAGTGGATGTGAAAAAACAAAGAAATTGTACAATGTGCACAATAATAAAACATATGTTTTGTAACATTTTAAACCGATTATGGAAAAAGAATTGCGATTTGCCTATTGCAATTCTTTTTTTTATGTAATAAAATGGGTGAAGTGGATGTTAAGTGGTGTTTAGGTGTAGCTTGGTGGAGTTACATAACACCACATAAATTTACTTAGGGAAGACGTTTCCTGAGTAGAAAGGAAAAAGCGGAAGATGACAAAGGGCATGAAGGGTGAGTCAAATCATAATCTGGACGCAAAGGGCAGATTAATTATACCGGCAAGACTCAGGGTAGGTCTTGGAGATAATTTTGTGCTTTGCCAGGGTATGGATCATAATATATATGCTTATCCGGAAAGCGAATGGGAAGCTTTTTCAGAAAAGCTTAACGCGCTTCCTGTGTCAGATGTGAATGCCCGTAAATTTAAGCTTTTCTTTCAGGGCTCAGCATCCGACTGTGAGGTCGACGGACAGTACAGAATCGTTATTCCACAGAATTTAAGAGCATGGGCAAACATAGATAAGGAGGTCGTACTTGTTGGAAACGGCTCTATAGCAGAAATATGGAATAAGGATTCATGGGAGAAATTTAACAGCATGGACAACATGGATATAAATGAAATATCAATGGATGTAAGCGCCAAATATGGAATATAGGAGACAGAAAATGGAATTTAAACACATTTCGGTTCTTCTTGATGAAACCATAGAAAGCTTAAACATAAAGCCCAATGGAATATATGTTGACGGAACATTAGGCGGTGGCGGTCACTCCCTGGAAATATGCAAACGCCTCGGTGAGGATGGAAGGCTTATTGGAATAGACCAGGATATGGATGCCATAGCCGCAGCAACAAAAAGGCTTGACCGTTACAGGGACAAGGTAACGATTGTCCACAGTAATTATCAGGACATAGACTCCATATTAAAAGGGCTGTCCGTCGGCGGTGTCGACGGTATAGTCCTTGACCTTGGGGTTTCCTCCTATCAGCTTGACAATGCTGAAAGAGGATTTACATACAAGGAAGATACAACCCTTGACATGCGTATGGATCAGAGCATGGAAACTACAGCAAAGGACATAGTGAACAGTTATTCTGAGATGGAACTTTACAGGGTAATAAGAGACTATGGTGAGGAAGGCTTTGCAAAGAATATTGCAAAGCATATTGTGAGAGCAAGACAGGAAAAGGTTATCGAAACGACGGGAGAGCTGAATGAAATAATAAAGGCGGCTATACCTGCCAGAGCGAGACAGGGTGCGGGGCATCCTTCTAAAAAAACATTTCAGGCTATCAGAATAGAACTCAATCATGAGCTTAGTGTATTGGAAAATTCCATAGACAAAATGATAGAACTCCTTAATCCGGGTGGAAGGCTTTCCATTATAACCTTTCATTCACTGGAAGACAGGATTGTAAAAAATATATTCAGAAGAAATATGTCGCCGTGCATATGTCCTCCGGATTTTCCGGTATGCACATGCGGACGGATACCGACAGGAACGGTAATAACAAGAAAACCTGTTGCTCCGGGTGAAAAAGAGCTGCAGGAAAACAGGAGAGCAAAAAGCTCAAAATTAAGAGTGTTTGAAAAATCAATTGTGTCGCCATAGATGAGGCGATGCTAAAAGGGAGATGAAATACATGGACGAGAGAACAAGAAGTATGGGCTATGTGGTTGAGGGCAGTGTCGTAAGAAGGGTAAATGAAGCGCCTGCCAGACGGGTTAGACCTGAAATGAAACCGCCAAGGAAGAATAAAAATGAAAACAAGAGACAGAGTGTTCCTGCATCACTTGACAGGGCGCTTGCATTTAATCTCAAATATACAATATTTGTTGTTGCATCTGTATGCATTATGATTGCCGCATGTGTTGTAATGCTTTACATGGAAACAAGGGTAAGTGAGCTGAAAAGAAGCATAAACGGTCTGGAGGCACAGCTTGAGGAGGCGCAGACAGATAATGCGGCATATAAGTCAAGCATAGAAGGCATGTATACGCTGGATGAAATATATGATGTGGCGACAAATGAGCTTGGGATGGTCTATGCAAGAAGCGGACAGATAATATATTATGAGAGCGCAAATGAGGATTATGTAAAACAATATCGTGATGTTCCTGAGGCGAATTAGCCTCGGGAAATTTTGACGTTTAGGAAAAGACAAAGGTGGAATGTTGAGTGGCAAAAAAGAATCGTAGGTTTTTGGCAAAGATGAAAAAGAGACTGCTAATTGCTATGGGAGCATTTTTAGCAGTTTTTGCTGTTCTTGTCATTAACCTTATCAATATAACCGTAAGTAAGGGAGCAAAGTACGAGCAGAATGTCCTGGCGCAGCAGGGATATACAAGCACAGTAATACCCTACAGACGGGGGGACATTATAGATGCAAACGGAACAGTGCTTGCCACTACAAAAAAGGTTTACAATCTTATACTTGAACCGAAAAATATTCTCAATCCTATAAACAAGGATGCAACAGACGTTACAAAAAATGCTATAAAGCAGTATTTTGGCATTACGGATGCAGAACTGAATAAGCTTTTGTCGAACGAAAATTCTTATTATGAAATTGCAAAGAAAAAGATTGAATATGAAGAAGTCAAGCCCTTTCAGGACTACTGCAGGTCTGATGAGGGTAAACTTGTAACAGGCGTATATCTTGAGGAGGAGTATGTGCGCATCTATCCGAATAATGAGCTTGCATGTCACCTTCTGGGATTTACTGTAAGCGGAAATGTGGGATTATATGGAATTGAGCAAAATTATAACAGCTACCTGAATGGCTATAATGGCAGACAGTATTCCTATCTCAATGAGGATTACAGCATGACACAGACTGTTGAGCCGGCGGTAAACGGCTATAACCTTGTTACGAGCATTGACGCCAAGCTGCAGTCAATTGTACAGGAAAAGGTTGACGAGTTCATGAATGGGGAGGAAAGCGCCAAAAATGTGTCAGTGCTTATTATGGATCCCAAAACCTGCAATATACTTGCGATGTATAACTCTCATACCTTTGACCCCAATGACGCATATGATACTGACGCTACAAGGTATCAGTTCCCTGATATGACGGATGCGGAATTTGAGGAATACATGAAAAATGCCACAGATGATGAAAGGATTGAGGCACTTAACAAGCTTTGGAGAAATTTTGCAATCAGTGACGTTTATGAGCCCGGCTCCACATACAAGGCGTTTACCGTTGCAGGCGCATTGGAGGAAAATGTAATAGACAAGAACGATATGTTTTTGTGTGACGGCGGTGAACAGAAGGATATATATTATATAAAATGCTGGTATCATGCGGGACATGGAGAACAGACCATTGCGCAATCCATAGAAAATTCCTGCAATGATGCGCTTATGCAGATTGCGGACAAAGAAGGCGCAACAAGATTTGATAAATATCAGGTGCGCTTCGGCTTTGGACAAATGACAAACGTTGATATACCGGGAGAGCCGGACGAGGATTCCTTCAGCCTTGTGGTATATCATAAGGACACATTAAATGAGGTTGAGCTTGCAACCTCCTCCTTTGGACAAGGCGTATGCGTATCAATGGTGCAGCTGGGAACGGCATTTTGCTCTCTGGTAAACGGGGGATATTATTATGAACCCAGCGTGGTGCAGCGTATTGAGGATGAAAACGGAAACATAATTGACAGTAAGGAAAATGTGCTTGTAAGGAGAACCATTTCTGAGGAAACATCAGCCACAATGAGAAACATACTCTTTCAGGTTATTGAGGAGGGAACCGGCGAGCTGGCGGGCGTTGAGGGCTACGAGGTGGGAGGAAAAAGCGGAACTGCCGAAAAGCTTCCCCGAGGAAACGGCAAATATATTCTGTCGTTTATAGGCTTTGCCCCTGTTGACGACCCGAAGGTAATGATTTATGTCGTCGTTGACGAGCCCGGAAAGCAGTCCTACAGTCTTGCGGCCAAAGATTTGTTTAGGGAAATTTCAAAGGATGTGTTCCCTTACATGAATATATATAAGACAAACGATAACTATAACATTGACTATGAAAATGCCACAAATGAGGTTATAGACGGAATATATGGAGATGTGATTCCTGAGGATGATATTGCAGGCGGACAAAACCCTTACGAGGATAACCCGGAGGGGGGCTCTGCAGGAGAAAGCACAGAGGAACCGGGCGGAGAAATGTCTGAGGAAACGCCTGAAGAAAATACGGGAAATGGCGGCGCAGAAGGTAATACCGAAGAGAGCAGCACAGAGGAAAATACCGAAAATCCGGAATAAAAGGTTTTAATGTTATACATTTTTACTTTTTGAAATACAATTAAATAATAATGTTCGTTTCGGGTCGTGTTTATGGAAGACAATAAATCAGATTTGTTTCTCGTTCACAGTATGAAAAGACTTACATTTTTTGTGGTGGTAATAATCATTTTTTCAATGGTAGTAGCTGTGAAGATTTATATGCTGATGGTTACGGGGGCAGGAGAGTATGGCGAGATGGCCATTCTTGTACAGGAAAGGGAGAGAAGCATAAAGGCAAGACGTGGAATTATATATGACAGAAACGGAGTTTGCCTTGCATCAAACAAACCGGTCTGCTCAATATCGGTAATTCATAATCAGATAACCGAGCCGGAACGGGTCATAGAGGTTTTATCCTCCAGGCTTGACATGGACGAGGCGGAGATAAGGAAAAGAGTTGAAAAGGTATCCTCAAGGGAAAAAATAAAAAGCAATGTGGATAAGGAAATTGCCGATGAGATACGTGAACTTAATCTGGACGGCGTCATGGTAGATGACGATTACAAAAGATATTACCCCTACAGCACGCTTGCCTCGAAGATTATAGGCTTTACGGGGGCGGACAATCAAGGAATAGTAGGCATTGAGGTACAGTATGATGATGTGCTTGCGGGAACAGACGGAAGCATAAACACCCTTACGGATGCAAGGGGAATCGAAATAAAAAATAAGGCTAAGACACGGGTGGAGCCCATTCCGGGCAACAATCTCGTGCTTACAATAGATGCAAATATACAAACCTATATTGAAGCAAAGGCAATGGAAATTCTCCATAAGAAATCTGCCAAAAGGGTTTGTATCATAGTGATGAATCCTCAGAACGGCGAGATTTACGGTTTGACGGATGTTCCGGAATATGACCTTAATAATCCCTTTGAGCTTAACGTGGAACTTCCTGAGGGTATAACGGATAAGGAAAAACAGGATATGCTCAATCAGATGTGGAGATGCTTTCCAATCAGCGACACATATGAACCGGGCTCTGCATTTAAGATTGTGACGGCGACAGCCGCCCTTGAGGAAGGGGTTGTAAAGGAGGATGACGGGTTTTACTGTCCGGGGTACAGAGTTGTTGAGGACAGGAGAATAAGGTGCCACAAGGTTTCGGGACACGGACCGGAAACCTTCAAGGAGGGGATTATGAATTCCTGCAATCCCGTGTTTATGGATGTGGGACTAAGGCTTGGCAAGGACAATTTTTACAAGCACCTGAAGGCTCTCGGACTTTTTGAGAAAACAGGCGTGGACCTTCCCGGCGAGGCAACCTCAATATTTCATAAGCAGGAAAATGTAAAAACAGTCGATATGGCTGTCATGTCCTTTGGACAGTCCTTTCAGATAACGCCGCTTCAGCTTATGAGAGCCGCATCGGCGGTTGTGAATGGAGGCAGGCTTATAACGCCGCATTTCGGTTTATATGTAACCGACCAGAACAATAATATAATTGACAGACTTGAATATGAGGAAACAGACGGCGCCATATCAGGGGAAACGTCAGAGAAAATGAAATATCTTCTCGATGCCGTTGTATCGGAGGGAACAGGCGGCAAGGCTTATGTTGAAGGGTTTGACATAGGGGGAAAGACGGCTACAAGCGAGAAGCTGCCCCGTGGAAATGGAAAGTATATCGCATCATTTCTGGGCTTTGCCCCGTCAGACAATCCGCAGGTTATGGTATTGGTGCTCATTGATGAGCCGGAAGGAGCTTATTATGGAGGAACAATAGCTGCCCCCGTTGCGGGAGAGGTTTTTAAAAATATATTGCCTTATATGGGTATTCAAAAGCATAGTGTTGAAGATAATGATAATGACACAGAGGAAGCATGGGTTGACACTGTTTTCTAAACTACATTATCAGATGAAAAAACAAATAAATAAAAACGCCACGGCTTTGACTTGGCCAAATATTAAATACAGTGGCGTTCAAAAGATAGGAGCAAAAAAATGATAAAAAATGACGTAATACTTCCGGTACTTATAGCATTTGGCATAAGCGTAGTGCTTAGCCCCATAGTAATTCCCTTTTTGAAAAAGCTTAAATTCGGGCAGTTCGTAAGAGATGACGGACCTGAATCCCACCTTAAAAAATCGGGAACACCAACGATGGGAGGCCTTATTATTCTCATAAGCATTGTTGTTACGTCGCTTATATATATAAAGGATTATCCGAGGATTATACCGGTGCTTTTTGCTACGCTTGGCTTTGGAATAATCGGTTTTCTGGATGATTACATCAAGGTCGTGATGAAACGATCCCTTGGACTTAAGGCATGGCAGAAAATGCTGGGACAGTTTGTTGTTACGGGAATATTTGCATATTATATATATGCGCACACGGATCTGGGCACAGAGATGATAATACCGTTTTGGGGCAAAACAGTTGACATGGGCTGGATGTATTATGTGCTTCTTTTCTTCGTAATGCTTGGAACGGCAAACGGAGCAAACTTTACGGACGGGCTTGATGGACTTGCTTCCTCTGTAACGGTATTAATTGCAACATTTTTTACCGTGGTTGCAATCGGTTACAATTCAGGCGTTGAGCCTATCACATGCGCAACCGTGGGAAGCCTGCTTGGATTTCTTGTTTATAATGTATATCCTGCAAGGGTATTCATGGGAGATACCGGTTCCCTTGCGCTTGGAGGCTTTGTTGCCTCAACCGCATATGTGCTTAAGATGCCCCTTATAATACTCATTGTAGCGTTTGTATATTTTGCCGAGGTATTATCCGTTATGATTCAGGTTACTTACTTTAAGAAAACGGGTAAAAGAGTTTTTAAAATGGCGCCGATACATCATCATTTCGAGCTTTGCGGATGGCCTGAGACAAAGGTTGTTTCCATTTTCTCAATCGTTACCGCCATACTTTGCCTGATCGGTATTCTTGCTGTCTGATGGAATGACTGACGTTCAAAGTGTGCGGGAGACTGGATTGGAATGCAGCATGTTCAATTAGGAGGAAAATGATATGTCTGATAAAAAGGTTATAGTTGCGGGAACAGGAAAAAGCGGAATATGCGCCACGGAGCTTTTGGTAAGAAATGGCGCTGAGGTACTGCTTTTTGATGAAAATACAAAAAATAGTCCGGAAGAAATATTGGATAGGATAAATGGCGCTGACAAGTCGAAGATAAAAATCGTTCTGGGAGAGATTGATGAGAAGTCTGTATCGGAATGTGAATTTATGGTTATTAGTCCGGGTATTCCGGTTGACGCACCATTTGTACTGAGGGTAAAGTCTTTGGGACTTCCCGTGTGGAGTGAGATAGAGCTTGCTTATTTCTTTGAAAAGGGAACGGTGTGCGCCATAACGGGAACAAACGGAAAAACAACCACAACAACCCTTGTGGGTGAAATACTTAAGGCTTATAATGACCGGACATTTGTAGTAGGAAATATAGGAACTCCGTATACAAGCATAGCTGATGAAACGGGAGCGGATTCACTTACGGTTGCGGAGATAAGCAGCTTTCAGCTTGAAACAATAATAAAGTTCAGACCCCATGTAAGCGCAATATTAAATATTACGCCTGACCATTTAAACAGACATTACACATTTGAAAACTATGCAAAGTGTAAGCTTGATATCACAAAAAATCAGAAGGAGGAGGATTATGCGGTTATAAACATGGATGACCCTGAGACTGCAAAGCTTGCAGACCGCATCCCGTCAAGGGTAGTTAAATTCAGCAGAGTGAAGGAGCTTGAGGAGGGCGTATACATAAAGGATGGAAATATCGTTGTTTCCGACGGGAAAGAAATTAACAGTGTACTTGCCCTTAAGGACATAAAGCTTCTGGGAACCCACAATACGGAAAATGTGCTTGCGGCAACGGCAATAACTTTCTATATGGGTGTTCCCGTTAATATAATTGAAAAAGTATGTACTGAATTTATGGGAGTTGAGCATAGAATTGAGTATGTTGATACGATAAATGGAGTGGCATATTACAACGATTCGAAGGGAACAAACCCTGATGCGGCAATCAAAGCAATACAGGCAATGACAACGCCTACTCTTTTAATCGGAGGGGGATATGACAAGGATTCCTCCTATGACGAATGGATTGAAAGCTTTGAGGGTAAAGTCCGGTATCTTGTACTGCTTGGTCAGACCGCAGAAAAAATAGAACGCTGCGCAAAAAAACATGGATTTGATAAAACGGTTATTGTAAAGGATCTTGAGGAAGCGGTTGAATTCTGTTATGAACATGCGGCTTCAGGAGATGCAGTGCTGCTTTCGCCTGCATGTGCAAGCTGGGGTATGTTTGAAAATTATGAACAGCGCGGGGATATGTTCAAGGCTTACGTCCATGCGCTTAAGGAGTGAGTATAAGTGAGCAGTGAAGTTGCAGAAAAAAATATGCAGCGCAAAAACAGAACATTAAATAACAGCTTTTGGGTAAGGGGTGGCTACTTTGATTATCAGACGCTGTTTATCATGATTGTCATCGTGCTGTTTGGAATTATGATGGTGTACAGCTCAAGCTCATACAGAGCGGTAATGAGTGGCGAAGCAAGCTCGTATTTTGCAAAAAGACAGGCAATGTTCGCAGCCCTTGGCATTGTTGCCATGATTATTGTATCCCATGTAAATTACAGATACTATAAAAAGTTTTCCGTAATACTCATGTATATGGCAATTGCGCTGTCAGGACTTGTATTTATAATCGGTACGGCAAGCCACGGCGCTACGAGATGGATACCCATAGGTCCCATACACTTTCAGCCTTCAGAGGTGGCAAAGCCGATACTTATAATATATATGGCGCACGCCTGCGTTTCAAAGTCGTCGCTGTTAAACAGTATTAAGGGAATTATACAGATGGTAATCCTGCCGGGCATATGTGTCGTACTGATAGGTAAGGAAAACCTGAGTACCGCTATCGTATGCTTTGCAATAATTATAATCATAATGTTTGTGGCAAGCCCTAAAATTGTAAATCTGGTTATTCTGGGACTTGTGGGCGTTACGGTTGCTGCCATTGCTATTTTTGCGGTAGGCTACAGGGGTGACAGAATAGATGCGTGGCTGCACCCTGAAACGAGTGAAAATGGTTTCCAGACAATGCAGTCTCTTTATGCAATCGGTTCAGGCGGACTTTTTGGAAGGGGACTCGGCGAAAGTATACAGAAAATGGGCTTTCTTCCCGAGTCGCACAATGACATGATTTTCTCTGTTATATGTGAGGAACTTGGACTTTTTGGGGCAATTGCGGTTATTGCGCTTTTCGTAATGCTGCTGCTCCGCTTCCGATACATAGCAAACAATGCGCCGGACAGCTTTGGAGGACTTCTTTGTACAGGTGTCATTACGCATATAGCAATACAGTTTATAATCAATGTGGGTGTTGTAACAAATACAATTCCAAACACGGGAGTTACGTTGCCTTTCATAAGCTATGGAGGTACGTCGCTGGTATTTCTTCTCATTGAGGTAGGGATTGTTCTCGGCGTATCAAGGCAGATGAGACCTGTGGAGTAAGGGGGACAAAGGAGAAAAATATGAAAAAACGAATTATTGCCATATTGGTGCTGGCAATGCTGGCAGGCGCGGGCTTTTATGTAAGCACGTTCCGTTTGACCGACATACAGGTATCAGGCTGTAATGTGGTGGACGAGCAGATAATAATGGATGCCGTACGTGATACGGGTTATGCAAAAAACACCATATGGCTGTATCTTGGAAATAAAATAAAACCAATAGAAAATATACCGTTTGTGGCTAAGATAGATATCGAATACATATCAAAGAACAAGGTGGCTGTGACGGTCTATGAAAAATCCATTGCAGGCTGCGTGGAATATATGGATTCCTATATATTCTTTGACAAGGACGGCATCGTTCTTGACTCGGCGCCGGAGCCCATTGACGGCATCCCGTGTATAAGGGGCATGGAGTTTTGTGAGTGGGAAAAGGGAAGCAGCCTTCCTGTAAAGGATGAAAGTAAATTTCAGTTAATACTTACAATAACCCAGCTTATTGAAAAATATAAGCTTGACATAGATGGCATAAAATTTACGGCAGAAAATGAAATGATATTAATGCATGGTAATATAACCATAGAACTTGGAGAGGGGGAGTATCTGGCAGTGCAGATGATGAATTTAGGCAGTATACTTGACGGACTTTCAGGAATGGAAGGCACATTGTATATGAAGGATTTTAATTCGGATAATGCAACGGCAAGCTTTAGTAAAAAATAGTATGGAAAAATCAAGAAAAAAGCAAGAAAAAAAGCAAGAAATAATAAAAATCTATTGATTATTTGCCAAAAAAATTATATTATTAATAATAATGTAAAAATGCAATTAGTGACTATTTTAATATGAAGTACGAAAAAGGAGGAATTAACCTTGCTTGAAATAAAATCAAACGATGAAAAAACCCCTGCAAGAATCCTTGTGATTGGTGTGGGAGGAGCCGGTAACAATGCGGTAAACAGAATGATAGATGAAAATGTGGAAGGTGTTGAGCTTATAGCCATAAATACGGACAAGCAGATTCTATCACAGAGCAGAGCAACAACAAAAATTCAGATAGGTGAAAAGCTTACAAAGGGACTTGGTGCAGGCGCAAAGCCTGAAATCGGCGCAAGCGCCGTGGAGGAAAACAGAGAAGAAATTACTGACATTATGAAGGACGCCAACATGGTTTTCGTAACCTGCGGTATGGGCGGCGGTACAGGAACAGGTGCAGCGCCTGTTGTGGCAGAGATTGCAAGAAATCTTGGCATACTTACCGTAGGAGTTGTAACAAGACCTTTCTCCTTTGAGGGCAAGCCAAGAATGAACAATGCCGTAAACGGTATTGCAAAGCTTAAGGAAAATGTCGACACACTTATTGTAATCCCTAACGATAAGCTTTTGCAGATATGTGATAAGCGTACAAGTATTCCGGAAGCCCTCAAGAAGGCGGATGAGGTTCTTCAGCAGGGTGTTCAGGGTGTTACGGATCTTATTAACAAGCCGGGTCTTATTAACCTTGACTTTGCCGATATACAGACGGTTATGCGTGACAAGGGCGTCGCTCATATCGGTATCGGAAGGGCAAGCGGAGATAACAAGGCGGTTGACGCAATCAAGTCAGCTATGGACAGCCCGTTGCTTGAGACTACCGTTTCCGGAGCGACAGATATAATTGTAAACTTTTCAGGTAATATCGGAATTGTCGAGGCATACGATGCCATTACATACCTTACTGAGGTTGCAGGCGATGGCGCCAATATTATATTCGGTACGGTTGATAATGACGTTATGGGTGAGGATGTATGTATAACAATTATTGCCACGGGTATTGAGGGTAATCAGAGAGCTGCTTCAGCAGTTTCTGTTCCTTCATCGCAGGCATCTGCCGCATCCGTGTCAAAGCCGGCAGTGACACCGCTTAAGACGCCTACTTACTCAGGACAGCCTTTAGCGCCTTCTGCCCCTAAGACATCATACAATACAACTCCAAAGACTGCAGCTCCTGACTTTTCCAGTCCGGTTACTGTTAAACCACAGGGAAGCACAAGCGGAATAAAAATTCCGGATTTCTTAAAAAGAGGCTAAAGATAAAAATAGGGAGGCTGTTGTATTAGGCATATCATATCATAATATAAAAAATCGTTTGAAGACGTCGGTACTTAGGTGACGTATTCTGGCACCTTAATACCGTTACGTCGGAAACGAGTGAAAGCGTATTTTTGTTATTATGATATAGATATGCTTGATACAACAGCTCCTTGTACTTTTAGGAGAGAGAATATGAGCAGAGAAAACGACGAAAGAACCGTATATTTTGACCCTTCCATGCTGGAACAGCTTCAGGGCGGCGGGTCAAAGAAAAAAACTCTTGTTATTGTGGATAACGGGGGCATAAACGAAATTGATTTAAGCGGCTATGCTGATGCCGTCTATCCCTTCGGACGTTCGGCTGACAACAGCATAGTTATAAATTCTGAAATAGTATCGGGACATCACGGCGAAGTATGCATGAGCGGTGGTGTATTTTACATTAAGGATACGGGCAGCTCAAACGGAACATACATAGCAAGCGGACAGCAGTTTTATCAGGCAGCGCCAAACCAGTATTACGGCGGTGACGGGGGAGACATGGTAATAAGGCTGGGCACTACCCAGACCATGGAGGGAAGAAGCTCCGTTCTTATGCTTTATGACAGTGATGCAACGGAAGGAAGCTGGCGAAGCTATAATCTGCATGACGGGGACAATAAAATAGGACGTGATATGTCCTGTGACATCAGGGTTAAGAACGTGGCAGTTTCACGTATACATGCAGGCGTAAGATGCATAAACGGTGAGGCATACCTTTTTGACAATAAATCGACAAACGGCGTATTTTTAAATGGAATAAAAATCGAAAGACCGGTAAAGCTTTCGGATAAGGATATATTTACAATATTAAATGTCACCTTTATATTTGTAGGCAATCAGATTTTTTATAAGGTTGGACAGGAGGGCATTAACCTTGAGATAAGGAAGCTCAACAAGGAGGTTGACGCAAAAAACGGCAAAAAGACCATACTGAACAAGGTCGATTGCAGTATCGGGGCAAATGAATTTGTAGCCATAATCGGCGGCTCGGGTGCAGGAAAAACGACGCTCATGACTGCCATGAGCGGCTTTGATACAGATATAACAGGAGATGTATTCTGCAACGGAATAAACCTGCGTGAGAACTTTCAGACGTTAAAGAACATCATAGGCTTTGTTCCGCAGCAGGATATTATATATGAAAACATAACACTTAAGAAAATGCTTTACTACACGGCAAAGCTCAAGATGCCGGAGGATACGACGAAAGAGGAGATTGATGAGCGTATAAAGGATGTGCTTGCTATGGTTGAGCTTACCGACCATCAGGACACATACATAAGGAGGCTTTCGGGAGGACAAAAGAAGCGTGCCAGCATAGCAGTTGAGCTTCTTGCCAACCCGGGACTGTTTTTCCTTGATGAGCCTACAAGCGGACTTGATCCGGGAACGGAGCAGCACCTTATGCACACCCTGAGCAAGCTTTCCAAGGAGCAGGAAAAGACCATTATAATGGTTACCCATACAACCAATAACCTTCATCTCTGCGACAAGGTTATCATAATGGGATACGGCGGACGGCTGTGCTATTGCGGAAAACCGGAGGGTATAAAGGATTTCTTCAATACGGACGATATTGTTCAGGTATACGACATGATTACGGCTGATACCGTATCGTGGGAAAACCGCTTTAAGTCATCGGGTATAAACAAGCTTGGACAGTCAACGGGAAAAAACACGGGAAAAGAAATAAAGCCGAAAAAGGTAAGTAACATAAATCAGTTATCCGTTCTTGTAAGAAGGTATCTTACCCTCATTAAGAATGATATTGAAAGGCTTATGATGATTTTCATACAGCCTGTGCTTATCGGTCTTCTCATGGCTCTTGTGGCGGAGAAGGGCATATATGAAAAAATGTTTGAAACAAGGTCCATACTTTTTGCGCTTATGAGCGCGGGAATATGGATGGGACTTTTTAATACAATACAGGAAATTTATAAAGAGCGTGTTATTTTAAAACGTGAGTACATGGCAAATCTGAAGCTGCCTCTTTATATGCTTTCAAAGTATATTGTGCAGGCAATGATAGCGGTTATTCAGTCAGCTATACTTGTTGCCGTGTTTGTGCTTGTGAAGGGTGCGCCGGAATGTGACGGAGTGGTATTTGGAAATGCCGCCTTCGAGATGATATTTACCATTTTCATCACCATATATGTATCGGCAGGATTTGGACTTCTTATTTCTGCCATCTCCAAAAACGGAGACAGGGCCATGTCCATTGCGCCGTTTATACTTATCATACAGCTCTTGTTTTCCGGTATACTGTTTTCGCTTAACGGCGTTACTGAGAAGGTTTCATATTTTACCTTCAGCAGATGGTCCATGGAGGCGCTTGGAAGTACAAATGATTTAAACGGGCTGATACCTGTTGGCAAGGAGGATGCCGACAAGGCAAAGGAGGAAGCCGAGGAGAAGCAGGATGAGCTTATAAGCGACGTCAATGAGCAGATAGCCGACATGCAGGCTGCATATGACGAAACCATAAATGACCTTCAGGATGCGGTCAATACATATTCCGCCGTGGCAGGAGATCCTCAAAATCTTGAGGAGTATGTTTCCGAGCCTGTAGTAATAGAGGCAGAGGAGGAAGAAGACGCCGAGGAGGATGAGGAAGACGATGAAATGTTCATAAGAACCGGAAAGCACATGGCATGGTGCTGGGGGCTTTTATTTGGCGTAACATTTGTTTTTGCAGGACTTAGCATAGCTGTTTTAACAAGATTAAAGAATGAGCAAAGGTAGGAAAAGCATATGAGATTTATAGAAGGCATTGGATATGTGGATGATAATTATACGGTAAATAATATCAACAGGACTGCTGAGGCAAATAAGACGGTCAGCTCACAGTTTGACAGCCTTCTGGCAAGTGAGACGGCAAAGCTTGTCGAAAACGGAAGCACCGAGTACAATTTAAAGGATATATTTGCGGAGGCTGCTGAAAAATATGGTATACCCCAGGAGCTTCTTGAGGCGATAGGATATCATGAATCAAGATTTCAGACAGGGGTAACCTCAAGCGCAGGCGCAATGGGAATCATGCAGCTTATGCCCGGTACGGCGCAGGCTATGGGTGTTCAGGACGCCTATGACCCTTACGACAATATAATGGGAGCTGCAAAGCTTTTAGGTTATCTGTCTGATTTATATGACGGAGATTTAAAGCTCACTCTTGCCGCATACAGCGCCGGAACAGGGAATGTTGCAAAATATGGCGGTGTTCCTCCGTTTTCCGAGACACAGAATTACATTAAGGATATATTTGAAATGTTAAATTCCGGGGAGAGCTTTTTAAATGAAAATCAGACCGTAAGCGTAAGCGGGAAAGCGGCAGGGACAGAAAATGCAGCGCAAAAAAGTATAGAACAAAAATCGGAAAAACAGAAAACTGCCGGCACAAACGGAAAAAATGTTTATGTGGAAAATGGTCTGTACAAAAATTTAAAGCTTGATGACCGGTTTACCTATTCGGAATATGAAATGCTTATGGAATATTATACAAACATGCTGGAAATCATATCCAAAATAGGCGATACGGATTCGGATGACTCGGAGGATGATTCACTGACTGATTTATTTAAGCTTGGCATGAAGCAGAGACTTGGAGCCGTTTCCACGGAGAATAATCTGATAAACATATCAAAGACGCAGGTGAATACAACCTCCATGTCTGATGTGGCTGCAAAGTATATGGCGGCATCGAAAATGTTATAAACAATATTTCGGAGGATAGGATGAAATATATAGCTGACAGTACAGAAATGGCACAGATTGACAGATATACAACAGATGATATAGGTATTCCTGAAATGGTGCTTATGGAGCGGGCCGCTCTTGCCGTTTTTGATTATATTAAAACAAATTATTCAAAAAAATCCAAGACGCTTATTGTTGTCGAGGGCGGCAATAACGGCGCGGACGGACTTGCCGTTGCAAGGCTTATGTTAAGCGACGGATATGACGTTGAAGTATATTATATAAATGCAATTGAAAAGACTACAAAAAGCTTTGACACCCAGCTTGGTATCGCGAAAAAATTAAATGTAAAATTTGTTGATGAGATAGTAAATTACGGCTACGACATTATTGTTGACGCCGTATTTGGCGTTGGTCTTTCAAGAGCGGTTATGGGAAAGCATGCGGAGACGATTAATCAGATGAATGAAATACCGGCGTTTAAGCTTGCAATTGATATCCCCTCAGGAATAGATGCGTCAACAGGCTTTGTTATGGGAACGGCATTTCATGCAGATGCAACCGTAACCTTTGGTCTTTTAAAGCTTGGTCATATAATGGGAATCGGAAACGAATACAGCGGCAAGGTTGTTCCGGCTGACATTGGCTTTCCCGAAAAAGCAGTTTCTTTTGCAAGACCGAAGCTTTATGCATATACAGGTGAGGATGTTGACAGACTTCTTCCGTTTCGGAAATCAGATACCCACAAGGGAAGCTATGGAAAAATAGGTGTAATAGGCGGCTGCAAAAATATGGCGGGAGCTGCGCTTTTTTCGGCTGAATCGGCATACAGGATGGGGTGCGGTCTTGTCCGCATTTGTACGGTTGCCGATAACAGGGAAATCATGCAGACAAAGCTTCCGGAAGCGCTGCTTACGACCTTTGACCCGTCGGAGAAAGAATCTGTCAGGGAGGCGGTAAAGGCAATGACTGCCTGGGCTGATGTTCTTATCGTCGGTCCCGGTCTTGGAAGGGGCGGTTATGCGGATTATATAGTTGAGAAGGTATTGAGAGGCTATGATAAAACGATAATTACAGATGCGGACGCTATAAATGTGCTTGCGGAAAATCTGAACTGGCTTTCAGATACGAGGGCAAATGTAATAATAACGCCGCATCTTCTTGAAATGTCAAGACTTACGGGGCAGAAAACAGGCGACATAAAGGGAAATAAATTTCAGGTTGCAAGGGAATTTGCCAAAGAGCATAACCTTGTGGTAGTTTTAAAGGATGCAAGAACGATAGTATCTGTCGGTGAGGAGCAGGCATATATTAATATAACAGGCAATAACGGAATGGCAACCGGAGGCTCGGGAGATGTGCTTACGGGTATTATCGGGGCGCTTGTAGGGCAGGGAATGACTGCATTTGAGGCTGCAAAGCTTGGAGTATGCATGCACGGACTTGCAGGACAGGAGGCGTCCATAAGCATGGGAAGGTACAGCATGATAGCCGGAGATATTGTCCGGAGCATAACAAAGGTTTTGGAAAACGAATATTATACTGACTGATTACGGTGATTTGGTTTTTAACTGCCGTGACGTTCAGGCAGATTGGTGATGAAATATGTATAACAGAATTTATGCGCAGATAAACGTAGATAATTTACGCTATAACATAAAAAGCATAATGGCGCGCCACAAAAAGGATATGAAGGTGCTTGCCGTCATAAAGGCGGATGCATATGGACACGGCTCATGCGAGATAGCCCGCCGTATAGATGACATGGCATATTACTATGGCGTTGCTTCCATTGATGAGGCAGTAGAACTTAGAATGTCAGGCGTTGAGAAGTCTATACTTATTATAGGCTATACATCCCCTGAGGATTACGACAGGCTTATTAAATATAATATTACCCAGACAATATACAGCCTTTCCGACGCAAAAAAGCTGTCAGAGCTTGCTGTAAAAAACGGAAAGGTTGCAAACATCCACATAAAGGTTGATACGGGGATGGCAAGAATCGGATTTCCCGTAAGCGATGACGGAATAAATGAAGCCGCCGCCCTGAAGGAGCTTGCTGGCTTACATATTGAGGGCATATTTACCCACTATGCCAAGGCGGATGAAACGGATAAGACCTCCGCAAAGGAGCAAAAGGAAAAGTTTAAGCGTTTCATAGACGGACTCAGGTCTTTTGGCGTTGAGCCTGAGCTTAAGCATATAGATAACAGCGCAGGCGCAATGGAGCTTGATGATGATGAATTTGATATGGTAAGACTTGGAATTGCAATGTACGGATTATATCCGTCTGAAGAAGTTTCAAAGGATATAATGCTAAGGCCCGTTATGTCGCTGATTGCCCGCATAGCACATATAAAAGAGGTTGACGCAGGGTGCGGGGTAAGCTATGGCTGGACATATGTAACCCATAAGAAAACAAAGCTTGCAACGGTTACGGCAGGCTATGCCGACGGATATCCGCGGGCTATGTCAAATATTGGCAGGGCTTTGGTAAAGGGCAGAAGCGTTCCGATTGCCGGAAGGGTATGTATGGATCAGCTCATGCTTGACGTGACGGATATACCCGACATAACCACAGACGACGAGGTTATATTAATCGGCGAATGGGAAGATGAAAAAATATCGGCGGAGGAGGTTGCCGCTCCTGCCGCAAGCTTTAATTATGAGCTTGTATGCAACATATCAAGACGAGTACCGCGAATATATATAGAACAGGGCAGAGAAGATAAATGCGTGAATTATCTTGTATATACAATCTGATTAATGGAAATACTTTGAATAGTTAGAAATAACATTGGGAGTGTGAAATATTTGATAATCAGACGAGGCGATATATATTATGCGGATTTAAGACCCGTTATAGGGTCGGAGCAGGGCGGAATACGTCCGGTACTTATTATACAGAATGAAGCGGGAAATAAACATAGTTCAACAGTAATAATTGCAGCAATAACATCACAATTACACAAGGCAAAGCTTCCTACACACGTAGAACTTGATTCAAGGTATTGCGATATTGCCAAGGATTCTGTTATACTATTGGAGCAGCTTAGAACAATCGATAAGCAAAGACTTAAGGAAAAGGTGTGTCATTTGGATGCTCAGGTAATAAAAAGAGTAAATGAGGCACTAAGGGTAAGTCTGGAATTATAAAAAAGGAGAAAAAAATAATATGTCCCAAAGTGGTCCCAGTAGCTTGAAAAAATTATTTTCAAAAAAGAATGCGGAGGAAAAGGTTGAAGAAGAAATACTTTCCATGGTGGAGGAAGGTCATGAACAGGGTATCATAGAGGAAACAGAGGCAGAGATGATATCCAACATATTCGAGTTTTCCGACAAGGAAGCAAAGGATATAATGACAAGCAGGCAGAAGATAATGGCAGTGGAAAGCGCTATAACGGTTGATGAGGCGTTGAAGTATGCCTTGGAAAATTCGTTTTCCAGATATCCGGTATACGAGGAGGATATTGACAATATAATAGGCGTCATACATCTTAAGGATTTGATAGCCGCCTATTTAAAAGACCCTGATGCAAGGATAACGGAGGTTATGGATGAGCCGATATTTATTCATCCGACCTTTAACATTTCAAAGCTTCTTCAAAAAATGCAGAACGAGAAGATACATATGGCGATTATCGTAGATGAATATGGACAGACGGAAGGCCTTGTTGCAATGGAGGATATTATAGAGGAGATAGTTGGTAATATCTTTGACGAGCATGACGACGAGGAGCTTCAGATAAGACGTCTTGCGGACGGAAGGCTTATTGTCAAGGGCAGCGCGTCCTTAAATGAGCTTGCGGACGAGATGGATATAGAATTTCCCGATGAGGATATAGAAACAATCAACGGATTTTTGCTCTACAAGCTGGGAAGGCTTCCGGTTGAGCATGAAAAAACGGAGATAGAATATGAGGGATATAAATTTATCCCCATAAGAATATGTGATAAAATGATAACTCTTGTAAAAATAGAGAAGTCAGCAGAAGAAGATAAGGATAAGGAGTAAATAAAATGTCAGGACATTCAAAATTTGCAAACATAAAGCATAAGAAGGAAAAGAACGATGCGGCAAAGGGTAAGATATTTACGATTATAGGGCGTGAAATTGCAGTTGCCGTCAAGGAGGGCGGAGCCGACCCTGCAAATAACAGCAAATTAAGAGATGTTATAGCAAAGGCAAAGGCAAACAACATGCCGAATGATACCATAGACAGAGGCATAAAAAAGGCGGCAGGAGATGCAAATGCAGTAAATTATGTTTCCATTACATATGAAGGCTATGGGCCAAGCGGAACGGCAATTATCGTAAATGCCCTTACCGACAACAAAAACAGAACGGCGTCCAATGTGAGAAACGCATTTACAAAGGGCGGCGGAAATGTAGGTACAACAGGCTGTGTGTCATATATGTTCGACGAGAAGGGGCAGATAATAATAGCGAAAGAGGAGTATGACAAGGATGCGGACGAGCTTATGATGCTTGCCCTTGACGCAGGAGCGGAGGATTTTTCAGAGGAGGAGGATTCCTATGAAGTAATAACTGCGCCTGACGATTTCACTGCCGTGAGGGAGGCTCTTGAGAAGGAAAGTATACCTATGGCGTCTGCCGAGGTGACAATGATTCCTCAGAACTATGTAGAGCTTACATCAGAGGACGATATAAAGAAGATGAACAGGATACTGGATATGCTGGACGAGGATGATGATGTTCAGGATGTATATCACAATTGGGACGAGTAAAATGCTGAATATAAATCGTCCGGTAAAGTGAGGTAATATATGGGTTTAATAGTGGCGTTCCTTATTTGGTATAATTTAGTAGGAAAAAATAATCCCGGAATATATAAGGCTCTGGATGGAAAAATCAGGGGAATTGTAACGACAATTATTATATTGAGTGTTTTTGGCTCTGCAATTCCGAGCTTTTTTATCGGCTCACTTGTAGTGGTAATGACATTGGCGTTTACATTTGGTCTGCCCGTGTTTATAATCAAAACGATTTTAAAATCCCTGGGGCTTATAAAGGATAAGGAAAAGGAAAGCTTAAACAGTGCGTATGACAGGGCAAGATATGAGAAAGAAGTAAATGCGACCGGTAATAAGAAAAATAAAAAGAAATATGGAAGTTCCCTTACGGGACTTACAAAATCATATCCGAAAAGACGTAAAATTGTGGAGAAGTTCAGTAAAAAATACAGCTTAAATCTTACGGACAAAGAAGTTGATCGTATCGTTGACGCCTCCTATACGTCTTATTCTTGGGAACGTGAAATATATGACATGGATCAGGATTATGACATATTAGCCCAGTGGTACAACAGAGACACAGGCTGGCTGAGAGCATATCTCCGGGTATTCCCGATTCAGTCGGTATCGTCTGATTTTGACAGGCAGAGGGAGATATGTCTGGATGTTTTCACACAGGTTCTTACGGAAATAAATCCCGGACGGTTTGCAACCATAGACGAATGTGTTGACGCAATAAACGACAAGTATTTAACGGCGTTCAATGAGCAGACATTTATGATTGCTTACAGGTTCCTTGAGGCAAACAAGGTACATATAGACCTGCCGTCCCACAGTGTTTTAAAAGGAGAGTCGGAGCTGGAGCGTCTTATGCACAAATATGATGAGGACGCAGAAAGAGGATATAACGGTTCGGTGACAGGCGGCACCACTTACCGCAATAAGGGCGTCGGGGAGAAGCTGAAGATTTGACAATGGGTCATATTATGTAAACTTTTTTGGTAAACATAACTATGCTGCTTCGGCCAAAACGTGTCGTTCATGCAAAAAACGTGTCGTTCATGCAAAAAATATTTAAAAATTTTAAATTTTAAGTTAAAGTAAAAGTGTCAGGCGGCACTTTTATTTTTTTGGAATTATTTATTATGAAAAGATAGAATTGTTAAATAACAATATCTGCACAGCACGCAGA
>DKZK01000022.1 GCA_002493625.1 Lachnospiraceae bacterium UBA7076 | reverse complement strand
AGACGAGCGAAAGCGTATTTTTTGATATTATACCGTAAATAATTAGGGCGACAGCTTCGTATAAATTATAAGAGGTGTACACATGGTTATAGATTTTCACACACATGTTTTTCCGGAGAAACTGGTTGCCAGCGCAGTAAAGTCCTTGGAGGAAAAATCAGGCGTTCCTGCCAAAACAAACGGATGCATAGACGGGCTGCTCGCTTCCATGAAAGAGGCGGGGGTAAGCCGTTCTATTGTGCTCCCTGTTGTTACGGCGCCAAAGCAGTTTTCAGGAATAAATAAATTTGCGGCATCCATAAACGAAGAATATTCGGACTGCCTTACATCCTTTGGCGGCATCCATCCCGACAGCGAGGATTATAAGGGGCAGCTTAAATTCTTAAAGGATGAGGGCTTTGTCGGTATTAAGCTGCATCCGGATTATCAGGGAGTTATGTTTAATGACATAAGATATAAGAGAATTGTGGACTATGCCTCGGAGCTTGACATGATTATTCAGGTTCATGCAGGGGTGGATATCGGGCTTCCCGAGCCTGTTCACTGTACGCCAAAGATGGCTTTGGAGGTAATGTCAGAGACGGGGGCAAAAAAGCTTGTGCTTGCGCACTTTGGAGGCTGGAAGCTCTGGGATGAGGTTGAGGAGCTTCTTGCAGGCAGGGATGTATATTTTGACACTGCATTTATAGAGGGTTACATGGATAGGCAGCAGTTTGAGCGGATTGTAAAAGCTCATGGAAGTGATAAGGTGCTTTTTGCAACGGACAGTCCGTGGTCAGGACAAAAGGAAACCATAGACTGGATAAATGCCTGTGACCTTGACGATGAAACAAAAGAAAAAATATTTTACAAAAATGCCCGGAGGCTGCTTGGCATTTAAGTGGTTTTATTTGAATGGATTTTTGCAAAAAGGTATTGATTTTTTTGCAGAAATGGTATTTAATCTATACGTGGCGTTTTCAAGGTTATTATGCGCATATCACTTTACTGCGTTAAAGCGTAACGGTGTAAAGTGAAGAAATATCAGTGAATGATATTATATGAGTATGTTAAGAGGCGTATTTTGTATTGCAGCCAAAGCGCCGCGCTATGAATTACAATGCAGGATTTCCTGCGGAAAGAGGAGAGAAATGGTAGTAAAAGTAGCAATGTTGGTTGTCTTTTTCTCAGTAATGATTGTGGTAGGCATTTACTGTAGAAAACATGCAACGGATGTAAACGGCTTTGTTCTCGGCGGAAGAAGCGTAGGCCCGTGGCTTACTGCATTTGCCTACGGAACATCTTATTTTTCAGCCGTAATATTTGTCGGATATGCAGGACAGTTTGGATGGAAGTTCGGTATTGCTTCCACATGGATTGGCATAGGAAACGCATTTATCGGCTCGCTTCTTGCATGGGCTGTGCTTGCAAGAAGAACAAGAACCATGACCCAGAAGCTTGACAGTAAAACAATGCCTGAGTTTTTTGGAACAAGATTTGACTCCACAATGCTTAAGGTTGTAGCCTCCGTTATTGTGTTTATTTTCCTTATTCCATATACCGCATCCCTTTACAATGGTCTTTCAAGACTTTTCGGTATGGCGTTCAATCTTGACTATACTATATGTATCGTTGTAATGGCAGTGCTTACGGGCATTTATGTTATAGCAGGCGGCTATATGGCAACCGCCATAAACGATTTTATTCAGGGTATGATTATGCTTATAGGAATTGTTGCCGTCATTGCGTCAGTACTTAGCTCAAACGGCGGTTTTATGGAGTCGTTAAAGAGCCTTGCGCAGGTTGAGGATGCTGCTGTATCCGAAACGCCGGGTGTATTTGCCTCCTTCTTTGGACCTGACCCGTTCAGCCTTCTTTGTGTGGTTATACTTACTTCCCTTGGCACATGGGGACTTCCTCAGATGGTGCAGAAATTTTATGCAATAAAGGATGAAAAGGCAGTAGAAAAAGGAACGGTCATTTCAACATTTTTTGCTGTCGTTGTTGCAGGAGGATGTTATTTCTTGGGCGGATTTGGACGTCTTTATGATATTGATGTAGCTTCTATCGGATTTGATGCGATTATTCCGGCAATGATAGAAAAGCTCTCACCATTTCTTATTGCGGTGGTAGTTGTGCTTGTGCTTTCTGCGTCCATGTCAACGCTGTCGTCACTTGTGCTTGCCTCAAGCTCAACGCTTACAATCGACCTTATAAAGGGCGCAATTGTCAAAAATCTTGAGGAGAAAAAGCAGGTGCTTATAATGAGGGCATTTATAGTTGTGTTTATTGCCATATCAGCAGTTATTGCCGTAATTCAGTACAAGAATAATGTTACGTTTATTGCGCAGCTTATGGGCGTTTCATGGGGAGCTCTTGCAGGAGCATTCCTTGCGCCTTTCATTTACAGCCTGTACTGGAAGGGCGTTACAAAGCTTTCCGTTATCGTAAACTTTATATTCGGTTCGGGAATTATGATTGCAAATATGCTTTTCAGAACTTCATTCCCGACGCTTCTTCAGTCACCGATTAACTGCGGCGCATTTGCAATGCTTGCAGGACTTATAATTGTTCCTGTTGTAAGCCTTATTACGCCAAAGCCGGATAAGGAAAAGGTGGCAGAAATGTTTAAGCCGTATGAGGCTTCGGAAAATTAATACTAATATCAAAAAATGCCTGTCCGGCATAGCTGTATCGTAATTGAAAACCGTTTGAAGACGTTGATACCTGAATCAGCCTTCAGATGTATATATAGCAGGAAAAACGTTAAGCGAAAGCGTGTTTTTCCTGCTATATATACATCTGAAGGCTGGCAGTACCATTACGTCGGAAATGAGTGAAAGCGTGTTTTCAGTTACGATACAGCTATGCCGGACAGGCAATTTTCAGTTTTGCTTCCACGCCTTAAGCGCCCGCAATAATCCGTCCTGTTCCGCTTCGGTCATTTCAGAAAAAAGGAATAAAAGCTCGTTCTCCTTCTGGTTGGCGGTATCAGATGGAGCCTCCTTTCCGTACCCTGCTTTTATAAATACATCCATTGGCGTGCTGCACAGCTTGGAATAATATGCCAGCATCCGCAAATTAAGCTTGGCGCGGTTATTTTCCACATTGCTGATAAAGGCTACTGTGCAGCCCAGATCCCTGGCAATTTTCTCCTGACGTATGTGATTGCTGACACGTACCTCCTTCATTTTTAATCCGATTTTTTTATAATCAAGCTCGTCCATAAAAACCTCCTGAGGATAGATTTATTACTATATTATAATATATTTTTATTTTGACAACAAACGTATTTTTCCTGATACGGGTTGGTATATAAAATTAAATGGAATAATTCAGCTTTGTTATATATTATTCGGGAAACAATATACTTCAGCCTGTCAATATATGGCGCATTATAATAATAGTGAAAAAATAAAAAAAATCTGTTATACTTAACTACTGTAAATATATTTATCAAATTATGGAGGTATTTTATGGAACAAGAAACTAATTATGGAGAACAATCTACCAGTGGAAAAAAACGCAAAATGCCTGTTATTATAGGAATTGCTTCGGCAATGGAGTTTTTATATGGGGCGATCAAAAAATAAGCAGGGAAGAATATGAAGCAAAGAAGAATGAGATGTCATGGATATATAAACTGACCCCGGATGTGGGACCTGATCCCGGAAACTCTGTATCATTTGACGAGTTGTTGGCAGTTAATGACCGTTGATATTTTTAATCTGATTTTAATCTTTCCTACATTTTAGATTAATTCTTGCAGTGTATTATAAACACCATAAGGAACACAAATGTTACCGATTAAAATCAGAAAGGATGTATGAAATATGGATAATTTTGAAAAGGTTGAAAAAATCAGGGAAAAAACAGGAGTTACTTATCAGGAGGCGAAGGAAGCCCTTGAGGCAAGCAACTATGATATGCTGGATGCCATTGTATATTTAGAGCAAAAAGGAAGGATTGAAAAGCCGAATGTAAACAGCTATTCAACCGACAGCAAGGTACCTGCCAATGTGGCTGAGTTTGAGAAGGCGCAGCAGTCCTATGAGGATTCCTGTAAAAAGCAGACATTTGGAGATGCAATGTCAAAGTTTTTTGAATGGTTTAAAAAGATAGTAAAGAAGGGCTGTGACACGACATTTTCCGTGGACAGAAACGGCGAAAATATATTTAAGGTTCCGGTCATAGTATTTGTTATTGCACTTATATTTATCTTCCCTGTTACCGTAATTCTGCTTATTGTGGGTATGTTCATGGATTGCAGATACTCATTCTTAGGCTTTGAAACAACAACCGTTGATATCAATGACATATGCAATAAGGCTTCCGATGCATGTACCAACTTAAAAAATGACATAAACGGAAAAGAATAATATGGAAAAGAGCAGATGATGGAGGAATAAAAAGGTGGCGCATATACTTATAGTGGAGGATGAGGCAAAAATAGCAAGATTTATCGAGCTTGAGCTTTTACATGAGGGAAATGAGGTTACCAAGGCGGCTGATGGCCGCCTTGGTCTTGATATGGCGCTCGAACAGGATTTTGACCTTATACTTCTTGACGTTATGTTACCACAGCTCAACGGGTTAGAGGTGTTACGGAGGCTCAGACAGAAAAAGGACACGCCTGTCATTATGCTTACGGCAAGGGATGCAGTTATGGATAAGGTATCAGGACTTGATGCCGGAGCAGACGACTACATTACAAAGCCCTTTGCCATTGAGGAGCTTCTCGCCCGAATAAGGGTTGCCCTTAAAAAACGGGGCAGCGGTTCGCCCGCAGCCACAAATTATATGGAGATTAACGGTGTAAGGCTTGATGAGGACAGACATGAGGTTACGGTAAACGGTACGGCTGTGGAGCTTACAAACAGGGAATTTGAGCTTTTGCACACGCTTATGCAGAACAAAAACATTGTTATGGACAGGGAAAAGCTTATGAATATCGTATGCGGCTATGATTATATTGGAGAGACAAATATCATTGACGTATATGTAAGGTATATCAGAACGAAAATTGATGATAAGTTTGGAATAAAGCTTATCACTACAGTGCGCGGCGTGGGATATGTCATACGTGAAGCCTCTCTATAGAAGACATTTACGAAGTCATGTTTTTGTAAATGTCTGTTGTGCATATAGATATATCAGCGCAGATAATACAAGTTTAAAATAATATTGGGATTTTAAATATGAATGAAAATAAAAATGAAAATAAGAATCAAAACAGAAAAATGACCTCAATTGCGCGGAAAATAAATATAAGCTTCTGGCTGGAGCGTTTTGCGGATGCCATTGCCGCAGATATTTTACTTGTGTGCCTTTTTTTTGCTGCTTTTATAATTAAGGCGGAGGCTGATGTCACGGCAGATAAAACGGTAATAAAAAGAGATTTTGATATTGAAAAGAGTTCAGACAATAAGGAGCGTCATCTGGTATATGTATTATCATTATCGGATGATACAAGGCTTGAATGCAGTCTGAACGATTTTTGCGCTCCATTTGAGCTGCCTGCAATTGTATTTGTTTCCCTTCAGGGTGTAAATTTGTTTTTTGCGCTGTTTAACACAAATATGGTTAGGAAGAAAATGCGCC
The DNA here is from genome assembly GCA_002493625.1 of Lachnospiraceae bacterium UBA7076. GTDB lineage: Bacteria > Bacillota > Clostridia > Lachnospirales > Lachnospiraceae > Coprococcus_C. Next base: position 33,917 of record DKZK01000022.1, on the reverse strand, counting down.
CGTTAAATGACCTTGCGGTAAGGGCGCAAGAAATAAGCGAGGCTGTATATGACACCTCAAAATTTGACAGTCTGGAGCAGGCAATCGCAAAGGTACATGCCGATTCTCCTGATGCGCATATTTCAACAGGGGACAAGGATTTACAGAGTATAGAGATTGCCCTTAACAATCTTCTTGCAAAGATGAAGGAGAGCGAAAGGCAGCAGGCAAGATTTGTCTCTGATGCATCCCATGAGCTGCGCACGCCTATCTCTGTCATTCAGGGCTATGTAAATATGCTTGACCGATGGGGAAAGGAGGACGAGGCGGTTCTTGAGGAAGCTATTGAAGCTCTGAAAAATGAATCGGAGCATATGAAGGAGCTTATTGAGCAGCTTCTGTTCCTTGCAAGAGGCGACAGCGGAAGAAACTCCCTGCACATGACTTCCTTTGACCTGAATGAAGTTATACAGGAGGTATGGGAGGAATCCGTGATGATAGACGAAAAGCATGTGTATAAGCTTGACATTACGGGCTGGGAAGCGGATGCTTCAAACAAGACAGAGAATGGTACGGGCGAAAGCGGATGTGATGAACAATACGAGCCATGTATGATGGAGGGAGATATGGCAATGATTAAACAGTCCATTCGCATATTTGTCCAGAATGCGGCAAAATACTCGGAGGAGAAAAGCATTATCAGCTTAGGGGTAAGACAAAGTAAAAATACAGTGAGCTACGTTGTTCAGGACGAGGGCATCGGCATGAAGGGGGACGAGGTTGTTCACATTTTTGAACGGTTTTTCCGCTCGGATGAGGCAAGAAACGGAGAAACAGGCGGATCAGGACTTGGACTTTCCATTGCAAAGTGGATTGTGGACGCCCATGACGGAACAATTGACGTTCTTTCCCGCGCAGAAATAGGCACCCGTTTTACGGTAGCTTTTCCCAGACAAAATAAGTAAAATCTGTGGTTTTTGGTATAGTATAATGTTATAATACAGTAAAATGTGGAAATTAGGAAATCCACAGATTGGAGTTTGCGGTGATAAAGCAATAGAAATATATCAAAAGAAAGAAGCACAGTAATTTATATGAAAGAATACATGAACAGCATCACAAAAACTTATAAGGCTTACGCCAAGGTCAATCTTGCCCTTGACGTTTTGAGAAAAAGACCTGACGGCTACCATGATGTTAAGATGGTTATGCAGAATATTGACATATTTGATGAGCTCGAATTTACGGCAACGGATATAAAAAAAGCTCCTGACAATTCTTATGAGAACGCTGCTCATGGAGAAAATACGGAGGAAAATGCAGCATATGAAAAGCCCTGCTGCAATATAATAATTGAAACAAATAAGCCGGAGCTTCCCACAGATGAACGCAATCTTATATATAAGGCAATAAAACTTATGTCTGACGAGTATAATGTATATGGTAATGTTTCGGTTAAGCTTACAAAGAATATTCCCATTGAGGCGGGAATGGCAGGTGGAAGTACGGACTGCGCCGCAGCCCTTAAGGCTGTCAATGATATATTTGAAATTAACGCTCCCTTGGAGGAGCTTATGAGGCTTGGAAAAAGGCTGGGGGCGGACGTTCCCTTTTGCCTTCTTGGGAAAACTGCCCTTGCTGAGGGTATCGGCGATATATTGACAGAAGCGGAGGGACTTCCTGACTGTACGGTGCTTGTCGTAAAGCCTCCCGTAGGCATGAGCACCGGGATGATTTATGGAAACATGAACTGTGAAGCGTTAAAGAGTCACCCTGATATTGACGGAATGTTGGAGGGTTTAAGAACCCATGACCTTAATACTGTCGCTTCCAAAATGGAAAATGTAATGGAAACCGTAACCGTAAAGCTTTGCCCTGACATAGAGGACATAAAAAACGCCATGAAGGAAAATGGCGCGTTAAATGCAATTATGAGCGGAAGCGGACCGACGGTGTTCGGAATATTTGACGCTTCCGAAAAGGCGTGGGCGGCGGCGGACTATATTGGGGAGCTTGACCTTGCAACGGATATATTTGTTACGAAGCCTGTGTAGAAAATCCGATAATTGCGAAACTCTTTTTTCGTCAACGTCCGTTGTACAATATAGACATATCAATGCGTGGCACGCTTGTGCTGCTTGTCGTTCGCAACGGCGCTAAGTTCGCAAATACCCGATTTTAAACATGAAAGAAAAGGAGTAAGCCATGAAATTAGACATTAACATAGACGAATACCTGCCGCTTCGAGAGGTGGTTTTCCGCGCTTTAAGAAATGCTATTGTTCAGGGGGAATTTCAGCCGGGAGAGCGTCTTATGGAGGTAACAATTGCCAACAAGCTTGGAGTTAGCCGTACTCCCGTAAGGGAAGCCATAAGAATGCTTGAGCTTGAGGGTCTTGTTGTCATGATACCGAGAAAGGGCGCAGAGGTTGCAAATATTACGGTCAAGGATTTGAAGGACGCTCTTGAGGTCAGAATGGCGATAGAGGCGTTGTCTGTGCGTCTTGCATGTACGCGTATAGATGAAAAGGGCAGGGAGGAGCTTAAGCAGGTGTGCATTGCCTTCCGGGAAGCCATAAATTCCAAGCTTGTTCCCGCAATTGTGGAGGCTGACGAGGCATTTCATAATACCATATATAAGCTTTCAAAAAATCCACGTCTTATAAATATAGCCCAGAATCTGCGTGAGCAGGTATACCGCTACAGGGTGGAGTATGTAAAGGATTTTTCATACCACGATAATCTTGTAACCGAGCATGACCAGATTACCAATGCTATACTTTTAGGCGACGCAAATACGGCGGAACGGGTTATGAATGAGCATATTTATAATCAGGAGCAGATTGTAATAAAAAATGTCACAAATAAAAACAATTAAATTTTTTAAAACTTTCCGTAATAATTCTGTAAGAACTCATTGTTATACTTCTTTTATATTACAGGCAGCGTTACGCTTTTATGAAGCAAAATCAGACAGAGCGGCGCCAAATCAATAAGGAGTGATAAAAATGAGTATATTATCTGCAACAAATCTTTGTAAAACGTATGGCTCGGGAGAGAGCGAGGTAAAGGCGCTTGACATGGTTTCCCTTGACGTAAATGAGGGAGAATTTGTGTCCATTATCGGAAGCTCAGGCAGCGGCAAATCAACACTGCTTAACATGCTGGGCGGACTGGACAGACCGACCTCAGGGGAGGTTGTCGTTTCAGGCAATCATCTGTCTGCCATGAATGATGAGGAGCTTACTATTTTCAGAAGAAGAAACGTGGGCTTTGTCTTTCAAAATTATAATTTAGTTCCCGTATTAAATGTATATGAAAATATCGTGCTTCCCGTGGAGCTTGACGGAAGTCCCGTTGACAGGGAGTTTATTTCCCATGTGGTAAAAACCTTAGGGCTTGAAAAAAAGCTTACAGCAATGCCGAATCAGCTTTCAGGTGGACAGCAGCAAAGGGTTGCAATAGCGAGAGCGCTTTCCGCCAAGCCTGCAATTATACTTGCAGATGAGCCTACGGGAAATCTGGACAGCAAAACGGGAATGAATGTTATATCGCTGCTCAAGGTAACGAGCCGTGACTTTAACCAGACTATGATTATGATTACCCACAATGAAGAAATTGCCATTATGGCAGACCGCATGGTAAGGATTGAGGACGGAAGGGTAGCTTGCGGGGGTGGTGATGTAAATGCTTAAGAATAACAATAAAACCGCAGTTAAAAGAATAAGCAGCCGTTCCCTGAAAAATAACAGGGTACGGAATGTGTTTTCAATGGTTGCCATAATGCTTACAACCATAATGTTTACAACAATATTTACGCTCTGCTTCAGCATATATGAAAACATAAAAACGATGTATATACGTCAGCAGGGAACTACGGCAACCATTTTTTACGCACATCCCACAGATGAGCAGCTTGAAGCCGTAAGAGAGTTAAAGGACTTAAATGCGGTGGGCGTACAAATATTTGCAGGCTCGGTATGTATTCCTGAAATGGAGGAGGAATATATATATTTGAATTACTATGATGAAACGGAATTCAAGGAGCATTTCATGCCTGCCATAAGTGATGTAGAGGGGCATTATCCTGTTAAGGAAAATGAGCTTATGCTCTCCTATTCCTCTCTTGACGTCCTTGGAATTGATAAGCCCTCCGAGGGGATGAAGCTTGATTTTGATTTTTCGGATGGAAGCAGCAGGAAATTTGTGCTGTCAGGCTGGTATAAGGATTATATGATTTTTTCGGGCAGCAGGGGCGGTCTTGTCTCAAAAAAGTACATTGAGGAAAACGGCATTGACATGAATATCGAGGGAAGAATTTGTATATCTCCAAAAAAGGGACAAACGGACAGCCTGCTTGCCGAGCTTGATACAATTGAAGAAAGGCTGAATGTGGATGCGAAGGATTTTTCATTTCTCAGTGATTTAGGGCAAAACGACGCCGTGGCGATTTTTGGTCTGGCAGTTATTTTGGGTTTGATTATAGTATCCAGCGGGTATCTGCTTATTTACAATATTATGTATATATCAGTGTCCAGAGATACGCGCTTTTACGGTATGCTTAAGACAATCGGCACTACCCCTAAGCAGATAAAAAGCATTGTCAGGGCTCAGATTGTTAGGCTTGCCTTAATAGGGCTTCCCCTTGGAATCATATTTGGAAGCGGCATATCATTTGCAGTTATGCCTATAGCCATACACATGTTTGATTCAGGTGGTTTTTCGGCAATGCCCGATAAAATACATTTTAATCCGTTAATATATGTGGCAACATTTCTGTTTGTAATGCTTACAATACTTATAAGCTGCAGAAAGCCGGCAAAGCTTGCAGGAAGCGTGTCGCCTGTTGAGGCAGTAAAATATACGGGTATATATTTGGGAAAGGGTAAGAAGAAAAATACCACATCAGGCGGAAAGCTCTATCGTATGGCAATAAGAAATATTTTTCGTGAAAGAAAGGTGGCCGTACTTGTGTTTGCGTCACTGTTTATGGGCACGATTGCATTTCTTGCCATGAATGCATTTCTTAGAGGATTAGACCTTGAAAATTATGCGGAAATGTATCTGCCTTACGATTATACAGTACACTGTCATATCAGCAATGATGAGGACGGCTATAATAAAATGAGGAATCAGAGCGAGGCTCTTGCAGAGGAGTTAAAGGAAATAGACGGAGTAAGCGCCGTGAGCGTAAATAAAAATATGTACGTGCGGCTTGATTTTAACCGCGATACCTATATGCCGTTCCTTAAAAATGAGACGGAGGAAAACGGATTTTCCCTTGACGAAATTGCAGATTTTTATGAGACAAACAGCAATCCCGATGCTGCCTATGGAACCTTTGCCATTACGGCGGATGATTGGATAATCGAAAAGTACGCTGCGTTTACGCAAACGGAAATTGATGTTGACGCATTTGTAAATGGTGACATATGCTTAGTCGGTCGTCTTGAGACGGAGGAGGAAGCAAGGCAGATGGAAGGAAAAACCATTACAATGATAAGTGAGGATGGGAATTCCATTGACCTTCAGGTGGCCGCCTGCTCCAGCGACAGGTCATCCTCTCTTTTTTCTTCCTTTGCAGGCGGCAGGTTTATGGGAGGAGCGCCTCAATATATAATCATAAGCAACAAGGCGATGGAAAAGCTTGGAACAGATTATACAATAGATACAATTACCATGACCTGCGACGCTGATAAGGAGGCATATGTGACAAACGATGTAAAAAGACTTACGGACAACAGGGATAATGTTATAAATGTTGAGGTAAAGACGGAAGTAATACGCGATTTGTCCACATCCTTAAAAACAATGAAAATATTAATAAACGGCATATCATTACTTCTTATACTTATCGGCGTTATAAACTTTATAAATGTAATGATGACGGGAGCATATGCAAGACGCAGGGAATTTGCCCTTTTGGAAAGCGTGGGAATGACGAAGGGGCAGGTAAGGAAAATGCTCATGCTTGAGGGTGGCTATTATGGTATAATAACCATAGGGCTTATCGCCACCTTAGGAAATGGAATTATATATGTGGTTTCAACTCTTACCGAAAAATCAATCGATTATGCAGTAGCGGTATATCCGCTTGCAGAGCTTATTATTATATGCGTGATTATTGTTGTTGTATGTATATTGGTGCCATCCGGTTTATATAAGAGTATTTCAAGGGAAACCCTGACGGACAGACTGAGGGAGGAGTAATGGAAAAAATACTTATAGTTGAGGATGATAAGTTTATAAATGACGGAGTAAAATCATATCTGCGGGGCAAAGGGTACGAGTGCGTTTCGGCATATGACCTTTACAGTGCAAGGCTTGCGCTTACAGGCAGCTTTCACCTTGTAATACTTGATATAAAGCTGCCTGACGGAAGCGGGCTTGACCTTTGCCGCGAAATAAGAAAAGCAAGCCGTGTTCCCATTATTTTTCTCACTGCAAATGATACGGATGAGGATATGATAGAGGGCTTTAAGCAGGGCTGCGACGACTATATTTCAAAGCCCTTTTCGCTGGATGTGCTTTTGCAGAGAATCATTGCCGTACTGAGACGGAGCAGCAGTGAGGAAAAGGCAGAGCTGTATACCTATAAGGATTTGTCTGTTGATTTCGAGAAGCTTAAGGTTTATGTCGGAACTGAGTCTGTAAAGCTTTCGGCAACTGAGTTTAAGCTTTTAGAGCTGCTTATAAAAAATAAAGGACAGGTGCTTACAAGGGATGTTATTTTAAGCAGAATCTGGGACATAGATGAAAATTTTGTGGATGACAGCACACTTTCGGTTCATGTGAGAAGACTGCGGCAGAAGCTTGAGCGTGATGCAAAAAATCCGGAATATATAATTACGGTGTTTGGGGTTGGGTATACATTTGGAAAATAAAAATGATATTGCATGGATAAAAAAAGATAGTAAGGTATTTGCGAAAAAAGTGACGTGGCTTTTTGCCGCGTCCTTTGCGCTGCCGTTTTTTGCGGCTGCTTTTGTTTATTTCAATACAAAGGCTCTGGCTGCTGCAATGGTAACCTTTATGCTGGGACTTGTTTTGTCGGGCATAAGCGTTGTTATATACAGACTTTGCGATGATTACATATCGAAAATTGTAGCGGATTTATCGGATCTTCTGGATGTGCTTATTAACCTTCAGGAAAAAAATGTTTTTTCGGAAAATGAGGATACGCTTTTGTCAAAGCTTCAGACCAAGGTTATAAAGCTTGTAAGGATTTTAAGAAGACAAAACGAGATGTCCGTAAGGGAAAAGGAAAATATAAAATCGCTTGTGTCCGACATTTCCCACCAGCTTAAAACGCCCCTTGCAAACCTGAAAATATATACCGGACTTCTGGAGGAGGATGCGCTTGATGATGAGAGAAGAAAAGCTTGTATGGACACGCTGAATAAGACGGTGGAAAAGCTTGTGTTTTTATCGGAGAGCATTATAAAAATGTCAAGGCTGGAAGGCGGGGTTATAAATCTCAAGATGTCATATGTCAGCCTGAATGAAACGGTGTTGATGGCGGTCAGGGATATATATGAAAAGGCATCGGAAAAGAATGTGGAAATAATATATACCGATGAGGCGAAGATAAGCATCTTACATGACCGGAATTGGACGAGAGAGGCTGTATTTAATCTCCTTGACAACGGGGTAAAGTATGCAAAAAGGGGCGGCAGAATAAAGCTTACGGTAAGAGAGTACGGAATGTTTGCCGCAGTGCTTGTTGAGGATGAAAACGGTGCCATAAGCGAGGCGGAGCAGGCAAAAATATTTGCAAGATTTTACCGCGGCAAAAATGGCATAAATGAGGAAGGAGTTGGTCTGGGGCTTTATCTTGCAAGGAAGATAGCCATAAAGCAGGGTGGATACATGAACTTAAAAACAACTGACAGGGGAAATATATTTGAGTTTTATATATGCAATACTATAAATGCTTGCAATCCCCAATAATCTTTTATAGTATATAAATTGAAGGAATAGGATACGCCTGCAGGAGAGGACTTTTTCAAATGAGTAAAATAATGATTATCGATGATGATGTATATATTGGAGATATGCTGAAGGAAGCGCTCGGCAGTGAAGGATATGAGACGGTACAGGCATATTCGGGAACGGAGGCGCTCCTTTTGCTTGAAAAAGAAAAGCCGGATATTATACTGATGGATTTAATGCTTCCGGGGCTGTCAGGCGAGGAGCTTCTCCCGCAAATAAAAAATATTCCGGTTATCGTGGTAAGCGCTAAAATCGGCATTGATGATAAGGTGGATTTGCTGACCGGGGGCGCAGCGGATTATGTTACGAAACCATTTGAAATCAGAGAGCTTATGGCAAGAATTAAGGTGCAGCTTCGGAATTGCAGGAAAGTACAGGAAGCTGCAGGAAGCGGTATACTGACGGTTGGAGACGTAAGCCTGAACATTGACATGCATGAGGTGAGTATTGCAGGCAATACGGTTAAGCTTACAAAAACGGAGTGCGCCATTTTAAAGCTTCTCATGTTAAATGCGGGAAATGCAATATCGAAATCAACGATATTGGAGCGCATCAGCTATGATACGCCGGACTGTACGGATTCCTCACTGAAGCAGCATATCAGCAATTTGCGAAAAAAGCTTCGTGAAGTCAGTGAAAAGGAATACATTGAAGCAATATGGGGAATCGGATTTCGTTTTACAGGGTGAAATATTGACTAAATCTTTACTCTTTTCTTGACCGGTTTCTTTACATTTCACATGTAAAATACGGTTATAAATCAGAAAGGAGCTATTTTTATGGAATATTGTTTAGAGACGAATGGGCTTTGCAAGCGATACAGAGGCTTTAAAGCCCTTGACGGACTCAGCATGCATGTGCCGAAGGGCGCAATTTATGGATTTATCGGAAAAAACGGAGCAGGAAAAACAACATTAATCCGCCTGATTTGCGGATTGCAGGAGCCAACCGGTGGAAGCTACACATTATATGGAGAAAAAAATGCAGATAAAGGTATTTTTGCGGTGAGGCGCAGGATGGGGGCTGTTGTTGAAACGCCATCCATTTATCTGGATATGACGGCAGAGGAAAATATTGTACAGCAGTACCGGATTTTAGGCATACCATCCATGGATGGGATTTCTGAGCTGCTTGCGCTGGTAGGGCTTGCGCATACAGGAAACAAAAAGGCAAAGAACTTTTCGCTTGGCATGAGACAGCGTCTGGGAATCGCCATTGCTCTTTGCGGTTCGCCGGATTTTCTTGTTCTGGATGAGCCGGTAAACGGACTGGACCCTCAGGGAATTGTAGAAATGCGGGAGCTTATTTTAAAGCTGAATCGGGAAAAGCAGATTACTGTCCTGATTTCCAGCCATATTCTGGATGAGCTTTCCAAGCTGGCAACCTGCTATGGCTTTATAGACAGGGGCAGGCTGGTCAAAGAGATAAGCGCTTCCGAGCTGGAGGCAGAATGTCGTAAGTGTAAAAGGGTTACGGTAAGTGATACGAAGCCGCTTTGCCGTGTTATGGATGAAATGGATATTGAATACAGCATAATATCCGATACGGAGGCAGATATATACAGCCAAATCAGTGTGACGAAGCTTGCGATGGCTCTTGCGGAAGAAAACTGCGAAATTATATCCATGAGCGAGCGCGGTGACAGTCTGGAAAAATATTATATTAATCTGGTAGGAGGTGACGACAATGAATAAGTTGCTTTCTGCTGAATTTATAAGGCTGTTTAAGAGTAAGATATTCAGGATTTGTTTATTGGTTTCCGGTATTTTGGGAGCCGGGTTTATTATACCGAAATGTGTAGATGTAAAAAGGCATGCGCAGGTATATGCAAACTTATCTGCGGAATACAGCAATGCAGATAGTATGCTTTTTGTCGGCGTCATGGTCGTTATATTTCTTATGGCAATGTTTGTGGGTTTGTTTGCAGGGACAGAGTACTCGGACGGAACAATAAGAAATAAGCTGATTGTGGGACATAGGAGAGGAAGCATATATCTTTCCAAGCTTGTTGTGTGTGTTGTGGCAAATGTTATTTTTTTGGTGGTATGCATATTTGCGGCATGGGGGCTTGGAAGCCTGTTGCTTGGGACCGGCATGGGATATGGTGAGATATTGACAAAAACGCTTATGATATGCGTGGTTACAATTTCAATGACGGCTCTTTTGCTTTTATGCTCCATGTCCATACAAAGTAAGTCCGTGGGAAGCGTTGTCTGCCTGATGCTTATGCTTGGCATGCTGTTTGTGTCTGCTTATGTAAATCAAAGACTGGACGCCCCGGAATATTATGAGGGATATGCTTTTACAGATGATGAAACCGGTGAGCTTATAGAAAGTCCTCCGACAAAAAATCCTTCTTATCCGGAAGGCTTCAAACGTGATATCTATGAATTTATCTATGATTTTGTACCGTGCGGGCAAATACTTCAAATTTGCTTTATGAATACGGGAAATGCAAATTTGATGATGCTTTATGACATGATAATATTAATTGGTAGCACATCTGCCGGAATTATCATTTTTAAAAAGAAAAATTTAAAGTAGGGATTATAGAATGGACAAATGGTTGTGGGCGCTTGTGGGCATTATGGCATTGACGATCGCAGCGCTTATTATAAAAATAATATTCATGCAAAAATCAGCAAAGGAAATTGAGATGGCCTTTGCCGACAGGCTCACGACTGAAACAAACACGTTGATAGATGTTTCCACCAACGATAAGTATATTCGAAGTCTGGCGGCTGCCATTAATGCAGAGCTCCGTAAGCTCCGAAGCGAAAGACACCGGTTTTATCAGGGGGATGTTGAGCTTCGGAGCGCAGTAACCAACATTTCACATGATCTGAGGACGCCGCTTACTGCTATATGCGGTTATCTGGAGCTGCTGGAAAAGGAGGAGAAATCTCCAAAGGTTGAAATGTACCTTGCCAATATAGGAAACAGAATTGAAAATTTAAAACAGCTTACGGAGGAGCTGTTCCGCTATACAGTTATTTTATCTGAGGAGAAGCTGGAAAAGGAGAACGTGGATATAAAGGGAGTTTTGGAGGAATGTCTGCTTGGGTTTTACGGGGCGATGGACGCAGGAGGAATTAAGGCGGATATTGTGATTACGGATAAACGTGTAACAGGAAGCTTAAACCGTTCCGCACTTGTAAGAGTGTTCAATAATATTCTCAGCAATGCGCTGAAATACAGTGACGGCGACCTTAAGGTCGGTCTGGATGATGACGGCAGGCTTTCATTTGGCAATAAAGCCTCCGGCATGGATGAAATACAGGTTGGAAGATTATTTGACCGCTTCTTTACGGTGGAGTCGGCGCGCAATTCAACCGGACTGGGGCTGTCCATTGCAAAGACACTTGTTGAGCAGATGGGCGGAAAAATATGGGCAAAGTATAAGGAACAATCATTGTATATTTATCTGGAATTTCCCTGTGCGGTCGGATAATGTGTATTAGCCGGCTGCCTTTATACAGTCTTAATACATATGGGTATATTCTTTTACATTCTTTATAAAAACGGATCTATTATTTAGGCAGAATAAAGCTGTAAAGGAGTTTTGCGTGTGTGGACGCAGTGATTTGTAAGAGAAAGAAAATAACGTCTTTTCGGGTTATTATCCTTGGATTTTCTGGTGTGATTTTATTGGGGGCTTTTTTGCTTATGCTTCCAATATCCAGTCATGAGAGAATTGTAACCCCTTTTTTTGATGCGCTGTTTACATCTACCTCGGCAGTCTGTGTAACAGGTCTTGTAGTCTATGATACAATGGTTTATTGGTCATCGTTTGGACAGCTTGTAATAATGCTTCTGATTCAGGTCGGCGGTATGGGTGTAATTACTGTTGCGGCTGTCTTTGCCATGATTTCCGGCAGGAAAATTTCACTGATGCAGCGCAGCACCATGCAGGAGGCAATTTCTGCCCCGAAGGTGGGAGGGATTGTCAGACTGACAAATTTTATTGTAAAAAGCACCTTGCTGATTGAATTGGCAGGTGCGGCAGCCATGGCTCCGGTATTCTGCCGTGACTTTGGAATAAAGGGACTTTGGCTGGCGCTGTTTCATTCGGTGTCAGCGTTCTGTAATGCAGGCTTCGATCTGATGGGCGCAAAGTCACCATTTTCTTCTTTAACCGGATATTCAGGGCAGCCGGTCATTAATTTTGTCATAATGACGCTGATTTTTGTGGGTGGTATTGGATTTCTGACATGGGACGATATAAAGACAAACCGGTTGAGTTTTCATAAATACAGGATGCAAAGCAAGGTGATACTTCTTACGACAGCTATTTTGCTGATTATTCCTGCCATGTATTTTTATTTTTGCGAATTTACGCACCTTGAAAAAGGGGAAAGATTGCTAAGCTCTCTCTTTCAGGCCGTAACGCCGAGGACGGCGGGCTTTAATACAGTGGATTTGATGGAAATAAGCGAGGTGGGAAAATGGATTATAATTGTACTGATGCTTGTGGGAGGAAGCCCCGGCTCTACTGCGGGAGGAATGAAAACAACAACGGTTGCAGTCCTGTTTGCGACCGCGCATGCAACCTTTTGCCAAAAGGAGGATACGCACATTTTTGGACGGCGGATTGATGACGGGGTTGTAAAAAATGCGGCAACCATTTTACTTATGTATCTTGTACTGTTTTTCTCAGGGGCGCTGGTAATAAGTATGGCGGAAGGACTTCCGATGCTTACCTGCCTGTTCGAGACAGCTTCTGCAGTTGGTACGGTTGGGCTGTCGCTGGGGATTACATCAAAGCTTGGCATATTGTCAAGAATGATTCTGATTTTACTTATGTTTCTCGGACGTGTTGGCGGATTGACATTAATTTACGCTGCGCTATCAGGTTCAAGGGAGACGGTATCAAGACTGCCGCAGGAAAAAATTACGGTTGGATAAAGGAGGAAAATAATGATATGAAATCAATATTGTTAATTGGCTTGGGAAGATTTGGAAAGCATATAGCATTACATTTAAATCAATTGGGGCATGAGGTTATGGCCGTGGATCATGTGGAGGAAAGGGTAGATGCTGTGCTGTCCTTTGTGACAAATGCACAGATTGGGGACAGTACAAATGGAGGTTTTATGGAATCTCTTGGAATACGTAATTATGATGTCTGTATTGTTGCAATTGGAAATGACTTTCAAAGCTCACTGGAGACAACCTCACTGTTGAAGGAGCTTGGCGCAAGGCTGGTAGTTTCAAGGGCGGCGGGGGATGTGCAGGAAAAATTCCTGTTGCGTAACGGAGCGGATGAGGTGGTATATCCGGAAAAGCAGCTTGCCAAATGGACAGCGATACGCTACAGTGCAGACCATATTCTGGATTACATAGAGTTGGATGAGGAGCATGCCATATTTGAAATTCCCGTTCCGCGGGATTGGGCCGGCCGGTCAATCGGGCAGATTGATATACGGAAAAAATACAGTATAAATATCATGGGAATCCGAAAAAATGGGAAACTGGAGCTTTCTGTTTCCTCGGACATTGTTATGGGTGCGATGGATACCATGATGGTGCTTGGCAGAAATAAGGATATTCAAAAATGTTTCAGGATATAAAGGTTAATGAAATCTGGAATGGCTGACGTTCAAAGCGGGAGGAATGGAAATGGAATTGCAGGAGCGTGTGTTTCATGGGGAGCATAATGATATGGCAGATACGACGAAAGGGAAGCTGAAAATATTTTTCGGATATGCGGCGGGAGTTGGAAAAACTTATGCCATGCTTCAGGCGGCCCGGCAGGCGATGGAACAAGGCATTGACGTCGTTGCGGGATATATTGAAACCCATTCCTGTCAAAAAACAGCTGAATTACTGGAAGGCATTGAACAAATTCCGGAAAAACAGGTTTCGCATGAAAAAACAGCGCTTTTTGAATTTGACCTTGACGCTGCCTTGAGAAGAAAGCCGCAGCTTATTTTAGTTGACGAGCTTGCGCATACGAATGCGGCAGGAAGCCGTCATGCGAAACGATATAAGGATGTTCAGGAATTATTAAATGCCGGAATTGATGTTTATACAACGGTGAATGTCCGGCATATTGAAAGTCTTAATGATATGATTGCAGGCATTACCGGAATCATGGTTCAGGAGCGCATTCCGGATTCTGCTTTTGATAAGGCGGAGATGGTGGAACTGGTGGATATAGAGCCGTCCGAGCTGATGGAACGAATCATGGATAAACAGTTTTTTCCGAATGAGCATACTGAAGTTTATACGTTGGAACATCTGGCTGCCATGCGTGAAATCGCTTTGCGGCGTATGGCCGACAGGGTAAAGCTGCTGACAGAGAGCGCAAGACTTCAAAGCAGAAGTGACTATCACACAGACGAGCATATTTTGGTCTGCCTGTCGCCGTCGCCATCCAATGCAAAAATTATCCGTACTGCCGCAAGAATGGCACGTGCGTTTAAAGGAAGCTTTACCGCACTTTACGTTGAAACCTCAAGTGCGTCGGATATGGATGAGGCGGATAAAGGAAGGCTGTGGGAAAATATGCGTCTGGCACAACAGCTTGGAGCAACGGTCGAGACGGTCTACGGGGAGGATGTTTCTTATCAGATTGCAGAATTTGCAAGGCTCTATGGCATTTCTGAAATTGTAATCGGACGCAGTATTGCAACAGAAAAAAATGCCTTTCGAAAAGGAACCCTGACTGAGAGACTGATTGCTGCAGCGCCCAATATGGATATACACGTGATACCTGTTGCCGAAGAATGGCAATATCGCCCTGTCAGACGAAAAAAATCACAGATTATATCTGCACGGGACGTTGGAACGAGTATGCTGGTTGTGTTGGCAGCCACGTTGATTGGCTATGCATTCTATGCATTTGGGGTTACGGAAGCTAATATTATAGCAGTATACATCTTTGGAGTATTGATAACCTCCATTATTACGACAAACCAACTGTGTGGTTTTATGGCTTCCCTTGTGAGCGTATTGGTATTTAATTTCTTTTTTACCGTACCGCGTTTTACCTTTCATTTTAATGATTCGGATTATCCGGTTACCTTTACTATCATGTTCATGGTGGCATTTCTGACCGGCTCGCTTGCAATAAAGCTGAAGGAAAACGCAAAACAATCTGCACAGGCTGCATTCAGAACAAAAATTTTATTGGAGACAAACCAGCTTTTGCAAAAGGAAAAGAACAAAAACGACATATTAAGAGTGACGGCAGGTCAGCTTACAAAGCTATTAAAAAAAGATTTGATCATTTATCCGTCCGACGGAAAAAGTCTGGAAAATCCGAATGTTTATCGGACGGCAGGCAGTGGAAAAAAGGATTTGACAACAGAAAGTGAAAAAGAGGTTGCCGAATGGGTAATGAAAAACAATAGACATGCGGGAGCAACTACAGATACATTGGCAAACGCAAGCTGCCTTTATCTTGCCATCAGACAAAACAGCAGGGTATATGGCGTAGTTGGAATATGTGTGGACGGAATACCATTGGATTCCTTTGAGAATAGCGTTATGCTGTCTATACTGGGAGAGTGCGCACTTGCATTGGAAAATATAAAAAATGCCATAGAAAAAGAAGAAGCGGCTGTTTTGGCAAAGAATGAGCAGCTTCGAGCAAATCTGCTCCGCGCAATATCCCATGACTTAAGAACACCATTGACTTCGATTTCAGGAAGCGCCGGAAATTTGATGGCAAATTATAAAAAAATGGATGATGAGATGAGAGAACAGACATTTACGGATATTTATGATGATTCCATGTGGCTTATAAATTTAGTGGAAAACCTGCTGGCTGTTACAAGAATAGAGGGTGGTCAGGTAAATCTCACAAGAACGGTAGAATTGATGGATGAGATTGTAGCGGAGGCATTGCGCCATATTAACCGAAAAAGCAAAGAGCATATGATTTGTGTTCATGCAGCGCAGGATTTGCTTCTGGCTCATATTGATGTAAAATTAGTTGTCCAACTGATTATTAATTTGGTAGATAATGCAATTAAATATACAAATACCGGGTCAAAAATAGAAATCTTTATGAAAAAGGAAGGGAAATGGATTGTAATGTCTGTTTCCGACAACGGACCGGGAATCCCGGATGAACAAAAGCCGCTTGTTTTTGAAATGTTTTATAGCGGGGCAAACCGGATCGCGGATAGCCGAAGAAGTCTGGGACTTGGACTTTCTTTGTGCAAATCCATCGTTACGGCGCATGGAGGGCAAATTGAGGTATCGGACAATAAGCCGGAGGGAGCTGTTTTTACGTTCACGTTACCGGCAGGGGAGGTAAATTTAAATGAATAAACCATTAATACTTGTTGTGGAGGATGATCCGCCTGTACGCAACCTGATTACAACAACATTGAAAACAAACGACTATCGCTATCTTTCAGCACAAAACGGGCAGACGGCAATTATAGAGGCTTCTTCCCATAATCCTGACATTATTCTTTTGGATTTGGGATTGCCGGATATGGACGGTGTTGCGGTTATCAGAAATATCCGTTCATGGTCAAATCTGCCTATTATTGTCATAAGCGCCAGAAGCGAGGATAATGATAAAATTGAAGCTCTGGACGCAGGGGCGGATGATTATCTTACGAAGCCTTTTTCAGTTGAGGAATTACTTGCAAGACTGCGTGCAACCCAGCGCAGGCTGTCTTTCATGTCGGCAGGGATGCCGGCTGCAAGCTCTGTATTTGTTAATGGAGAGCTGCGCGTGGATTATGCGGGAGGCTGTGCTTTTTTGCATGACAAGGAGCTTCATCTGACTCCGATTGAATATAAGCTTTTATGTCTGCTGTCAAAAAATGTAGGAAAGGTATTGACGCATACCTTTATTACACAAAATATCTGGGGTCGATGCTGGGATAATGACGTTGCTTCCTTACGCGTATTTATGGCGACTCTTAGGAAAAAGCTGGAGCCGGAGCCGGATTCCCAACCATATATTCAGACCCATATCGGGGTTGGATATCGTATGATAAGGCTGGACTAATCGTTATACCTGATATTGATACTGCCCATATCGCATTCTATATCAATAACTGTTTTTCCGCTATTATTATATTTTCTGCCCTCGTTAGCTCCGTTGATTGTTATACTGCCCATGTCGCATTCGAGGTCAAAACCATAGCTTGGGCTGCCGCCGTCATTTCCTGTAAGCGATAATGTGGCGCTGCCCATGTCAAGGTCTGCGCTCAGCTTGTTATCTATAAGTGTGCCGGACATATCAAGTCCGCCCATATCAAGTGATACGTCTGCGGAGGAAATTTCCGTGTTTGAAATGTCGATGCTGCCCATATCAAGGTCTGCATCAATTTTTTTTATGGCGCAGCCTGTTATGTCCAGACTGCCCATGTCGAGGTCAATGTCCATATTATCTATGGTTACGTCTGAAACCTCGATGCTGCCCATATCAAGCTTTACCTTCAGATTGTCAATATAAGCGTCTGCCGGATAATAAATATTTATATAGTCATTGTGTTTTTCGTTAAATTTAAAGCCTAATCGTATGGGCATCCATGCGCTGTCATCAAATATAAGCTTTCCGTTCCGTATTTTATAAAGAGTATTTTTGTTGCTTGTTATGCTGTATTCAATGTAATAATCATCGGAAGGAATAAGGTATACCGTGGCATATTTTGCATCTATGTCGATATTGTCAATGTCTTCAATTTTAGTCTTTTCAAGTGTAGTTACCTGACCTGATTCACCGATTACAAGACGGTTCATTTCGTTATCCCAATAAAGAATATGACCTGAAAGTCCAAGCAAAGCAAAAAATCCCACAAAAACAATTATAAATAAAGCTATTATAGTAAAAATAATTCTTCGCAGGGGATGTTTCTTTCTGCCTCTTTGCGGAGAAGGAGCAGATTTTACGTTCAATTCCGTATCAATGATATTGCCTGCAAGCTCTTTCGGAGTTCCAAGCTTTTCAATCAAATCCTCACCGTTTGCCACAAGCTTTGCCGTATGCTCACTGTAAAATTCAAGAACCTTTGTTTTGCGGTCCATGGGAAGGATTGCAAGGTAGCTGCCAAGCTCCGTTAAATATTTATCTCTGTTCATAAAAAGTTACCTCTCTGAATGTTCTTTATAGACATTTGCGAAACTCCTGCCTATATTTAAATCGCCATAAAAGCAGGCGTTTTTAAGTTTGTTCTTTTAGTGTAACTACAAATTATCAGGTTGTCAAATTAATTTCTGAAAATGTGGAGGAGAAATAAATATGCTAAGGTGTTATATTGTCATTGTTCCGTCTGCAAGGTCCTTGGCTACAAATGGAATAAAGTAAAATGGTATCGTAAGCAGTTTTTGCTCAGGGTTATAACCGTAATTGTTTTTAGAAACCTTAATGGCATACTCAAATTTGTTATGATTTGAGAATTTTTCAAGAGAATTTAGCGTTCCCCTGCCCTTTTTTACATCAATTGGGTATAGTTTGTTATCTGATTCGATAATAAACTCAAGCTCGGCAGATGTTTTTCCGCGCCAATAGAATAATTTATGTTCTTTGGCAATCAGCTCATTTGCAACGAAGTTTTCAAAGAAAATACCAGACAAGGTGTTTTCTCGTTCACTCGATATAAACGAAGCAGCATTGATGCCGCTTTGATGTGAGAACATACCAATATCACCGAGAAACAGACGGAAGTTGCTTTCATTATCCGGCATAAGCGGCATTGTAATATGCTCTTTCAGTTGGAAGGATTGGTTGATAACATGTGCCATAGTGAGCCACTGTATAGATGTGGCAAAATCTCTTGTTTTGCTCTTTTCCTCTATAAATCCGGGTGAAAAATTCTTGGTTTCTTTATTAAGTTCTCTGTAAATGTTTTGAAACAAGACACGGGAACGCAGTATTGCTTCCTGACTTGCCTGATACAATTCCATATCGGAAAGATAGTTGTCGTACAAAACTTTGAGAATTTCTCTCGATTCGAAAAGGTTATTTTCCTCAATATAAGCTTCTACTGCTTCAGGCATGCCACCTACAAGGAGATATTTATAAACCTGCTCTATTGCCAACTCATGAATTTTGCTATCCAAAGGTTTCTTACTGTCATATGCCTTTTTGATGGTATTATAAAGCATTCGGTTACTATTTATCAGGAACTCGTCAAAGGTCATAGGATAGACTGTCATTTGGTTGATTTTTCCTACGGGAAAAAGAAATTTGTCGTTTTCCTTTGATCCCCTTTTGTGAGTCTCTCTTTGGAGCTTTATACGAACCATTGAGCCGGTTGCAATAACGGATACTTCTCGAAAGTCCTGACAGAAATATTTAAGAGAAGAAATGATATTTGGACATTCCTGCACTTCATCAAAAATCAAAAGAGTATTTGAACCTATCTGTTTACCTTTTAACAACGAAATATATTCAATTATTTTTTCTGCATTAGCGGTCTTGGAACAGAAATCACGAATCTCATCCTCTTTTTTGCAGTCCACGTAGATGTAGTTATTTTTATAGTAAGTTTCAGCAAAAATTTCCTGTACAAGATAGGTTTTTCCGACCTGTCTTGCACCCCAGACAATCAGGGGCTTTTTGCGTTTGTTGTTATTCCAATTTATCAATTTTTGTAAGGCAATTCGCTCCATAGTTAAACCTCCTGCGCTGTTCTTTCACAAAATATAACTTGCGCCTTTGCATATTATGTCATAACCTGCACCATTTTTCAAGTTATTTTAAAAGTTATTTGCACTATTTTTGATGTTTTTTTGCTTGTTATTTGCACTTGTGTTAATTTGATGCTTGATGCAATGCCGGAGCATTTTTTCAAATATATTTTTTGAATACAAAAAATGTTTTTGTTGATTTATTATGTAAAACATGTATGATTATTGTTGATATGTTGATGGGATGCAAAAGAAATGGAAAGCATATATGAAAACGATTTTTCTTAAAAATATTTCAAAAAAAATTATATTTTTCTCAATAGTGCTGTCCTTTGTACTGACGGGCTGCGCCTTGTCAGGCGGCGATAAGGAAGCTGTGACACAGCCGGCTGCGGAGGCTACGGAGGCTGTGCCCAAACCGTATACGACTGACACGGAGGCTGCACCCCAGCCGGCTACGACTGATACGGAAGATTTATCCCATATACCCGACTACAGCGGAAGCGCAAGCATTGTATTGAACAATAACATTCCCCTTTTTGATACCGGATTATATACAACCGAATCCTTTGAAGAATACGGAGAGCTTGATGAACTTGGAAGATGCACAAGCTGTATGGCTTGTATCGGGACAGACCTTATGCCTGAGGGAGAGCGTGAGGACATAAGCCATATAAAGCCTACAGGCTGGAAAAATGCAAAGTATGATTTTGTGGAGTACGAATATCTGTACAACAGAAGTCATCTGATTGCATATCAGCTTACGGGGGAAAATGCCAACGAGCGAAATCTTATAACCGGAACAAGATATTTTAACGCCGAAGCCATGCTGCCCTATGAGGAGGAGGTAGGAAATTATGTGCGAATGACAAATAACCATGTTCTTTACAGGGTTACGCCCCTTTTTGAGGGCGACAATCTTGTGGCAAAGGGAGTTTGCATGGAGGCATATTCGGTAGAGGATGAGGGAGCAGGAATATGCTTTAACGTATTCGTTTATAATGTGCAGCCCGGAGTTATTATAGATTATGCAACCGGGGAAAATTGGCTTGATGAAAATGCGGATATTGATGCGCTTTATGCGACAACCGAGGCTGACATGGAGGAGGTCACATATGTATTTAACACATATTCCGGAAAGTTTCATCTGCCCGAATGTACCAGCGTGGAGGAAATGAAGGAATATAATAAGGTTTACTTTAATGGCTCAAGGGAGGAAGCACTGGCAAAGGGTTATAAACCATGCGGAAAATGCAAGCCTTAATAATGTGCTTGCAACACCGGCGGCTTTATAATAAAATGGACTGACGAAAGAAAATATGCAGCGTCAGCCCATAGCGTTCGGGGCTGTCGCAATAAGGACTTATTTTCTTATTTCAAAGGAAAATGTGGAATAACAGACGTTCAAATTGCAGACGTTCAGATTAAGGAGGAAGAATATGGAAATGAAACAACTTGCAGGTGAGCTTAGCGCAACCTCATACCCGGGCAGGGGAATTGTCATAGGCAGAACGCCTGACGGAAAAAAGGCGGCGATAGCATACTTTATTATGGGAAGAAGCGCCAACAGCAGAAACCGTATATTTGTTGAGGACGGCGAGGGTATAAGAACGGAAGCCTTTGACCCGTCTAAGCTTGAGGACCCAAGTCTTATAATATATGCGCCGGTAAGAGTTTTAGGAAACAAGACGATCGTTACAAACGGCGACCAGACCGATACCATATATGAGCTTATGGACAAACAGTTTACATTTGAGCAGGCGCTCCGGACAAGAGAGTTTGAGCCTGATGAGCCAAATTATACGCCAAGAATTTCGGGAATACTTCATTTTGACAATGGAAAATATAATTATGCAATGTCCATTTTAAAGAGCAACAACGGAAATCCTGACGCCTGCAACAGATATACCTTTGCATACTCAAATCCGGTTGCGGGAGAGGGACATTTCATACATACATATATGGGCGACGGCAATCCGCTCCCAAGCTTCGAGGGTGAGCCTGCGCTTGTTGATATTTCCAATGACATGAATGAATTTGCCGATACAGTATGGAATAATCTTGACGAGGAAAACAAGGTGTCGTTATTTGTGAGATACATCAATATTGAGGATGGAACATACGAGAGTAAAATTATAAATAAGAATAAGTAGAATAATAAAAGAAAGGAATCATACCATGAACGAAATCGAATTAAAATACGGCTGCAACCCAAATCAAAAACCATCACGGGTATACATGAAGGAGGGCGGCAATCTTCCTATAGAAATCTTAAACGGCAAGCCGGGTTATATCAACCTTCTGGATGCATTTAACGGCTGGCAGCTTGTGAAGGAGCTGAAAAAAGCAACGGGACTTCCTGCGGCAACCTCCTTTAAGCATGTATCACCGGCTGGGGCAGCAGTGGGGCTTCCTCTTAATGATGTGGAGAGAAAGATATATTGGGTTGACGATATGGGAGAGCTTACCCCGCTTGCAAATGCTTATGCTAGGGCGAGAGGCGCAGACAGAATGTCGTCATTTGGCGATTTTATATCGCTTTCGGATTGCTGCGACGTGGCAACTGCAAAGCTTATAAAGAGAGAGGTTTCAGACGGTGTGATTGCGCCGGATTATGAGCCGGAGGCGCTTGAGATTCTCTCGGCAAAGAAAAAAGGAAATTACTGCGTAATAAAAATAGATGAAAATTATGTGCCTGCCGCCATTGAGACAAAGGATGTGTTTGGAGTAACCTTTGAGCAGGGAAGAAACGAGCTTGTTATAAATGATGAGCTTTTTGCAAACATTGTTACCCAAAATAAAAACATGACGGAGCAGGCAAGGATAGACCTTGCCATAGCAATGATTACGTTAAAATATACACAGTCCAATTCCGTGTGCTATGCCAAGGGCGGTCAGGCAATCGGCATCGGCGCAGGACAGCAGTCAAGAATACACTGTACAAGACTTGCAGGTCAGAAGGCGGACAATTGGTTTCTGCGTCAGTCCCCGAAGGTGCTGAACCTTCCGTTTAAGGATAATATCGGACGCGCAGACAGGGACAATACAATAGACGTTTACATGAGTGACGATTACATGGATGTTCTTGCAGACGGCATATGGGAGAAATTTTTCACTGAGAAGCCTGAGGTATTTACAAGGGAGGAAAAACGCGCATGGCTTGATAACATGCAGGATGTAGCCCTTGGCTCGGATGCATTTTTCCCATTTGGAGATAACATAGAAAGGGCGGCAAAAAGCGGCGTAAAATATATAGCGCAGCCGGGCGGCTCCATCCGTGACGACAACGTAATTGAAACCTGCGATAAGTATGGCATGGTAATGTGCTTTACGGGAATAAGGCTGTTCCACCATTAAAATTTAACGTAACAGGACGGTTAAGGTTATTATAATACCTGTCGATATAACATATGAGGAAGTCTGTCCTTGCCCGAAAAAGTATTCAAGCTTTTCCGGGTGGCAGACTTCTTTGGGTAAATGGATTTGCCCGCAACTGAAGATGGTGTATACATACACCGCAATTATGGTTAGAAAGGATGCGATACCATGATTATTAATTCAAGCACTGTAGCTATGTCTTCGAACAGGAGCTACAGCAGTATCAGGCAGGAGGAGCATGTCTCTGTTCAGGAGAGAAACGGGGCTGCTTCTGTCACGCTCAACATTTCCCGGGAATCCAAAAACATGATGGAACAAATCAAGGCTTACAAGGAAAGCCAGAAGGAAAAGGAGCAGGAAAATCAAAAACGTCAGATTGATAATTTAAGGGAACACGGCCGCAGGCATGTCGGTGGCGCAGACGAAAAAAACGGTCAGTTTGATGTGAGAGAGGACCCTAAGCTTCAAATGCTCAGACAGCTTTTAGAATCCTTCCGGAGAGCCTTTGGACGCGGCAGATACGTCAAAAATAACAGCTTTGAATACCTTGAGAAATCTCTTAGGGCATCATCACGAAAATCCGAGTTTATGGGAAGTCTGTCATTAAATGGCGGAGAGGTTGTTGACATCGGAAGCGGAACCGGTGGAAGCCGTTCCGTAAATGGGCTGTCTACCATGACCCGCACAACCGTTACCTCAGGATTTTTTGCAGAGACGGAGCATACAGCTTATGAGGCAAAAGGCGTTGCCAAAACTGCTGATGGCAGAGAAATAAGCTTTGGCGTAACAGTGGAGATGTCACGGGGCTTTTGCCAGCGCTACGAAACGCTTACGCAGGAGACGCTCACTCTTTGCGACCCTCTTGTTATCAATCTTGACAGTAACACTGCAAGCGTATCGGACATGAAATTTCTGTTTGACCTGGACGCAGACGGAGAGGAAGAAGAAATGTCTTTTGCAGGAAAGGGCAGTGGATTTATTGCTTTGGACAGAAATGGCGACGGAAAGATAAACGATGGTTCGGAGCTGTTTGGTACAAAGAGCGGAGACGGCTTTGCCGACCTTGCCGCCTATGATGAGGACGGCAATGGCTGGATTGATGAAGCAGACAGTATCTACAAGGATCTCAGGATATGGACCAAGGATGAAAACGGAAACGATATCCTGATGGATTTGAAATCGGCAGATGTAGGAGCGCTATATCTGGGGAATGCCTCCACAGAGTTTTCATTGAATGAAATGGAGACAAACAAGACAAACGGAGTGATAAGAAGCACAGGCGTTTATCTTAAGGAAAGCGGCGGTGTCGGAACGATGCAGCATGTTGATCTGGCTGTATAGCCGGGAAACATCGTTTAAAAATGGAATACCCATTGAAAGTTTTTAGCCCGAAAGCGGTCTTGTGAATCGTTTTCGGGCTTGTTTCGGATATTGTATTATTTGTATAAATCTGAATTTGAAACACACGGTTTTATGAGCGATTATTGCTGACCGCAGGTTATCAATAAAATCCTCCGAAGGGGCTGTCGCAATAAGGATTTATTTTCCTAGTAACTATGCATTTTAAACAAAGAAAAGCGGAAGCTAAGTAACACGTTGGAGCGTTCTTTGTTTAAAATGTATAATGAAAGAGAATTAAAATCCTTATTGCGACAGCCGCTTTTCAACCTCTGAATTTCCACACTCGAAAGATGGAAAAGTAAGCCCATATGATGTCATAAATAAAACGCTCTTGCAATTTTGCAAAAAATGTTATAATACATGTGAGACTTTTTCTGCCCTCATACGACTAATAAGTGAAGGGGATAAAACACACCCCTTTCGGAAAGGAGGATGTCAATGGATAACGGTGCAAGTAGCTACCGCCGTTTCCTTGATGGTGATGACAAAGGAATAGCTGAAATCGTTGGAGATTATAAAGATGGTCTTATTCTTTATTTGAACAGTTATGTTAATAATGTTTTCATTGCAGAAGAACTGACGGAAGATACCTTCTTTCGATTGATAACAAAAAAACCGAAATATTTTGGTAAAAGCACGTTCAAGTCTTGGCTATATGCAATCGGGCGAAATGTAGCGATTGATTATATAAGGCACAATTCCAAAATGCTTAACTTTCCTATCGAAGATATGGAGAACTATTTGAGAGAGGAACAGAACCTTGAACAATCCTACATAAAGGAAGAAAGAAAAATAATAGTCCATAAGGCACTTTCCGAACTTACAACCGATTATAGAACGATTCTTTGGCTTGTGTTTTTTGAGGGATTTTCCAATGCAGAAGCGGCAATCGTATTAAAAAAGAATGAGCGTCAAATAAAAAATCTCCTTTACCGAGCAAAGCAGTCTTTGAAATCAAAACTTGAAAAGGAGGGCTTTATTTATGAAGAACTGTGATGAAATGGTAAACAGTCTGCTTGAACGCAGAGAACAGTATGCCGCCCGGCAAAAAAGAAAAAGAACAGTAATTATCCGTACAGTAACTTCAATGTGTTGTGTATGCCTTGTTGCTCTGTTGGGTTTCGGTATGTGGCAAGGCGGAATTTTTGGCACAACGCCACCTGACCAAACTGTTGAGGATGCTTTATACCCTGGCATTAAGGACAACTTTGATGAAAGCAAAGGCGAATCTCCCGACAATCCTGCCGCCAACAATAGAATTATAATTAACTCTATAAATGGTATTTCAGCAGATGGAATGAACATCAGCCTTTTAGGCGATGATTTTGTTGAGATGACTCGTGAACAAATGGTTGAATATTATGGAGTCGATTATATTCCTGATGTTCCTGCCGATATTAAGCCATGGGAGGATGAACGAAGCGGCATCTACAAGAGAGATGGCGGTACGGGTGAGGTGTACTGGGATGCAGACATTTTGAACTATTCCAATGAGGACTTCTCAAGAACCGTTCACCTTGAAGTGGACAAAGGAAGCAATGTACTACAGGATTGCTTTTATTTTAAAGGAACGGAAGAAAAATCTGTTATAAACAATGTTGAGGTGTTGATTGGTCTGAGTGAAAATGGTTACTATTATGCAGAATTTATGTATAATGATGTAGGATTCCTTCTTGATGCCAAAGGCGTAACGCAAGATGAATTTGTGGCAATCATTTCTTCGGTTTTAGAGTAAACCAAAAGTTAGTAATAAATTTTGTTTCCGGTATAATTTGCGCCCTGCAAGATTTCAAAATCTTGCAGGGTGTTTTACTATCAAAATGTATGTAAATGTTTATCGCAACCAAATGTAATGTGTTGCTTGTTCCCTAAATAGATTTATGCTATTATGAAAAAAATATACGATTGTAAAAATATGTACTGTTTACACTATGACATCGATTGGTATTTACCGGTTGGAAGGAGAACATAAAATGAAAATATCTGAACTTCAGGATGAAATAATACGGATGAAAAAGGAGCAGGACGTGTGTATTCTTGCCCACGCATATCAAAGCCACGACATCTGGGAGGTGGCGGATTACATAGGCGATTCCTACGGACTTGCGAAGGAAGCCATGAATGCGCCGCAGAAAAATGTCATTATGTGCGGTGTGAGATTTATGGCGGAAACGGTAAAGCTTTTGTCCCCTGATAAAAGAGTTCTGCTTCCGAAGCCCAATGCGGGATGCCCTATGGCGGAGCAGTTTACGGTGGAGGATGTTGAAGGGCTTAAAAGGGAAAATCCGGGCTATAGCGTTGTGGCGTACATAAATACAACCGCAGCACTTAAAACTGTATGCGATGTCTGTGTAACATCTGCATCGGCAGTTAATATAGTAAAAAATATGAATACCGATAAAATAATATTTATACCCGACATTAATTTGGGAAGCTGGGTGAAAAAGCAGTTTCCAAATAAGGACATAAAGCTGTTTAACGGTGGTTGTCCTGCCCATGGAATGGTTACGGGCGGGGAAGCTATAACCGTAAAAAAAGAACATCCTGACGCTCTGCTTCTTGTGCATCCCGAGTGCAGCAGTGAGGTGACATCTCTTGCTGATTATGTGGGAAGCACCACGGGAATCATGGACTATGTGGATAAAAGCGACGCAGGGGAATTTATTATAGGAACCGAAAACAGTATTGTTTCACATCTTCAGCTTGCGCATCCGGAAAAGCGTTTTTACGAGCTGTCCAAAAAGCTTATATGCGAGGACATGAAGCTTACCACAATAGGCGATATATATGCCTGCCTTAAGGGTATGGCAGGTGAGGAAATTGTTCTGGATGAGGAAACAATGAAAAAGGCAAGGCACTGTATAGATGAAATGTTAAGGCTTGGTTAATTTTACCTGAATATTATATTGAAAAAAATGTGAACAGATAGTAAGATATATTTCATTAGAAACTTGGAACAACTGATGTTCAAAACAAATCCGGAATAGCTGACGTTCAAAGGAGATAGAAAAATGAAAAGTCCGTTTTCAAGGAAAAACAGAGGTCTTTATATAGTTATTGTAGGCTGCGGCAAGGTTGGAATCACGCTTGTGGAAAAGCTCAGTCAGGAAAACCATGATATTACGATTATAGATCAGGATTCGGAGGTCGTTTCAAAGGTCGCGGGAACATATGACGTAATGGGAGTGACAGGCAACGGGTCAAGCTACAATGTGCAGCTTGAGGCAGGGGTTGATAATGCGGATTTGATTATTGCGGTGACTGCCTCAGATGAGCTTAATCTTCTGTGCTGTACCATTGCAAAAAAATTAAATGACTGTACTGCCATTGCCCGTGTCAGAAAGCCCGATTATACGGAGGAGCTTAGCTATCTGAGGGAGAAGCTCGGAATTTCACTTATTATTAATCCGGAGCTTGAAACGGCAAAGGAAATGGCGCGGCTTTTAAGACTTCCAATGGCACTTGACATTAACTCCTTTGCAAAGGGGCAGGCGGAGCTTGTTAAATTCCGCATTCCTGATACAAGCGCCCTTAATGACAGAAAGATTGCCAATATAAATAAAGACTTTAACAGTGACGTGCTTATATGCGGTGTTGAAAGAGACGGAGAGCTGGTAATTCCTGACGGCTCTTATACCCTTAAGAAACGTGACGTTGTAACATTTCTCGCCACCCCAAGACACACGCATACGTTTTTCAAACAGATTGGCGTTGATACCCATCAGGTAAGATCATGCATGATTATAGGCGGAGGAAAAACCTCATACTATCTTGCAAAGCAGCTTACGGAGATGAACACGGATGTAAAGATTATCGAGATTGACCAGAAGAGATGCGAGGAGCTTTCCGTACTGCTTCCGAAGGCTCTCGTTATTTATGGAGACGGAGGAGACGAAAAGCTTTTAAAGGAGGAGGGCATAGACAAGACGGGCGCCTTTATCCCCCTTACGGGACTGGATGAGGAAAATATACTTCTCACGCTTTTTGCGCAAAAAATTTCTGATACAAAGGTCATAACAAAAATAAACAGGACTACTTTTAATGACGTTATTGATAATCTGGATATGGGAAGCGTTATGTATCCAAGATATATGACGTCCGAAACGATACTCGGTTATGTGCGCGCCATGCAAAATACGATAGGAAGCAATGTGGAAACGCTTTATAATTTATTTGATAACAGGGCGGAAGCCCTTGAATTTAATGTTGATGCGAAATCACCGGTGGTTGGCATACCGATTATGGAACTTCCCCTTAAAGATGAGCTTCTGCTGGCTGCGCTTAGCCGTAACGGAAAAGTAATCATTCCCCGTGGTAGCGATATAATACAGGGAGGAGACAGGGTTATTGTCGTTACAAAGCATACAGGCTTTAATGACGTTGCCGATATATTGAGGTAGGAGAAATGAATTACGGTGTTGTTGTTTACATTATAGGATGGTTAATGAATTTTGAGGCGGCATTTATGACTATGCCATGCCTTGTCGCCCTGCTTAAGGGTGAGAAGGAGGGCTTTGCTTTTTTGTGGGTTCTTCTTGGCTCTGCTTTGATAGGCACATTAATCGTACATAAGAAGCCTAAGGATATGACTTTTTATGTGAAGGAGGGCTTTGTGACAGTGGCGTTAAGCTGGATTGTCATGTCGGTTATAGGCTGTCTGCCATTTATGTTAAACCATGATATTCCTCATTTTGTGGATGCGCTTTTTGAGACTATATCAGGCTTTACCACAACGGGAGCCAGTATATTGAATAATATAGAGGGACTTTCCATGTGCAGTCTGTTCTGGAGGAGCTTTACACACTGGATAGGGGGAATGGGAGTTCTTGTATTTATGCTTGCAATTCTGCCTATGGCGGGCGGCTCAAATATGAATCTCATGAAGGCGGAAAGCCCGGGACCGTCTGTTGGAAAGCTTGTACCAAAGGTAAGACAGACTGCATTATATTTATATGGCATATACATAGCGCTTACGATACTTGAAATCATTTTTCTGCTTTTTGGGAAAATGGGACTGTTTGAGTCGGTGACAACAGCCATGTCAACAGCAGGTACGGGAGGCTTTGCAATAAGAAATGACAGCCTTATAAGCGCCAGTCCGTATATACAGTGGGTTGTTACGATATTTATGATACTTTTCGGAATTAATTTCGGAGTGTACTTCCTACTGATTACAAAAAGATTCGGGTATGCAATCCGGCACGAGGAGGCAAGAACCTACCTGCTTATTATACTCACGTCCGTTATTATCATTTTTATAAACGTGAGAGGTTTATGGGAATCGGCGGCGGATGCCATCAGGCATGTGACATTTCAGGTTGCCTCCATTATCACAACAACCGGCTTTTGTACTGCTGATTTTGATTTGTGGCCGCAGACGTCACAGATTTTACTTATTCTGTTAATGTTTATCGGCGCATGTGCGGGAAGTACGGGCGGCGGTATAAAGGTTTCGCGTATTATGATTCTTGTAAAGACGGTGGCAAAGGAGATAACCTCCTATGTTCATCCGAGAAGCGTCAAAAAGGTAAAGATGGAGGGAAAGGTTGTAGAGCATGAAACATTAAGGACGGCAAATGTATATTTTATAACATTTACTATTTTGTATGCCCTGTCGGTTTTCCTTTTATCCTTTGATGATAAAAGCCTTGTGACTAATTTTACGGCGGTTGCTGCAACAATAAATAATGTGGGACCCGGTTTAGAAGCGGTCGGTCCGGTTCGCAATTTTGCAGAGTTTACGGATTTTTCAAAAGTAGTTTTGATGTTTGACATGCTGGCAGGCAGACTTGAGCTGTTCCCGCTGCTTTTGCTGATTTCACCGTCGGTATGGAAAAGAACGAAAAAAGTATAGAAAAATGGAGGACGGTGTATGAGCGGTCCGGGGGATGTAATAAAAAAGGGTTGGGATTACCTTAAAAATAACGGCATGAACGGTGTCATGTCCCAGGTCAGATATAAATTATCGGGACCGGGTTCTGCATATAACGGCTGGTTTAAGGAGGTATATGAGAGCGACGAGGAAGCATTTGCGCTCCAAAGAAAGGCACAATTCAGATATGAGCCGGTTATAAGCATAATTGTGCCTGTTTATATGACGCCGGAATTTTATCTCAGGTCAATGATAGAGTCCGTTCAGGCACAGACCTATAAAAACTGGCAGCTTTGTCTGGTGGACGGAAGTCAGGGTGAGGGTATAAGTGATAATGGCAAAAATAATGTTTCCGTATATGACAAGGTTTATGGTCTGGAAACTGAAAAGATTATCAGGCAGTATATGCTTGGAGACAATAGAATTTCCTACAAGCTGCTCAGTGAAAATAAAGGCATTTCGGAAAATGCCAATACTGCCATAACCATGTCAACAGGCGATTACATTGCCATTCTTGCGCATGATGATATTCTTACTGAGGACGCCCTTTACTATGTGGTTAAGGCGTTGAATGAATATAAATATGAGTTTATATATTCCGATGAGGATAAAATGTCTGTGGATGGGTCTAAATATTCTCAGCCGGCATTCAAGCCGGATTTCAGCATAGATTTACTCAGAAGCTACAACTATATATCCCATTTTCTTGTTGTGGAAAAAAATCTTGCAATAGAATGCGGGGGCTTCCGCCCGGAATATGACGGGGCGTGGGACTATGATTTTATACTCAGGTGCTGTGAAAAAACCCGGGAAATAAAGCATATCCCAAGAGTATTGTATCATAAGAGAATAACGGGGAAGGGTGCGGACAATGCAGAAAAATATGAGCTTGAAAAGGAGGCAGGGAAAAGCGCGCTTGCTTCTCACATAGGAAGATGTAAGCTTTATGCCACGGTAAGCCTTCCAAATGTTAAGGAGCCATATAAAGTTGTATATGAAACACCTGGAAATCCCTTTCTGTCAATTATAATTCCCGGAAATAAAAATATTTCGTTGATGGAAAAGTGTATCAGACCATTGTTTGAGTATGCCCGTTACAGTAATTTTGAAATTATAATCGTGGATTATGACGGCGAAGATGAAAAAACACTGAAATTTTATCAGCGCATGGAGAGACAACGGAAAAACATAAACGTTATACTGGATAAAAAATCAAATACGCCGGGTAAGCTGAGAAATTTCGGGGCAAGCCATGCCAAGGGTGATTATCTTCTTTTTCTTGACAGCAATACTGAGCTTATTGAGCCTGCCTCAATAGGAGAGATGCTTGGAATATGCATGCGTCAGGAGGTTGGAGTTGTAAGCGGAATAACCTACAATGAAAATAATGTGATTAACAGCGCAGGAATTGTTGTGGGACTGAACGGCTCCTACGATTATGTTTATCGTGGAATGAGAAAGGGAGAGCCCGGATATCTGATGAACAACCTTGCAAACAGAAATTGCAGCGCCGTAAGCTCAAGATGTATGCTTGTAAAAGCAGGGCTGTTTAAATTATTAAAGGGCTTTTCCTCCGACTATATGTCAAGGCTTGCGGATGTGGATTTCTGTCTCCGCGTAAGGGAGATGAATTATATAATCGTATGCGCTGCAAGGGCAGCGTGGCGGGTGCATCCTGATGAAACAGACCTTGCCTCGGAGCTTGCTCATATACCAAAGGAGCGTATGCAGGGACACCTCCGGGGGGAGGAAAATATATTTCGCAATCTCTGGAGTTACATAATGGAAAACGGCGACCCCTATTACAATATAAACTTTACGCGGGAAGGCAGCCCATTTACCCTACAGAAACCTTAAAACGTATAAGGTATACAGTGAGTCAGAAGGCGAAAACAGCCCGTTTACCTTGCAAAAACCGTTCAGAGAAATAAATCCTGATTTGTGGAGTACGAAACGGTTATTCGGCAAGGTCTGTCTTTGTAAGTGTGCGAAGCTGCCTGTCCGATATATTTTTTATATTTACAACCCGTGAAGCCTGACGGGCGATGGCTCTTTCGATATAATTTCTGACCTCTCTTGCATTTGCAAAATTTTCATCATTTGCGTTTGCCCGCTCGGTAAGATACTGCTTCACATAATTTTTTCCTGCTTCATTCGGAACATAATCCTGCTTTTCGCACATGGACATAAATATATCAAACAGCTGGTCGCCCGTATAATCGTCAAATAAAATATATTTGTTGAAACGGGATTTCAGCCCCGGATTGGATTCCACAAATTCCTCCATAAGCTTGGTGTAGCCTGCAACGACAACGATAAGATCGTCACGGTTATCCTCCATAAGCTTTAAGAGGGTGTCTACCGCCTCCTGTCCGAAATCCTTGCCGTCCTTTCCTGCTGTAAGCGTATATGCTTCATCTATAAAAAGTACGCCTCCAAGCGCGCTTTCAACGACCTCCTTTGTTTTTGCGGCAGTCTGACCCACATATCCTTCCACAAGACCGGAACGGTCTACCTCCACAAGCTGTCCTGTTCTTGATACGCCAAGACATTTGTATATTTTGGCAAGAAGTCTTGCCACTGTGGTTTTACCTGTGCCCGGATTGCCGGAAAATACCATGTGAAGCGATACGGAGGGCTGCTTCATGTCCCGCTCCTCACGGAGCTTTTTAACCTTGAGAAGATTAATCAGGCTTTTAATGTCCTTCTTAACGCCTTCAAGTCCCGTAAGCTCGTTTAATTCATTCATCAGGTCATCAAGCTTAAGCTCACCCTCGGGAATTTCCTCCTTGTTAAGCTTGCCCTTCATGGCTTCAAGCTCGGCATTAACGGAAGACTTGGAGTCTGTGTTATTTTTGGCGGATTCATTATGTTTTACTGATGCGGCATTCCCGCTGACCGGCCTTACGGGAGGTCTTTGACCCGGCTCATAAAGCTTGTGCTTTCTCAAAAATTTTTCTATTACAAGACAGTAATCCGTAAGCCTGGCAAGCTCATCTTCGTTTGTCCTTGCGTCACATGCAATAAATTCCTGACCGAGACGCTCGTAAATATTAAGCAGGAATCTGGATTTTGACCAGCCCTTTGTTGTATAGGCGGATTTTCCCGACAAATCCGCATTTGCAAAATATGTAAATGAACGTGGAACCTTGGTTGCAAATTCCTTTGCGGCTGTCCGCTCATATTTGAATGTCATAAGCTTATTGGTGCTGAAATACATATTCAGATACTGCTGTATAAATGAAATTTCTGCTGACAGAGGCTTTCCGTTAGCGTTTGTCAGATATGCAAGAAACTGAAGCAGATCAAATCGAATCATTTCACGCATGCTGATACTGCCGTCAGGACCAAGACCCTGCTGCGTTATGATTTCGCCGTACATATATACGTCGTTAATATCCTTTTTAAGTTCGTAATTCATTGAGAAATCCTCCTGAAAATTGTAGACCGCGCAGGTTCGTATAAGTTGCAGTGCACCTCGCCTGAGGCTCGGTCACGGGCAGTCGCCCTATGTTCATTCGCAAAAGAACATTTACGTTACAGTCGCCCTAAGGCACAAGAGCTTGCACCTTAGTGCAACAGCCCCGTAAATATTATTTTACTCATTCACGCGTCTTTCGTCAGAGCAGTGCACCTCGCCTGAGGCTCGGTCACGGGCAGTCGCCCTATGTTCATTCGCAAAAGAACATTTACGT
>DKZK01000018.1:24008-24147 GCA_002493625.1 Lachnospiraceae bacterium UBA7076 | reverse complement strand
GTTTGAAGATGAATTCACCCCGGAGTTTGATACAGGATATGTGATTATGAAGGTTGCATTATATAACGAATGTATCGACAGAGGTGTACAAAAGGGAGAGAAAATATCAGGGTATATGGAGGTTCAGGAAGAATTTAAT
>DKZK01000018.1:23525-23656 GCA_002493625.1 Lachnospiraceae bacterium UBA7076 | reverse complement strand
GAGGAATGCAGAGCCATAAATGCCTTGAGCAATTTTAATAAAGCAGAGTGTTATAGTGATTATGAGAATACGGAACAGGGGGTAAGCTATGGCTACGATTATTATATAAACATGGTTGGGATTGAATTAGG
>DKZK01000018.1:18441-23162 GCA_002493625.1 Lachnospiraceae bacterium UBA7076 | reverse complement strand
TAAGCTTCACACTAACAGTGAGGTTGAAGCAGCATCCGAGATAGCGGCAAAAAAATGGTGTGATTATATGGAAGGGAAATAAAATTGAAAAAGGGGTGAGCAAATATGAAATTATCGGGGAAGGAAAAAGTTTCATACGGCTTGGGAGCAGTAGGCAAGGATATGGTTTACATGCTTTCCGCAACCTACATTTTGTATTATTATCAGGATATACTTGGAGTGAGCTCTGTAACTATGGGTGCAATACTTATGGCTGCAAGGGTGTTTGACGCATTCAATGATCCGA
Source organism: Lachnospiraceae bacterium UBA7076 (assembly GCA_002493625.1). Lineage (GTDB taxonomy): Bacteria > Bacillota > Clostridia > Lachnospirales > Lachnospiraceae > Coprococcus_C. The sequence goes on along the minus strand of DKZK01000018.1, from coordinate 22,876 downwards.
TTATGGGCGTGCTTGTTGCAAAGACAAAAACAAAATGGGGCAAATTCAGACCATGGCTTCTTATCGGAACATTATTTAATGCGGTTATACTTTACCTTTTGTTTGCAGCGCCGCCGGCACTGACCGGAAAGGGGCTTGTTGCATATGCGGCGGTAATGTATATTTTGTGGGGAGTAACCTACACGATGATGGATATACCGTACTGGTCAATGATACCCGCTTTTACTGAGGGTGGCAGGGAAAGGGAAAGCCTGACGAGCCTTGCCCGCTCCTGCGCAGGTGTTGGTTCAGCGCTTATAACGGTGCTTACCATGGTATGTGTATTTGCGCTTGGCGGAGCAAATTATATATCTCCTGATTTTGACAGCCTGAGCCCTGAAAGTCAGGCGATACAGCTTGCCATGCAGGCGAAAGCAGAGCGGGAGGGCTTTCGCATCTTTGCGCTTATAATTGCAATTATTTTTATTGTATTTATAACAATAACCTGTATATGTATAAAAGAAAAGTCTACTGTTGACATGGAAAGTCCGTCAGTGGGACAGATGTTCAAGGCGCTTATACAAAATGATCAGGCAATGACGGTGGTTATAACAATTGTGCTTGTAAACTGCTCGCTTTATATAACGTCAAATCTGCTGATATATTTCTTTAAGTACGATATTGCAGGGGCTGACTGGCATGATACGTACACTGCGTTTAATGCATTTGGCGGCGGTATTCAGATTGTTTCCATGATGCTGTTTTATCCGCTGCTCAGAAAAATTTTCAGCTCAATAAAAATTTTTAATTTAAGTATTGTATTTGCAGTTGCAGGGTATGGCGTTTTGTTTCTGTTTATGTGTATGGGCATCCACAATCTTGTCATGCTGTGCGTACCCGGATTCTTTATATTTGTCGCATTTGGACTGCTTACGGTGCTTACAACCGTGTTCCTTGCAAATACCGTGGATTATGGTGAACTGAAAAATAACAGAAGGGATGAAAGCGTCATATTTTCCATGCAGACATTTGTCGTAAAGCTTGCATCGGGTGTGGCGGTATTTATAGCGTCCATATGCCTTCAGATAAGTCATCTTTCAAAGGACACATCAAATGTGGAGGAGGCAGTTGAAGCCGCCCGAAGCTCATCGCTTGTCTGGCTTAGGGTAACGATGTCATTAATACCTATCATTGGATTGATTATCGCATTAGTTGTTTTCAGAAGAAAATATATTCTTACTGACGGGAAGCTTGCGGAAATTTCTGAAAAGCTGAGAGGATAAAACATGATTATAAAAAACAATAACGCTTTTATATTGAATACAAAGCATACAACCTACGCCTTCCGCGTCATGGAAACAGGACATCTGGAGCATTTGTATTACGGACGGAGAGTTACGCTTTCCGATACTTTTGCAGTGGAGGAAAAGCATGCCTTTTCTCCCGGAAATACAAATCAGTATGACAAGGAGCATCCTGAATTTTCACTTGAGGATGTGTCGCTTGAAATGTCCTCCTATGGCAAGGGAGATATAAGGGAGCCGTTGATTGAGGTTGTGCATAAGGACGGAAGCTATACCTCCGATTTTGTTTATGAGGAGTCGGAAATTTCAAAGGGAAGGGCAGAGCCTGCTTTTGCTGACGGCAGTGCGGAAAATTGTAAAACGTTGGGAATACTTCCTCATTCCTATGCAGACGAAAATCAGGCTGATACCCTTACGGTTACATTGAGGGATAAATCATATAATCTTACGCTCAAGCTTTATTATCATGTCTTTGAGGACTGTGATGTTATTACAAGAAGCGTTACGTTTATAAATAACAGTGAGGACAGTGTGCATCTGAAGCGCCTGTTAAGCATGCTCATTGATTTTGATACCTCTGAGTACGTTTTTACAACCTTCAACGGAGCATGGACAAGGGAAATGAAACGGACGGACATAAGACTTACGGCGGGAACCCATGTAAATGAAGCTTATACGGGAACCTCATCCGGCAGGGCAAATCCGTTTGTCATGCTGTCAAAGGAGCATACCACGGAAAATTCTGGCGACTGCTACGGCTTTAATCTTATATACAGCGGCAATCATTATGAAGCGGCTTCCGTAAGCGGCTACGGAAAGACAAGGCTTGTTCAGGGGATAAATCCGCGCTCCTTCGATTTCCTTATTGAGCCTGAAGCATCCTTTGAGTCGCCTGAGGCGGTAATAACATATTCCCACGAGGGCTTTAACGGCATGAGCAGACATATGCATGATTTTGTGAGAGCGCATATTGTCCGGGGCATATGGAAAAATAAGCTGCGCCCTGTCTTGCTAAACAGTTGGGAGGCGTGTTATTTCGACATAAATGAAAATAAGCTTTTAAAGCTTGCAAAGGCAGGAAAGGAAGCGGGAATAGAGCTTTTTGTCATGGATGACGGCTGGTTCGGCGAGAGGGATGACGACACAAAATCCCTTGGGGACTGGGAGGTAAATAAGAAAAAGCTTCCGAATGGTTTAAACGGTCTTTGCGGAAAAATAAAAAGCATGGGAATGGACTTTGGCATATGGGTTGAGCCGGAAATGGTAAATGTAAACAGCCGGCTTTACAGGCTGCATCCTGACTGGGTATTGCAAATTCCCGACAAGCCCCATTCCGAGGGACGGAACCAGAGAATTTTGGATTTGACAAAGACGGTGGTACAGGATTATATAATAGATACAATGAGCCGTGTGTTTGAAAGCGCAGATATATCCTATGTGAAGTGGGACATGAACAGAACATTTACGGATTACTATTCTGACGGTCTTGGAAGCGGGCGTCAGGGCGAGGTGGCGCATCGTTATATTTTGGGACTTTACAGATGCATGAAGGAGCTTACGGAAAAATTCCCCCATATTTTATTTGAGGGCTGCTCCGCGGGAGGCAACCGGTTTGACCTTGGCATTTTGTGTTATTTTCCGCAGATTTGGGCAAGTGATAATACGGATGCTCTTTGCAGGGCTGAAATTCAGACGGGCTACAGCTACGGCTACCCGATGTCCGTGGTAAGCGCTCATGTTTCATCATGTCCAAATCATCAGACCCTTAGAAATACGCCGCTTGAAACAAGGTTTAACGTGGCGGGCTTCGGTGTGCTTGGCTATGAGTGTAATTTCTGCGACATGAACAGGGAGGAAATGGAGGCTGTAAAAGCGCAGATAAGTCTGTATAAGGAATGGCGTCAGGTTTTGCAGACAGGCGATTTTTACCGTGGCAGAAGCTTTTCGGATAACAGTGGGGTGACGGGAAGCGTGCTTGCCGGAAATACAGGGAATATTACCGAGTGGACCTGCGTTTCAAAGGATAAGAAAAAGGCGGTTGGCTTTATAATGCAGAAGCTTGTAAGACCAAATACACAGTATGAGTATTACAAAGCCTGCGGATTAAAGCCTGACAGTCTCTATCATTTTTATAACCGCATTTTAAAATATAATGTCAGGGAATTTGGCGACCTTGTAAATACGGTGGCTCCTTTTCATATAAAGCAAAATTCCTTTGCCCATAATATGCTTGCAAAATTTGTAAAAATGCCGGGGGAAGCCGAGAATTATGATGTATACGGAGATACTCTCATATATGCCGGAGTAAAGCTTAAGCAGGCGTTTGGAGGAACGGGCTATAGCGACAACGTCAGATTTTTTCAGGATTTCGGGTCAAGAATATATTTTATGGAAGAAGCGGATATTGTAGAAGGCGATATAATAGAGGAAACAAATTTGGAAAAAGTGAATTTGGAAAATGTGAATATAGAAGAAGTGAATGTGGAAGATGTGAATATGGGGAAATGAATGTGTGAGAGACGAAATAAGTCGGAGGTAAAAAGGTGATTTATACTGCACTTACAAAAAAAGCAATGGAAATATGCTACAGGGCGCATGAAGGACAGCTTGACAAGGGCGGTATGCCCTATGTGTTTCACCCTCTCCATGTTGCGGAGCAGATGGAGGATGAATACAGTACATGCGTGGCGCTTCTGCATGATACGGTTGAGGATGGCGGCATAGAGCTTTCCGAGCTTTCTGAGGCGGATTTTCCTGAGGAGATTGTAAAAACAGTCGATGCTCTCACACGAAGGGAGGACGAGCCGTACATGGAGTATATAGAAAGGCTTAAGGGAAACAGTCTTGCAGTAAAGGTTAAGCTTGCAGACCTTAGCCATAACAGTGATATGTCGAGGCTTAATATCATAACAAGGTGGGACATGGAGCGCAAGGAAAAATATGAGAAGGCGATAGCAATACTGAAAAATAGTCAGTGATAAAAAGTAACTGCTTATGATTTGTCCATAAAAATAAATAGGCAATTACGAAACTCTATCTTGTGCAGCAGATGTTAGTGGAAAAAGAGTTTCCAATTTATCTGATAAAAATATGTAATTAAGATGGATAATCCCTTACTGGCTGTAAGTGGTATTAACCATAAATATATTGTA
>DKZK01000018.1:463-18172 GCA_002493625.1 Lachnospiraceae bacterium UBA7076 | reverse complement strand
CCATAAATATATTGTAGTAGAAAGGAAGATTGTTTAAAGCTTCCGTGGGAGCTTTAAAGCGGGTAGAGGAAAATGGAAAAAAAAGAATTAATTTATTATAAGCTGGATGCCGTTGATGAGGAGATACTTACAATGCTTCAGGAAAATGCAAGGGTGTCCCTTAAGGATATTGCCGAAAAGGTTTTTATGTCGCCTACGGCAGTTGGGGCAAGGATAGACAAAATGCTTCAGGAGGGTGTGCTTGAGGGATTTACCACAAGAATAAACCCTGAGGCGATGGGACATTACATAAAGGCGTTCATAAATCTTGAGGTGGAGCCAAATCAAAAAAAGGAATTTTATCCGTATATTGACAGCGTTATGAATGTAGTGGAATGTAACTGCGTAACGGGAGATTATTCCATGCTTATAGAGGTTCGTTTCCCGACAACCGCTGAGCTTGACGGGTTTATCGGCGAGCTGCAGCGCTTTGGAAAGACGAAAACGCAGATAGTATTTTCCACCTGCGTAAAACACCGCTGCAAATACTGGAAAGAGAAATAACATTGCATTGATATTAAATAACTTGTTTTTTTCAAGTAAAAACAACTTTTTTCTTTACAATCAAAAGTCGGTGTAATATAATTTTTTCATCGGTTTAATGATACATAATAAAAATTAAGTTCTAGGAGGAAGTAAAAAATGTCATATGTTGATGAAGTGCTTGAGATAGTACAGAAGAAAAATGCAGACCAGCCTGAGTTTTTGCAGGCCGTTACAGAGGTTCTTGACTCACTCAGACCTGTAATTGACGCAAATGAGGAGCTTTACAGAAAGAACGCAATACTTGAGAGAATTACAGAGCCTGACAGACAGATAATATTCAGAGTGCCTTGGGTGGATGACAAGGGACAGGTTCAGGTAAACAGGGCTTTTCGTGTACAGTTTAACAACGCTATCGGACCATACAAGGGAGGACTCAGACTTCACCCTTCCGTAAATCTTGGAATTATCAAGTTTTTAGGCTTTGAGCAGATATTTAAGAATGCGCTTACCACACTTCCGATTGGCGGCGGTAAAGGCGGATGTGATTTCGACCCGAAGGGCAAATCAGACAGAGAGATTATGGCATTCTGCCAGAGCTTTATGACAGAGCTTTGCAAATATATCGGCGCTGATGTTGACGTTCCTGCCGGAGATATCGGAACAGGTGCAAGAGAGATTGGCTATATGTTTGGACAGTTTAAGAGAATCCGTGGCTCATATGAGGGCGTGCTTACAGGAAAGGGACTTACATACGGCGGTTCGCTTGTCCGTACGGAGGCTACAGGCTACGGTCTGTTATATCTTACTGAGGAGCTTATGAAGTGCCACGGCGAGAGCATGCAGGGAAAGACTGTATGTGTTTCAGGCGCAGGAAATGTTGCTATATATGCAATCCAGAAGGCGCATCAGATGGGTGCAAAGGTAGTTACATGCTCTGATTCAACAGGCTGGATATATGATCCGGATGGAATAGATGTTGACCTTCTCAAGGATATTAAGGAGGTTAAGAGAGCGCGTCTTACAGAGTATGCGGCAGCAAAACCAAATGCCCAGTACCATGAGGGACGCGGCGTATGGCAGATTAAGTGTGACATTGCGCTTCCATGCGCAACACAGAATGAGCTTCTTCTTGAGGATGCAAAGCAGCTCGTGGCAAACGGCTGTAAGGCAGTATGCGAGGGCGCAAATATGCCTACAACTCTTGACGCAACGAAGTATCTTCAGGAGAACGGCGTATGGTTTGTAGGCGGCAAGGCTGCTAATGCAGGCGGTGTTGCAACCTCAGCGCTTGAGATGTCACAGAACTCAGAGAGACTTTCATGGAGCTTTGAGGAGGTAGACGCTAAGCTTAAGAACATCATGGTAACAATATACCACAATATAGATGATGCGGCTAAGAGATATGGCGCAGAGGGAGACTACGTTGCAGGCGCAAACATTGCAGGCTTTGAAAAGGTTGTACAGGCAATGCTTGCACAGGGTGTTTGCTAGTTATATTTTTCGGAACTGTTTTATGTCTCGCGTAAACTTAAAACCAAAATTAGATTTATTGATGATTACAAATGGGCAGAACCAAGTTTTTCCGGTTCTGCCCATTTCTGTATTATATAAATATTATTATGACATAAGTTTCGTATATATCTTTTCTGCGTCATATTCAGGTGCAAACTCATCGGCTATATCATATATCCGTTTTACCTGCTCTAAATCCTCCTCCAAATCTTCCGCTATGACCTCAGGGGTTTTTGATTTTTGTTTTTTTCGGCAAATCAAAGTTATCAGTTTTTTCAGTTCTCCCTGCTTCATTCCCTTTGCATGTCCATCCTCAAAGGCTTCCTCACGCTCCATCTTCATATGAAGCTCCGCGTCATACTCGAATATAGTCATACTTACCACCTCCGCTTTATTTTGTAAAAGAAATTCTCTTAATATTCCTTCGTTAATACATTCATCAACGGTTCTCGTTACCGCTGCCTCAAGCGGCATTTCCTTATTATACTCACGGATTTTTGAAACATACTGCATATACTGGAACAGATCCGGGCATTTTTGCATAAGCTCATCATTGTAACCCGGATTGATGTTAAGCTGCGTCACGACAAGCTCAAGGCTTATGTCTTTTGTCTTTGTCCTATATGCATCTGACAGTCTGTACTCCTTACGCTCCGGCTGCTGTTCCCTGCCATTGTAAAATACAATAAATTTCGGTGCGGGAAGCTTAATCAGCTTCCTTGAATAAACATTTTTATGTACCGTAAGCTTTTCAAACACTCTTGCAACATACCCCAGATATCGGAGGGGCATGTTTGGATTTACCGTGGACTGCTGCTCATACATTTCGAGAGTAAAGTCAATCACACAAGCAACATCATTTTTACAGCTCATGTAAATGGCGTTTTCAAGGGTGACAATCTCCAAATCCTCAGGATTATCGTAATCCGCCCCATTTACGCCATTGTAAAGAGCAAGCAGCTTTCTCTTGTCCCTGTGAAGCATACGAAATACCGTATCCTTATATTCTCGCCGCACTGACTGCCAGCCCGTAAGCTCCTGCCACTGCTCCCATGTGAGCATTTCCTGTGTCATGTCTTTTTTCATTTGGTTTCCTCCCTTTCTTTTGCAGCGTCAACCCATTCAGAAATTGCACTCAGCATATGTTCCGATTTACTTTGTAAATTGGGAACTCTAAGGGCTGTGCCATCAAATATCGCAGGAGGCTTCCCGAACATCATCCTTCCCAGATACGGATAACCTCTCTGCTTAAATTGTGATATAATGAATTTAAAGCATTGAAGTTCCGAATTTTTCTGGTTTTTGAATGAGGACATTTCCTCAAAACAGAATAGAAAGATAAATGCTTTACTGGAATGATAGCACAATAGTGTATAGAATGCAAGGCGGTTTTTAATTCGAATTAGCGTGGTAAACACTGTGGCAAATACTTGGCAAACACTTATATAATAAATTTCTTGCCTATCCATTCGTTTAATGTTATATTATAGGTTGCGATAGAATGTAGATATGATGTTAAGTCTGACGACAGACTTTATTTTGGAGGAAGATATGAGTCTCATTGAAAAAATATTTGGAACACACAGTGAAAAGGAACTGAAAAAAATAAATCCCATAGTGGATAAGATAGAAGCCCTGGATGAAAAGATGCAGGCGTTATCAGATGACGAGCTGAAAGCTAAGACCGATGAGTTTAAAAAGAGACTGGAGGAAGGCGAAACCTTAGACGATTTGCTTGTTGAGGCTTTTGCTGTCGTCAGGGAGGCGGCGAGCAGAGTGCTTGGCATGAAGCATTACAGGGTTCAGCTCATTGGTGGAATACTGCTTCATCAGGGTCGTATTCCTGAGATGAGAACCGGTGAAGGTAAAACACTTGTGTCCACACTTCCTGCATATCTGAATGCCCTTGAAGGAAAAGGTGTACACATTGTAACCGTCAATGATTATCTGGCAAAGCGTGACTCTGAGTGGATGGGACAGATACATGAATTTCTCGGACTTAAGGTTGGTGTTATTTTAAACGGCTATAAAAACGATGAGAGACGGGAAGCGTATAATTGCGATATAACATATGTTACAAACAATGAATTGGGCTTTGATTATCTTAGGGATAACATGGTTATATATAAGGAGCAGCTCGTTCAGAGAGATTTGAATTACGCAATTGTGGACGAGGTTGACTCGGTGCTTATTGATGAGGCGAGAACTCCTCTTATTATATCGGGTCAGAGCGGTAAATCCACTGACCTCTACAAAATGTGCGATTACCTTGCAAGACGTATGACGCGCGGAAGCTCTGACATGGAGATAAGCAAGATGGATGCCATTATGGGCACACAGGTTGAGGAGGACGGAGATTACCTTGTAAATGAAAAGGATAAGCAGGTGGCTCTCACTGCGCAGGGTGTAAAAGAGGTTGAACAGTTCTTCCATATAGAAAACTTTTCGGATGCCGACAATATAGATATACAGCATAACATGATTATGGCGCTTAAGGCGCATGCCCTTATGTTTAAGGACAAGGACTATGTTGTCAAGGATGATGAGGTTCTTATCGTAGATGAGTTTACGGGACGTATAATGCCGGGAAGACGTTTCTCTGACGGTCTCCACCAGGCTATTGAGGCTAAGGAAAATGTTAAGGTTAAGAGAGAGAGCAGAACGCTGGCTACCATAACCTTCCAGAATTTCTTTAATAAATATAAGAAGAAAGCCGGCATGACCGGTACGGCTCTTACGGAGGAGCAGGAGTTTCGGGAAATATACGGTATGGACGTTGTGGAGGTTCCCACAAATCTTCCTGTTCAGCGTATCGACCATAACGATTCCGTATTTAAGACAAAGAAGGAAAAATTAAATGCCATCATAAATGATGTTGCAGAGTGCCACAGCAAGGGACAGCCGGTGCTTGTAGGTACAATAAATATCGATTCCTCAGAGGAGCTTTCACGGCTTCTTACAAAGAGAGGGATTCAGCATAAGGTGCTGAATGCAAAGTTCCATGAACTGGAGGCGGAGATTGTTGCCGATGCAGGACAAAGAGGCGCTGTTACAATTGCCACAAATATGGCAGGCCGTGGTACTGACATAAAGCTTGGCGAGGGAGTGCAGGAACTTGGCGGACTTAAGATTATCGGTACGGAAAGGCATGAGTCGCGAAGAATAGATAACCAGCTCAGAGGACGTTCCGGACGTCAGGGAGACCCGGGAGAATCCAAATTTTATCTTTCTCTTGATGATGAGCTTATGAGACTTTTCGGATCGGAAAAGGTCAAGGCTGTTTACGATGCCCTTAAAATTCCAGAGGGCGAGGAAATACAGCATGGAACCATTACGAGATTTGTGGAGAAGGCTCAAAAGAAAATTGAGTCAAACAACTTTGCAATCAGAAAAAATCTTCTGGAATATGATCAGGTAAACAACGACCAGCGTGAGGTCATTTACGCCGAGAGAAAAAGAGTTCTTGACGGTGAGAGCATGAGGGACGTTATATTTAAGATGGTGCTCGACACGGTGGAGAGCTACATTGACAAGACCTGTTCACCTGACCTTCCTGCAAAGGAATGGGAGATTGAGGAGCTTAACAGACTTCTTATTCCTATCATTCCATTTTCAAGGATTGAGCTTACGGAGCAGGAAAAGTCCACAGGCAATCTTAAGGAATTTAAGCAGAGACTTAAGGAGGAGGCTGCCAAGATATATGAATCAAAGGAGGCAGAATTCCCTGAGCCTGAGCATATAAGAGAAGTTGAGAGAGTTATTCTTCTTAAGGTAATTGATAAGAAGTGGATGGCTCATATTGACGACATGACACAACTGAGACAGGGCATCGGACTTCAGTCAATCGGAAGCAAGGACCCTGTTGTGGAATATAAATTTGCAGGCTTTGACATGTTTAACGAGATGACCGCCTCCATAAGGGAGGATACGGTCAGAATGATACTTCACGTTAAGATAGAGCAGAAGGTTGAACGTGAGGAGGTTGCAAAGGTTACAGGCACGAACAGGGATGATTCTGCCAAGAAAGGGCCTGTAAAACGTCAGTCCGCCAAAATCGGAAGAAACGACCCGTGTCCATGCGGAAGCGGCAAGAAATATAAAATGTGCTGCGGGCGTAATCTGTAGTAGGTAATGTTTATATTTTAACCAGGCAATTGTGAAACGTCTTATTTTTAAAGCCTAGTTGTACCATATGGACAAAATCATAAGCAGGTGCTTTGGAGCCGCCGGTGCTTAGCAAGGTTTTTTCGAGCTTAGCACTGCTACGTGCGACAAGCAGCGGAAGTGTGCCATGCGTTGATTTGTCTATATTGAACAACGGACGTTCACAAAAATAGTTTCACAGTTGCCTGTTATATTATATTAAAAGTGTGGTGATATAAGTGATAGAGCTCGACAATTTTAAATTTACCTTAAATGAATACAGAACTCCACTTAAAGAAGTAAGGGATTCACTTTGACACGGCTGGAAAAGAGCTTCGTGTTAAGGAATTGGAGGCAAAGCTTGAGGCACCCGGCTTCTGGAACAATACGGATGAAAGCCAGCTTGTGATGAAGGAATTAAAGGGACTTAAGGATGCCCTGGAATCCATAAATAATCTTGAGACTCATTTTGAGGATATAGAAACGCTTATTGAGATGGCTGAGGAGGAACAGGATGACAGCCTGATAGAGGAAATAAGCGAGTCCATAAATGCATTTACGGAGGAATTTGAAAATTTCCGGATAGAAACGCTTTTATCGGAGGAATTTGACGCAAACAATGCTGTCATAACGATACATGCGGGGGCAGGAGGAACTGAGTCCTGCGACTGGAGCGAGATGCTTTACAGGATGTATGTAAGGTGGGCGGAGAAAAAAGGCTTTTCCGTGGAGGTGCTTGATTTTCTTGACGGTGACGAGGCAGGCATAAAGACAGTTACGTTTCAGGTGAACGGAACAAATGCTTACGGTTACCTGAAATCCGAAAAGGGTGTGCACAGACTTGTGCGTATTTCGCCCTTCAATGCAGCAGGAAAAAGGCAGACAAGCTTTGCATCGCTGGACGTTATGCCGGAGCTTGACGATAACATTACCGTTGAGATAAATGAGGACGACCTCAGGATAGACACGTACCGCTCAAGCGGCGCAGGGGGACAGCATATTAATAAAACCTCGTCGGCGGTCCGCATTACTCATATTCCTACGGGGGTTGTCGTTCAATGCCAAAATGAAAGGTCCCAGCACAGCAATAAGGACAAGGCAATGAAGATGCTTATGTCCAAGCTGTATCTCATAAAGAAGCAGGAAAATCTTGACAAAATTTCTGACATAAGAGGCGAGATAACGGAAAATGGTTTTGGAAGCCAGATAAGGTCTTATGTGTTACAGCCTTATACCATGGTGAAGGACCACCGGACCAATTTTGAATCGGGAAATGCACAAGCTGTTCTGGATGGCGGGATAGATGGATTTATTAATGCGTATTTAAAGTGGGTTAATACCGGACAGCAGGATTAATTATATGATTGAGGGGTGTTTATGTATGGCGGAAGTAAAGTATTTGGTATTTTTGTTAGGTAATCAGAAATATGGAGTAAGATTATCGGTAATTGACGGTATTGAAAGGACATATAATGTGGTGCCTGTTCCGCTGGGGGCGAAGCACATCAAGGGAATTATACATTTGAGGGATACAATCGTTCCTCTTTTTGACATTAAGTCGAATTTTGAGATTACCGAAGAACCGGATGTTGTTGACAGGCAGCTTCTCATAACAGAAACACACGGTATTAAGCTTGGAATAGAGGTGGACAATGTGGTGGGTATCGTTCCGGTTGACGATACGGATGTTAAAACAATCCCTGTAATTGTAAAAAGTGATGAGACGAGGTATCTGGAAAACGTGGTAAAGATTACCGAGAATGGAAAAACAGAGATTATAATGAGTATTTCCGTGGATAATATTATGTCGGACAGAGATTTTGAAAATGTATCGGATGCACTGAACGAGGTGTCATCAGAGGATGAATAAAGCGGGAGGATTAAGCTGAAATGGTAAATATAGCGGTACTTGGATACGGAACGGTAGGTTCAGGCGTTGTGGAGGTAATAAATAAAAACCACAATAGTATTAACAAAAGGGCAGGTAAGGAAATAAATATAAAGTATGTTTTAGATTTAAGGGAGTTTCCGGGCGACCCTGTCATGGATATACTTGTACATGATTATAATGTTATTTTAAACGACCCTGAGGTTGAGATTGTAGTTGAGGTTATGGGTGGAATCAATCCGGCGCTGGAATTTACAAGGTCTGCTCTTATGGCAGGTAAAAGCGTATGCACCTCCAATAAGGAGCTTGTGGCAGCTCATGGCGCAGGGCTTCTTAAAATAGCGCACGAAAAGGGAGTTAATTTCCTTTTTGAGGCAAGCGTGGGCGGAGGCATACCGATTATACGTCCCCTTAACCAGTCCCTTACGGCTGATGAATTTACGGAGATAACAGGAATATTAAACGGAACAACCAATTATATTTTAACGAAAATGGCGGATGAGGGAAGCGATTTTGATACGGTGCTGAAATCGGCGCAGGAAAAAGGCTATGCGGAGAGAAATCCGGAGGCTGACATAGAGGGCTATGACGCGTGCAGAAAGATAGCGATACTTACTTCCCTTGCTTATGGAAAACAGGTGGATTACGAGGACATTTATACCGAGGGAATAACAAAGATAACCGAGGTGGATATTGATTATGCGAAGAAGCTTGGGGCAAGCATTAAGCTTCTTGGAAAAAGTCAGATGATAGACGGAAGGGTATACTCCATGGTAGCCCCTTTTATGATTGACGAGGAGCACCCTCTTAAAAATGTAAACGGGGTGTTTAACGGAATATACATTGACGGCAACATGCTTGGCGGAACAATGTTTTACGGAAAGGGCGCAGGCAAGCTTCCTACGGCAAGCGCAGTTGTATCGGACGTTATCGATGCGGCAAAGCATCAGGGAACCAACATTATGACTATATGGGATGAGGAAAAGCTTTCCCTGGGCGATATTGATTCCTACAAATGCAATTATTTTGTGCGGGTTGACGTTGAGGGAACTGACGAGGAAGCAACGGAAAAAATTGAGAAGGCATTTCCGAAGGCGCGTATATTGCAGCCGGAAAATATTCATGAATTTGCTTTTATGACAGGCGTGATAACTCAGTCGGAATTTGAAGATAAGATAAAAGCCTTCGACCTTATAAGCAGAATAAGGACGACGGAGGCGCTCTGCTGATTTTACAGTAAATAAGCGTTGCATTACATATCAAAGGGCGGATGCCCTTTGTATATATTATATTAATAAGACATTTTTATAGGAGGAAAACATGCTGATAGTTAAAAAATTCGGCGGAACTTCAGTCGCCGATAAGGAGAGAATTTTTAATGTAGCTAGAAGATGTATTGAAGATTATCAAAAAGGAAATGACGTGGTAGTGGTTTTGTCCGCTATGGGTAAATATACAGATGAGCTTATTGCCATGGCGAAGGATATAAATGAGATTCCGCCAAAGAGAGAAATGGATATGCTCTTTACGATTGGCGAGCAGATGTCCGTTGCGCTTATGGCAATGGCAATGGATAAGCTGGGAGTGCCGGCAATATCGCTGAATGCATTTCAGGTTGCCATGCATTCAACCTCCGTTTACGGCAATGCAAAGCTTAAGAGAATTGACAGCGAGAGAATAAGACATGAGCTTGAACAGCGAAAAATCGTTATAATTACAGGCTTTCAGGGTGTAAACAAGTATGATGATTATACTACGCTTGGCAGAGGCGGCTCAGACACGACTGCCGTTGCTCTTGCCGCTGCGCTTCATGCAGACGCCTGTGAGATATATACGGATGTTGACGGTGTTTACACTGCCGACCCGCGCAAGGTTAAAAATGCGCGGAAGCTTAATGTTGTGACCTATGATGAGATGCTTGAGCTTGCGACGTTAGGCGCAGGAGTTTTACACAACCGCTCAGTGGAGCTTGCAAAGAAATTCGGCGTACAGCTTGTTGTACGTTCCAGCCTAAATACTTCAGAAGGAACAATAGTCAAGGAGGGTTCTAAAATGGAAAAAATGCTTGTCAGTGGTGTAGCAGGAGATACAAATTCAGCAAGAATTGCAGTCGTTGGATTAAAGGATGAACCGGGAGTAGCCTTTAAGCTGTTTAACAGCCTTGCAAGGCACAATATAAATGTTGATATGATTTTGCAGTCGGTAGGAAGAAAGGGAACAAAGGACATAAGCTTTACAACTACTGAGGAAAGCGCAGATGAGGCTGCAAAGATAATAAATGAGAACTTCAGCAACTTTGAGAGTGTTGATGTTGAGAAGAAGGTTGCAAAGGTTTCAATTGTAGGCGCAGGTATGCAGACGAACGCAGGCGTTGCGGCAAAGATGTTCGAGGCGCTTTATGACTGCAATATAAATATAAGGATGATATCTACATCAGAGATAAGGGTTACCGTACTTATTGATGAGGCAAATACTGAAAGGGCTATGAATGCAATACATGACAAGTTTGATTTAGGAAATTAGCTTGCCCTTTATTTCCGGGGAGGATGGCAGAAATGAAAAAGAGGGATGACTATATTACATGGGACCAGTATTTTATGGGTATAGCCATTATGTCAGCGGCAAGAAGCAAGGATCCCAATACGCAGGTCGGCGCATGCATCGTTGATGAAAGTAACCGTATTCTTTCAATGGGCTATAACGGCATGCCGTCGGGCTGTAATGATGATGAGCTGCCATGGGACAGGGAAGCCGAAGGATTAAGCAGCAAATATTTTTATGTTTGTCACGCTGAGTTAAATGCAATTTTAAATTACAGAGGCGGCGGGACACTCAGAAATTCCCGTTGCTATGTTACTCTTTTTCCCTGCAATGAGTGCGCCAAGGCGATTATTCAGTGCGGGATAAAGGAGGTCATTTACATGTCGGACAAGTACAGTGATTCGGAAAGCACCCTTGCGTCAAAGAAGATGTTTGACATGGCAGGTGTGAAGTACACGCAGTACAAAAATGCGCACAAGAAGATTGAATTTGAGATATAAAATGGACGGAGTGCTATGGTAAATACAAAAACAATAACCGTGAAAATGACATATCAGTCCTTATGCAGCTACATAATGAACACGTATTACAGAGGCTTTCAGGGCATAAGTGGTCTTATACTGGGATTTGGTGCGCTTATGCTTATGGTTTTTGGATGGCAGAGCTTAACATGGAAGCAGAAGGTTATTCTTGGTATTGTTATGGGAATTTTCCTTGTGATTAATCCGCTTATGCTTATGTTTAAGGCGCTTCAGCAGTTTAAGTTAAGTCCATCATATAAAAAACCTCTGAACTACACATTTTCCGATAAGGGAATAACGGTAAGTCAGGAGGAAGCGTCTCAGGAAATTCCATGGGAAAACATTTGCAGATTGTTTATGACGGGAAAGATTTTGGCAGTATATACAAGCAGGCTGCACGCCTTTGTTATTCCGCTTTCCGATTTAGGAACGGAACGGGGCAAGATAATTGCGTCTGTTGTCCAGTTTACAGCGGCAAACAGACCGCGGTTAAGCCGGAATTTAGCGAGGTATAAGAGTGGAAAAGGACTGTAGGGTATTTGAGAGCTTTAGCGCTGAGGAGACGTTTCATATTGGGGAAATGCTTGCCGGGGAGTGTGAAAGAGGTCAGGTGTACTCGCTTTACGGGGATCTGGGCACCGGCAAAACAGTTTTCTCACAGGGCTTTGCAAAGGGACTTGGAATAAATGAGCCGGTAAGCAGTCCTACATTTACCATACTCAAGGAGTATCATGAGGGAAGAATGCCATTTTACCATTTTGATGTGTACCGTATAGGAAGCGAGGAGGAAATGGACGATATAGGCTATCATGACCTTGTGGGCGGCGACGGCGTGTGTCTGATAGAATGGGCGGAGCTGATTAAGGACATACTTCCTTCGGACTGTATAAATGTTGTGATTGCAAAGGATGCGGAAAAAGGCTTTGATTACAGAAGGATTGAGGTTAGCATTTTATGAAAATACTTGGCATTGACAGCTCGGGAATGGTTGCAGGGGCTGCTGTCGTTGCAGATGATATAGTCCTTGCGGAATATAACGTAAATTTTAAAAAGACACATTCGGAGACGCTTCTCCCCATGATAGATGAAATCGTGAGAATGACGGAGCTTGACCTTGAGGAGATAGATGCTATTGCTGTTGCGGCAGGACCGGGTTCCTTTACGGGACTCAGAATCGGCTCTGCAACGGTTAAGGGCTTGGGGCTTGCCCTTTCCAAGGATATAATTTCCGTACCCACCTGTCATGGACTTGCATATAACCTCTGGGGCGCGGAAGGGCTTGTGTGTCCGATTATGGATGCAAGGAGAAATCAGGTCTATACAGGCATTTATGAATTTAAGGGTGATGAGCTTGTCGTTATCTGTGAGCAAAAGGCGGCTGATATAAAGGATTTGATTACGGAGCTTGCGTCTATGAACAAAACCGTTACATTTCTGGGCGACGGCGTTCCTGTATATAAGGATATTATTGAGGAAAATGCGACATTTGATTTTAAGCTTGCGCCTGCGCATATGAACAGACAGCGGGCCGCATCAATTGCGGCGCTTGGGGCTGTATATTATGCGAAAGGAATGACGGAGCCGGCGGAGGAACACCATCCTATATATCTCAGAAAGTCACAGGCTGAAAGAGAACGGGAGGAAAAAGCCGGATGCTGACGGAAATTGCTAATTTGGAAAAGGAATGTTTTTCGGATGCATGGTCTGAGCAGAGCATAGAGCAAACCCTGAGTAAGGAATACAATCTGCTTGTTTTTGCAGGCTTGGATAAAAGCGGAAATCCATTCGAAAAGGTGATTTACGGAGGTCCGGATTTTTGGGCGCGACTTGCAGGAATATGTGAAAATGAATGTGATTTAAGTATATTTGAGGGCTATATGATTGCAAATGTGACAGGTGATGAAAGCGAGCTTTTAAGAATAGCCGTTGTGCCTGACCGAAGGAGATTGCGGGCAGGGCACAGGCTCTTAAAAAAATATTTAAAAAATACAAGTGCAGCCTCATATTTTCTTGAGGTCAGGGCAGGAAATATTCCTGCAAGGGGGTTGTATGAAAAGCTTGGGTATGAAGCGATAAATGTAAGAAAAGACTATTATCGAAATCCTGTAGAAGATGCAGTTGTGTATGGATTAAAATTTTAATTTTTTTTGACAGCAATTTACATTTATACCAGCAATTCAGCATTTAAATAACGAATAATCTCTAATATAATGATATAGGCAAAGAGCTTAATCTACAACGCTGCATTACCGGAAATCTGAGTAAATGTGCAGCAATATCACAATATTGGAGGAATTATATATGATAATATGTAATAAGTGCGGACGTGAAATAAAAATAGTGAATGATATTCCGAGAGAGGACTTCCTTGAGGTTTCAAAGCAGTGGGGGTATTTTTCAAAAAAAGATGGAAAAAATTACAAATTTTTTATGTGCGAAAACTGTGTGGATGAGCTTGCCGCAACATTCAGGGTGCCGGTTGAGGTGACGGATAATACGGAGCTTGTCTGAAATATAAAAATAATATAAATTTATAAACAGGGCTGTCGCACGAAGAATATTTGATATAAATATTGTCGGTGCGGCAGCCTTGTTTTATGTCTATTAAATATGTTTAGAGATGAGCAAAATGTATTATTTCCAAAATGTAGTTGTACAATATAGACAATATCATAAGCAAGGTACTTTGGAGCCGCCGGTGCTTAGCAAGGTTTTTTCGAGCTTAGCACCGTTGCGAGCGACAAGTAGCGCAAGCGTGCCATGCGTTGATTTGTCTATATTGTACAACGGATGTCTGAGAAAATAGAGTTTTGCTTATGTCTATCAAATATGTTTGGAAAAGAGGGATGAAATGTTAGATATCTGTCTGCTTGGAACAGGGGGAATGATGCCTCTGCCTTACCGGGCGCTTACGTCGCTTATGGTGAGATATAACGGAAGCAATATATTAATTGACTGCGGAGAGGGGACACAAAATTCAATAAGGCTTCAGGGCTGGAGCTTTAAGCCGATAGACGTAATATGCATAACGCACTTCCATGCAGACCATATAAGCGGACTGCCGGGACTGTTGCTTACAATGGGAAATGCAGAGCGAACCGAGCCGCTTACAATGATTGGACCAAAGGGGCTTGAGAGGGTGGTTAATTCCCTTCGCATAATTGCGCCGGAGCTTCCCTTTGACATAAAATTCATTGAGCTTTCCGAAAGCAGTGAGGAAATAGAAATATGCGGCGTTAAGCTTCAGGCGTTTAAGGTAAATCACAGGGTAACCTGCTACGGATACAATATCATTCTTGACAGGGCAGGTAAATTTGATGTGGAAAAGGCAAAGGAGCTTGGACTTCCCGTACAGTACTGGAACAGGCTGCAAAAGGGTGAAAGGGTAGTGTATGAGGAAAAGGAATATACAAGTGACATGGTAATGGGCGAAAGCCGTAAGGGACTTAAGCTTACATACTGTACGGATACAAGACCTGTTGACGCCATTGTTCATGCGGCAAAGGATGCAGATTTATTTATCTGTGAGGGAATGTATGGTGAGGAGGAAAAGCTCGACAAGGCAAAGGAACACAAGCACATGACCATGTATGAGGCTGCAAGGCTTGCAAGGCAGGCGGATGTGGGAGAAATGTGGCTTACCCATTACAGCCCTGCAACTACCAGACCGGCAGAGTTTGAGGATAAGGTAAAGGAAATATTCCCAAGAGCAAAAATGGGAAAGGACAGAATGAGCGTGGAGCTTAATTTCAGGGAGGATTGATATTATGGCAAAAAAACAAAAATCAGGAATATCAATAAAGTCAATTGTGGTAGCTGTGCTTTGTATTGTACTTATTTTGTTTTACTTTAATTATTTGAGCAACCGCTCCGCTAAACAAAAAACCCAAAGGCAGCTTGATGAGCTTGCCGCGCTTAAAGAGCATGATATGCTGAATGAGTACCCAAAGACGCCGAGGGATGTGGTAAAAATGCATTGCAGGTTTTTTAAGGTGTTTTATGGACAAAGTCTTACGGACGATGACTTATATACATTAAATAAACAGATAAGATATTTATATGCCACAGAGCTTCTGAATTTTAATAGCGAGGATGCCATGCTTAAATCCTTAAAAAGCAATATTGAAAAGACGAGCAAAGAAAAATATAAGTACAAATCCTACATACTTCCCGAGGCAAGCCAGGTAAAGCATTACAAACAAAACGGTAAGGAAATGGCAACGATGGAGGTTCAGATTACGGTTGACACAAAG
This sequence comes from Lachnospiraceae bacterium UBA7076, assembly GCA_002493625.1. GTDB lineage: Bacteria > Bacillota > Clostridia > Lachnospirales > Lachnospiraceae > Coprococcus_C. Next base: position 2,789 of record DKZK01000018.1, on the reverse strand, counting down.
GATTCGGGCGGTTATGCATATATACAGTATGTGCTTGTAAAGGAAAATGAACAGTGGAAAATACTTGCATGGGGTGATTCACAAATGGGCGGAGGACAGTAAAATGAGTACCATTATTTTAGCGATAGAGTCCTCCTGTGACGAAACCGCCGCATCAATTGTAAAGGATGGACGAGACGTAAAATCAAATATAATTTATTCACAGATAGAGCTGCATAAGCTGTATGGCGGCGTCGTTCCCGAAATTGCCTCAAGAAAGCATGTTGAGAAAATTAATCAGGTTGTTCAGACCGCAATCAGTGAGGCGGGAGTAACATGGGATGATATTGATGCAGTTGCGGTGACATATGGACCGGGACTTGTTGGCGCGCTGTTAGTCGGCGTGAGCTTTGCAAAATCACTTGCATATGCAAAAAATAAACCTCTTGTGGGCGTAAATCACATTGAGGGACACATAGCTGCAAATTATATAGAAAATACAGACTTAAAACCACCGTTTATGTGCATGGTTGCCTCCGGCGGACATTCCCATTTAGTATATGTAAAGGATTATACGGAATTTGAAATTGTGGGCAGGACGAGAGACGACGCTGCCGGTGAAGCCTTTGACAAGGTTGCCAGAGCTATAGGCTTAGGCTATCCGGGGGGACCGAAGATTGATAAGCTCGCAAGGGAAGGAAATCCGGATGCAATTGCATTTCCAAGGGCATTTATGGAGGATGCGCCCTATGATTTTTCGTTCAGCGGTCTTAAATCAGCCGTATTAAATTACCTGAATGGATGTGAGATGAAGCATATTGAGGTTAATAAAGCGGATGTTGCCGCTTCCTTTCAGCAGGCGGTTGTGGATGTGCTCACAGATAATTCAGTGAGGGCAGCAAAGGAATACGGCTGCGAATATCTTGCGCTTGCAGGCGGAGTAGCGTCAAACAGCATGCTTAGAGCCTGCATGGAAAATGTGTGTAATAAAGAGAACGTTAAATTTGTTTATCCGTCACCGGTATTTTGTACTGACAACGCTGCCATGATTGGAGTTGCAGGATTTCATGACTTTATAAATGGAAAAAGAAGCGGATGGGATTTAAATGCAGTTCCTAATTTGAAAATTGGGGAGACGGGTTATTGATTTGGGATGTGGAAGAAGGAGAGTATGATGGCAGTTGCAATTATTCTTGCAGGCGGAAGCGGCAGTCGCATGAACAGCGACGTTGCAAAGCAGTATATGCATATTAATGGAAAGGAAGTGATTTTTTACTCACTTGACACATTTCAAAAAAATGAGCATATAACTGATATTGTACTGGTTGCAAGAAATGAGGACATGGAATATTGCAGATATGAGATTGTGAATAAATACGGTTTTGACAAGGTAAGGCGTATAGTTTCCGGCGGACAGGAGAGATATGCCTCGGTGTATCAGGGACTTTTGGCTGTGGGGGATATATTTAGAGAAGATGCAAACATTTCTACGACGAAATACTTGCAGCATCCGAGGAATGTGGGAGCTATACTTAAAGCAGATGTAAATATTTCATGTGATAATATAATTGACAACTTTGAAAGCTGTAATCAAACCGGTGTATGCGGTAATCAGATTGTGCTCATACATGACGGGGCAAGACCATTTGTGACAAATGAAATGATAAATTCATCCATTGCATGTGCTGCTCATACAGGAGCCTGTACAGTTGGCGTTCCCGTAAAGGACACCATAAAAATAGTTGATGAAAATATGAATGGCGTTGAAACGCCCGACAGAAAATTTCTCTATCAGATTCAGACGCCGCAGACATTTGAATATAAACTGATTATGTCGGCATATGAAAAAATGCATTCAGGGCAAAATGTCGCAGACACTCATGAAAAGGCAGATATAACGGATGATACAATGCTTGTGGAAATGTATACCGGCATTCAATCCAAGGTGATTTTGGGGAGCTATGAAAATATAAAAATAACTACTCCTGAGGATATAAATATCGCTGAAATTCTTTCTGAAAATTTTTTGAAAAATTGATTAGAAAATTTCCAAAAAATTGTTGACAAGAAACAATGAGTTTGATACTATTAGTAAGTCGCTGACAAAACAGCGACTTTTAATTGCAAAAAAAATAATATGTCATTGATTTATTTCGTAAATCGAGGACATCGTATGGAGAGGTATCGAAGTGGTCATAACGAGGCGGTCTTGAAAACCGTTTGTCCGCAAGGGCACGAGGGTTCGAATCCCTCTCTCTCCGCTGGCACTACATATGTAGTGTGGTTTGATTCAAGCGCTTGTAAGGAGAAGTACCCAAGCGGTTGAAGGGGCTCCCCTGGAAAGGGA
>DKZK01000018.1:0-144 GCA_002493625.1 Lachnospiraceae bacterium UBA7076 | reverse complement strand
TCAAATCCCTCCTTCTCCGTTTAACTTCCTTTGAGCTTGGATTAAAGCAGAGCCACCGATTTGCCTTGCAAATCCATGGCATATGACAACTTAATAACATGTTAACCCTGAAGATTCTTAAAAAAGAAAATTCAAGAACGAAAA
>DKZK01000019.1:37187-39920 GCA_002493625.1 Lachnospiraceae bacterium UBA7076 | reverse complement strand
GGCAAATGTCAATGGCTTATTTAACACGGACGGAATTTACACCATTAAAGCAGCAATACGGACACTGCATGAGGGCTTTTCAGAAACGGACTTTGTTCCTATTACATATCCTTCCATCTGCGCCATAACAAAGCTACAAAGTCTTGGGGACAAAAATCCTGACCCGATGGGAATCCGGACAGGGCTTGATGAGAGATTTATTACGGTGTTAAATGATGATGGAACAAAGATATTGGATGATGATAACAATGTGCTTGATTTTGGTGGTGCGCAAGAGTGGCCTGACCCCGAAATTGCAGACTACTCTTGTGGAGTTACTGCCTCGGTAAACACATATTTATACCTTACGGGACAGACGACAATAAAAAGGCGTGATTATATTGATTTGTGTGATCAGTTCTGTAAGGAACACCCGATTGATAAGTTTCTGATTGAAAAAGCAAATTTTGGAGCAATACCGTCATCCATGGGAAATTACATCGAGGACAGATGCAAGGAGCATGGGCTTTCCATAAAGACAAGCTGGAACTGGTATAAAGGGATTGACCAGTATGACACTATGAAAAAAATGCTTGCAAATAATATTCCGGTTGTCTGGGGGCTTTATTCCGGCAGAAAGGAACTGACGCTCTATAAATATGAAATTAATAACTATGTGCCAAAGAAACATACAAAGAGCCACTATGTTGTCGCAACAGCAATCTATGAGCAGGAACAGGCGGACGGAAGCTACAGACGGATGGTTGAGGTTTCTTCTTGGGGCGAAAGATTTTATATAGACTATGATGAATATCTTGATTTTACAACGTCTTTTTATCAGGAACATCCGGAATATATAATACCTCAGGATGGAACGGGACAGGGTACGATTGATGGAGAAGCAATTGCGAATACGATAGGCTCCAACATTCTGGAAATTAAGCTTGATTAATTTCAACATATAGTAAATGATTATATCTGAAAGGGGATATGGAATGGAACGAGGAAAATATCTGAAAAAAGCAAGTTTGTGCTTTATACTGTCCATGATGCTTATTGCAGTTCTGGCAGGTTGTGGGGGTAAAAGAAAAGTTAAAATAAACGGCAACTATAACGAATGGATAGATGCAATGGGGATTGATGAATATCCGCATACGAAATGTGTTGGATATGAAGAATATGATAATGGAGTAGAAATCCGTATCAGCGAGTTTAACTATGAAACAGCAGATGAGTTTAAGAAGATAATTGACAACCATAATGCGTTTGTCAAAAGAAATCCGGATTACTTTTCGGAGGATTTTGTCATTGATTTGATATTTGAATGCTGTGGAGGAGATATTGCATTACATTTTTCAAATTATGTTGATACTGATTATGTGGACGTATCTTCAATTAAAACCGAGAAAAGCTGTTGTATGAGGTATGTTTATCCGGAGGGCTTTTCGTCTGATAGGTTTCACACAAAGTTTGAAGCGGAAGCCATAATAATGTCGCTGGGAAAAGGCATAGAAATGGTTGAAAAAGCCCATGATTGGTCTGAAAATTTTGAAAACTTTGATACAATAGTTGTTAGGATTACATCAGATGTTGAACGTGAAATTGATGTTGAGGATGCATTAAAAAAGATTCAAAAGGCAAATCCCGATGCGGAAATATATTATAAGACCTATACCAAAGAATTGACAAAGTATATTCCGGAGGAAAATGAAAACTGACTGATTTTAATGTGTAATATGTAGCAGGTAATTGAAAACGCCTTGCTTTCAAAGCAAAGTTTGGTAATTACCTATTAGCAGGTGATTATATTTTAAGGGGGGGATATAGAGTGAAACAAGGAAAACATCTGAAAAAAACACATTTGTATTTTGTATTATCAATGATGCTTGTCGTTTTTCTTACAGGCTGTGGACGTAAAGAAAAAATCAAAATAAACAGCAGCTACGATGAGTGGCTGGATGCAATCGGAATATATGAATATCCGCATGTGTACAGCAATGGCTATCATGAATATAAGAATGGTCTTAAACTTTATCTTGGCGATTTTGATTCTGAAACAGCAGATGAATATAAGAAAATAATTGACAACCATAATGCGTTTGTTGAAAAAAATCCTGACTATTTTCCTGAGGATTTTGATATTGATATAATATTTGAAAAGCATTCTGGTTCGACTGCGCTTAGATTTTCAAACCGTATGGATAAAGATACAGACAAGGATTGGACCGACTATATTAAGTTATCTGAAATGGAAACGGAAAAAAACCATTGTATGAGATATGCGTATGTGAGTAGCTTTACTACCGGATTTCTTTGGACAGAATTTGAAGCGGAAACAATAATAATTGAATATGATAAATATGGAATGGGGGAGACGGATATGTCGAGATATTTTACGGGCTATAAAAGAATAATTGTGAATAATTATTTTGATGATGATGATGAAACAAATGTTATGAATTGTCTGGAAAAAATCTGGCAGGCGACCCCTGAGGCGGAAGTATATTATCAACATTATCCTGACAAATGGATAAAGTATGACCCTGAAGAAAATTAAAACAAAAAGCGAGGAACATTATGGAGAAAAACATTTCAATAGACGAGCTGAACAGCATATGTAAAAAAATCAATGAGCTGAATGACCGGATGAGGAGCCATGACAGAATCAGCAGAAATTTATATGAAGAAATAGCATGGATTTGGAGAAATGATAATAAAAATGAGGAGGAGAAACATGGGACGAGTTATTAAACC
>DKZK01000019.1:33859-36859 GCA_002493625.1 Lachnospiraceae bacterium UBA7076 | reverse complement strand
AAAGGCTTGGAATACTGTGAGGCACTTGAAAACGAGGTGGGCTTTGTGGATTTGATTGAGGATGACATTATTGAGATGATTGAAGCTTTGAAGGCAAGGAACAGGCAGATTGTGAATGATATATATACTTTTAAGCTTAACACGGAATACTGGTGGGTTGGAACAGCATGGGATATGAACCATTTTTCCCAATATGATGAAGAAATTGCAAATAATGAGCGCCTGATTGGTGCATTGGAACGACGGCTGCAAAAAATAGATGAAATAGAGGCAAATGTCAATGATTTATTTAATACGGACGGAATTTACACCATTAAGGCAGCCATACAGACGCTGTATGAGGGCTTTTCAGAGACGGACTTTGTTCCCATTACATATCCTTCCATCTGTGCCATAACAAAGCTGCAGAGTCTTGGGGACAAAAATCCTGACCCAATGGGAATAAGAACAGGGATTGATGAGAGATTTATTACGGTGTTAAATGATGACGGAACGGAGAAAAAGGATGAAAAAGGTTATGAACGTGGCTTTGGCGGAGCGCAAGGATGGCTTAAACCCGAAATTACAGAGTACTCCTGTGGTGTTATTGCGGCGGTAAACGCATATTTATACCTTACGGGACAGACGACCATAACGGAGAGTGAATATGTTGATTTGTGCGACCAGTTTTGTGATGAACATCCGATTGATAAGTTTCTGATTGAAAAAGCGGATTTTGGAGCAATACCGTCATCCATGGGGGATTACATCGAGGATAGATGCAAGGAGCATGGGCTTTCCATAAAGACAAGCTGGAACTGGTATAAAGGGATTGACCGGTATGATACTATGAAAAACATGCTTGCAAATAATATTCCGGTTGTCTGGGGGCTTTATTCCGGGAGGAAGAAATTAACGCTTTACAGATATAACGCCGGTAATTATATAAAAGAGGAAAATGACGATGAAGTAAGCAGCCATTATGTTGTCGCAACAGCAATCTATGAGCAGGAACAGGCGGACGGAAGCTACAGACGGATGGTGGAGGTTTCCTCATATGGACAAAGATATTACATAAACTATGATGAGTATCTTGATTTTACTACGTCCTTTTATCAGGAGCATCCGGAATATATGATACCATCGGATGGCACGGGACAAGGAACGCTTGATGGTGAAGCAATTGCAAATACCATCGGCTCTAATATTATAGAAATCAGAATTGATTGATTTTAACATGCAGTAATTATATTTTAAAGGAGATATGAAATGGAACGAAGAAAATATCTGAAAAAAACAAGTTTCTGCGTTGTGCTGTCTATGATGCTTATGGTATCTCTGATAGGTTGTGGAGGTAAAAGAAAAATTAAAATAAACGGCAGCTATAACGAGTGGATAGATGCAATTGGAATCGATAAATATCCGCATACGAAGTGCGTTGGATATGAAGAATATGATAATGGAGTTGAACTCCGTATCAGCGAGTTTAACTATGAAACAGCAGATGAGTTTAAGAAGATACTTGACAATCACAATGCATTTGTTAAAAGAAACCCCGATTACTTTCCTGAGGATTTTGTCATTGATTTGAGATTTGAATGTTGTGGAGGAGATGTAAAGTTGTATTTCACAAATTATATTGATACTGATAATTTAGATGTATCTTCAATTGAAACAGAGAAAAGCCACTGTATGAGGTATGTTTATCCGGACATTTGGGATGATGATAGGTTACACACAAAATTTGAAGCGGAAACAATAATAACATCGGCAGGAAAATATATAAATGAGATTGAAAAAGCCCATGACTGGTCTGAGGATTTTGAAAATTTTGACACAATAGTTGTTAAGTTTACGTCGGATGCCGAGCTTAATGTTGAAGATGCATTGAAAAAAATTCAGCGGGCTAATCCTGATGCGGAAATATATTATAAGACCGATTCCATAGAATTGACAAAGTATATTCCGGAGGAAAAATCAAATTAAGTGAGGTGCATGATGGAGAAAAACATTTCAATAGACGAGCTGAACAGCATATGTAAAAAAATGAATGAGCTGAATGACCAGATGGGGAGCCATGACAGAAACGGCAGAAATTTATATGAAGAAATAGCATGGCATTGTAGAAATGACAATTATATTACAGATATTGTAGAGGAAAACCTTAGTATCTCCCGATACAATGAAATGCAGAGAGAAAGGTTTATTGAGGAAATGAGGGAGAAACAGGCATCTGAAATACGAAAACAGGAAGAAAATATGAGAAGGAATAATGAAAGAGAAAAATCTTAATAGGCATTTGCGAAACTCTGTTTTCTGCAACGTCCGTTGTTCAATATAGACAAATCAACGCATGGCACGCTTCCGCTGCTTGCCGCGCGTAGCAGTGCTAAGCTCGAAAATAACGTGTCCTCAGGACTCCGTCTGCTACGCAGGCACCTTAGGACATAAGACACCTTAGGACATACCTCGCTAAGCACTGCCGGCTCCTGAGCGCCATGCTTATGATATTATCTATATTTCACAACTAAGTTTTGAAAATAAGGAGTTTCTCAATTGCCTAAAGAATATTAAACCCGAAAGGAGATGTACAAATGACATTTGAATGGAATAGTCAGGCAGCGCTTACTGCAAGCAGCAGTTTAAAAGCCATGGCAGAGGATACAAGCTGTGAGACAGCTATATGTAATGGAAGCGTTGTGTCTGTCACAGTAGCAAAGGCAGAGGATTATTCGCAGGAAATTTCGGACATAATTTCCTGTTATGCCGAAGCATTGTATACAGACGGCGCAAATATTGAAAAGAAAACCGTGTATTTTAATATTATGGATGATAAACTAGGAACGAGCTTAACAATGTCATGCTAAAAAGTGAAAATAGTATGAAATTAAACTATATAGGGTTGACTTGCAAAAAAAATTGTCGTAAAATTGCTCCATAATTTTAAAAATAGGGAGCTGACGGAGCTGTCACAATAAGGATTCTAATTTTTTTAATTATACATTTTAAACAAAGAACGCT